>DAINCF010000408.1:0-6560 GCA_036732565.1 Vicinamibacterales bacterium
TCGTCAGTACTTTGCCCATGCAGGGTACGGCAACTCAAGTGGGAACCGGGATTAGGCGGAAGTTCACGGGAAGGTATCCTTTCTTGAGCAGACTTTGGAGAGTGGCCATGGCGTCGCGTTCGGCTGCGCATCAAACGTACATGTCGGTGGCAGCGATGAGCGCATAGGGGCAGTTGCTCGTCGGATTTCTGCCGCCGGGGAACTCCCATGCATCTACTAGTGCCCAGCTCTGCATATGGGTCGAAAGGCTTTCGAACATCACGTCGAGCCTGGAGGCAATGGCAGCCTCGTACGGCGTACGGCGCACCACCCGCGCGAGAGTTCTCGACTCGGCAACCCCTGCATCGGCGCCGGAACGGTCGAGGTCTGAGCATCAAATTTTTGCCGCGATCAGCTGACCAGGAAAGCCATCAATCGAGTCCGCAACAGATCCGCCTACGATCCGCCGGCTCTTTACGCCGGAGTCGCAGAGCCGGAGGTCGCAAGGCCGGAGGGCGTGCTCTCGATTCGGCTCTTCGAGGTGCGGGTGAAGATCGAAGTCCGACTGACAAATGGCAGGCAATGGGTGGCGGTGCTGGGCGTTTTCCGGTTGCCTCCGGTAATCCAAAAAGACGCGAAAACATTGGGCAGCGGCCTCCCGCTGCCCTCGGTGCCTCCCTTCGGAACTTCTAAGCCGAGGGTCGCAGGTTCGAGTCCTGCCGGGCGCGCAAATTCGTGGTGCGAATCGGCTACGCCCGCCAGCTCTCAGCTGCCCTTTTTGACTCACCGTTTGGAGGATGACTGCTGCTCCTCGAGCGATTGGCGTTCCGCCTCCACCTTTCGTCGTGCAGCTGCCTCTTGCCGTCGTCGATTTGCCGCCACGACCCCTTTGAAAGCTCGCGAAACGAAATCCGCCAATGGGGACGGAAACGCGAAGCATCTCGCCGGGTCCCGTCGGCGGAACTAGGTAAAGATGCCGAGGGTCTTCGGCACGGCGCTCTCAACCTGATCCACGCCGCGTACGATTGGGAGCGGCTGCTGTAACGCGAGGCTGATCCGTTCGAAGGAGACGTCCCGCTCCTGCGCGATCAGAGGTGGCCAGCAGGTCAACGTGACAAAGAGACCGCCCGCGAGTCCCTTCATGGCTCTCACTATGACGCGCGGGCACGACGGCTGGTCTGGCGCGGTCCGAGACCAGACGAGGACCGGGCGCGTTCATCTACATGAGATCGTCGCGGTGACCGGAGGGCCGGGCTGCCTGAAGACGGTCAACGTCGCCGTCTCCGCCACCAGCGAGAAGGTCTCGGCGAGGTCGCCGGTGTTGATGCTCGTGGCGATCGTCGACACTCGCGCGTTGCCCAGTTTGAGCTCGTAGATCAGAAAAGGCTTGTCCCCGGGCCTGAGCACCTCGACACGGACTTCCGGGAAGACCTGGCCAGTGACGGCCGCGACCCAGAGCAGTGGACCAGCGATGTCGAGGCGCTTGCTCGCCTGAATCTCGCACGAGCTGCGACGCTTGCCATTCGAGTCGAGCGTCTGCGTGATCGACATGACATCGATCCAGTCCTCGTGCCGATCGTCGATCGACCCACCAGGAATCCCAGGCACAAACATGAACGTGTCCGCTTGGGCCCACGCGCTGGGTGCGCCAATGACCGTGAAGCCGAACGCGAGCACGCAGGCGGCGAATGTCTTCCTCATGGCGCATCCTTATACCTCAGCGCCGAAGACGTCGGTGCAACAGTTTCCTCGTGGGACTCTCCGCGCGCGCAACGGCACGCGAATGCAAGCAATTCTGTACGCGATGAATCGGCAAATCCGCGTTGTGCACGTCCGCACGTCGCCGACGCTAGTTGGTCGAACTGCTCGCCGATGTTTTGACGACCGTGTGCTTCTTGACGAAGGCTGGATCGATCTCGATGCCCGATCCAGGTCCGGTCGGCACGGTGACGACACCGTTCTCCGTTTTCAGCGAGGAGGTCTTGCACTCGAACGGCACGTCCTCGCTCAGCCCCTTGAATTCGTGGTACGGACCTGCGTTCGGGATCGCCGAGACGAGGTGGATCATGTAGAGATATCCGAGCCCATCTGAAATGTGCGGCGTGTGCACTTTCCCCACCGCGGCAGCCATGCGGGCCACCCGCATCGAACGCATGAACCCGCCGAAGTAATAGAGATCGGGCTGCACGATATCGAGCGCGTCGTTGGCAATCAGCCACCGGAAGGCATGCATGCTCGCTTCCTGCTCTCCGCCGGCGACCGGAATGCTGACGCCATCCTTCACTGCCTTGGTCTCCTCGTACCAATCGAACGGCACCGGCTCTTCGTAGAACGCGTATTTGTGCTCTTCGAGCAGGCGACCGAACTTGATCCCCTCTTCGATGCCGTAGGAGCCGTTGGAGTCGGCATAACAGACCATCTGGTCGCCGAACTCTTTGCGCACCATCGGGATGAGCTGCTCCGAGCGTCCGGCGGGGTATTCGACGTGGCTCATCCGACCGCCAATTTTGATCTTGAGCGCCTTGGCCTGAGACTCCGCGACCTGCCGCTTGAGGTTCTCCATGACCGCCTCGGCGCTGACGTCGCGTTCGCCGTTGGCGCGATAGACCGCGACCTTGGGGTTGTGGATCTCGCCGACCAACTGGCCCATCGACTTGTTCGCGATTCGGCCCAGCATGTCGAGAATCGCGAACTCGATGGTCGCGAGCGGCACCCAGAGCGCGAGGCTCTGCATCTTGTAGTTGTTGTCGTGGACGTACACCTCTTCCAGCAGCGTCTCCAGGTCGCGCGCGTCCTTGCCGAGGAAGTACGGCTGCAGGCGAAGGACCTGAATCGGGTAGAGCGAGCGCTGCTGCGAATTGTTCGCGGCGGAGATGCCTTCCGCGCCGTCCTTCGAGCGGACGCGGCAGAGGAAGCTGTCTCCCAGGCGAAGGAGCTCGAGCGTCTCGATGATCACCGGCGTCGAGAACAGCTCCCGCTTGAGCACCGGCTGTTTCAGCACCTCGTCGAGCTTTGCGTAGTTAGGGTTGGAGGTCGCGGCCCGGGCGGCCGCCGCTGGTGGCGTGACACACGCGGGCAGAGTGGCGCCGGCCCCGCCAACGAGCGCACCGGCGAGAAAGCCGCGGCGACTGGTTTTGGTAGGCATGGGCACGGTTATACACCGAGGCCACGCACGGCGGTAGAATGTGCCCAACTTTCCGGCCCGGCTGGGCCGCTCATCGAGGGGGCACGATGTCTCTATTTCGCTCGATCGTTATGGGGTTCACGGCTGCTGCGGCCCTCGCGTCTGCGAGTGCATTGGCTCAGACACAGGTGCGCTACGTGCGCTACGAGACCGCTGGGAAAATCTCGTGGGGCATTCTCGAGAACGACACCACGATTCGCGAGCTGCAAGGGTCGGTGTTCGAGAACGCCAAGCCCACGGGGCGCACCGTTCAGCTCAAAGAGGTCAAGCTGCTTGCGCCGGCCGAGGCGAAGAAGGTAATCGCCGCCGGTCTCAACTACAAGAGCCACATCGGCCAGCAGTCGCCGGCCAAATACGTCGGCCTGTTCGCGAAGTTCCCGACGTCGCTGACGGGACACGAGAGCGACATCGTCTATCCCGCCGACGCGACCACGCTGCACTACGAGGCGGAGATCTGCGTCGTCATCGGCAAGAAGGCCCAGAACATCACCGAGGCGCAGGTCAAGAGCCACATCTTCGGGGTGACGCCGTGCAACGACGTCAGCGAGCGCGGATGGCAGAAGTCGGACTTGCAGTGGTTCCGCGCCAAGGCCTCCGATACCTTCGGGCCGATGGGGCCGGCGGTGGTCACCAACGTCGACTACAACAACCTGAAGCTCATCGGCCGTCACAACGGGAAGGTCGTACAGGAAACGACGGCCGACTTGCTGATCTTTTCGATCGACAACATCGTCAGCTACACCAGCCGTTACGTCACCCTCGAGCCTGGTGACGTGGTCTTCACGGGCACGCCGGGCACCACGCAGGCGATGAAGCCGGGCGATACGTTCGAGGTCGAGATCCCTGGCGTGGGCCTGCTGCGCAACAAGGTCGCGGCGGCCAAGGCACCGACGACACAGCAGCAGTAGCCGCCAGTGTCCCGCGGCCGCGACACTAGAGGACTCGGATGGCGACCTTGCCGACATGGCTCGCCTTGGCGAGGTACTCGTAGGCCGCGCGCGCTTCGTCGAACGTGAACACGCGATCAATCGCAGGGCGCACACCAGTGCGGGTGAGGAAGGCCGTGAGCGCCGAGAAGGTCGTGATCGACCCGACGAACACACCGCGGAGGCGCAGCGCCTTGTAGAAGATGCCATACAAATTGACGTCGCCGCGGATGCCGGTGAGCACGCCGAGCAGGCTGATGGCGCCGCCGAAGCGCGTGGCTTCGATGGACTGGTCCAGCGTGCCCGGGCCGCCGACTTCGACGACGAGATCGACGCCACCGTCGGACCACTCGCGGACCGCCGCCCCCCATGCCGGCGTCTCTTTGTAGTTGACGATGTGATCGGCGCCCAGCTCGCGCGCCCGTGCGGCCTTCCGCTGATCGCTCGTCGTCAACACCACGCGTGCGCCGACGGCCTTCGCGAGCTGCAACGCGAAGATCGACACGCCGCCGCTCCCGAGGACGAGCACCGTGTCTCCCTCGCCAATCGCCGGTCCGTTGAAGAGCGCGTTGTACGCGGTGACGCCGGCGCATCCCAGCGTGGCGCCCTCTTCGTAATTGAGGTGCGCGGGCAGTGGCACCCATGCGCGTTGGTCGAGCGTCACCTCCTCGCGCAAGGTGCCGTCGATGGCGCCGCCGAGCGCGTGGGCGTGTGCATCCGCTGACAGTTCGCCATCGATCCAGGTTGGAAAGAACGGAGACGCGACGCGGTCGCCGACGGCAACCCGCGTGACGCCCGGGCCGATCGCGACGACGTCACCGGCGCCATCGGAGAGCGGCACGACCGGCTCCACCCGGTTGTGCGCGCCCCTCAATACGGCGAGATCCCGATAGTTCAAGGCTTGCGCCCGCATGCGCACGCGCACATCGGTGGGCGACAGCGGCCGGGACTCTCGCCGCGTCAGGGTCAACGCCTCGAACCCGCTACGCGCCTGAAGCTCGTAGGCTCTCATGCCTCACGGATACTGCACGCAGTCGCCAATCGTGACAAGCGTGGCGTGATGTTTACAGAATTGCCACGCGGAGCCGCCAGCGTCGCACGACTGACGTTGACAACGCTCCAAACTCGACCATAATCGTCGCGGCAGAGGCCGCGAGGCTCGAAGGCTTTGGAGGCTCGAGGCCGCTGACGCTCCACTCGATCGGATTGCTATGACACCCAGGTCGATCGGCATCGTCGTCGCGGTGGTCGTGGGTCTGCTCGCTACCGCGCGGCCTTCGAGCGCGCAGGCGACGGCGTGCACGCTCTCCGGTGAGTACGTCCTCGCGGCATCGCGGGAGACCCCGTCGAGTCCGTCTCAGTTGGCGGGCACGTTCGTGTTCACGCCGCCAGGGACGTGCGCGTCCGGCGCCGGTGGCACGGTCGCCATCAACGTCGCGTGGCTGTCGACGACAGGGGAGTCGCAGACGTTCCTCTCGACGCTGCCGTACACGATCGACGGGTTGGTCGTGAACATCGGCGGCGGGCTCGTGATCGGCGGTCTCTCCGGCATCGTCAATGGCCTCGCGACCTCCGCGTCGCTCGTCGGTGGTCCCGCACAGACGTCGATTGGCATCGTGCTCGCCGGGACGCTCGTCCGCCGATCGCTACCTCCGGGCGCTGGGACAGGGGGCGCGACCGGCGCGACCGGTCCTACGGGTCCGACCGGAGCTACCGGCGAGGCGAGCACCACCCCTGGGCCGACCGGTCCGCAGGGCCCGACCGGGCCGGGTGGGGGAGCGCCGGGTCCAACCGGTCCGCAAGGTCCCACCGGTCCCGCGGGTCCAACGGGCGCGGGCACTCCAGGTCCGACTGGCACCCAGGGACCGACTGGAACACCGGGTTCAACGGGCCCTCAGGGTCCAACGGGCGCGGGCACGCCAGGCCCAACCGGCGCCCAGGGACCGACCGGAACACCAGGCGCCACGGGTCCGCAGGGACCGACCGGGACCGGCACGCCAGGCCCGACCGGCGCTCAAGGTCCGACCGGCACGCCAGGTGCCACCGGGCCACAAGGTCCCACTGGAGCGGGTGGAGCTGGCGCGATCTTCCTCACCACCAGCCCCCTCGGAGGCGCGACCCTGCCGAGGAACTGGGCGATTGTCGGAGATCAAAATCGAGCGGACAGTCTGGTCGCCGGGCCGATGCCCGTCGCGTGCACGGCCAGCACGCTTCGCGTCCATCCTTTCGCGGCGCCATCCGGAGCCAGCCTGCTCGTAGCGCTCGCCATCAATGGCATCGCGAGTTCCTTGAACTGCACCATCGCCGATGGGTCGACGGCCGATTGCACGAGCGCCGCCGCGGTGGCGATCGCTGCCGGGGATCTCGTGATGCTCACGTTGTCGGGACCTGGGACATCGCCTGCGTTCGCGGCCAGCTTCAGGTGCCAATAGCGGGGCAGGCCTGAAGGCCTGCGCTACGTACGATTGCGA
>DAINCF010000409.1:0-6553 GCA_036732565.1 Vicinamibacterales bacterium
ACGTGCTCTCCGTGCAGGCGTCGAGCAGCAGCGGCCTCGGCCCGGAAACCGCGCCGCGCACGGTCACCGTGCCCGCCGCCACGCAGCTGCCGGGTGCTCCACGCAACCTGTCAGCGAGTGCGGCAGGCAGCACGATCACGATCGGATGGACCGCCCCGGCGAACAGCAGCACGGCCGCGGTGGAGAGCTACGTGATCCGGGCCTCGACGACGCCGACGGGCGCGCCGCTAGCCCAGCTGACGGTCGCCGGCAACGTCACGCAGACCACCGTGCCTGGCGCCCCGCCCGGTACCTTCTACTTCACCGTCATCGCGGTGAACGGCGCCGGCTCGAGCCCGGCGTCGAACCAGGCCAGCGTCACCGTCGGCCCGGCATCGAATTCGCGCTCCACACTCAATCCGCCGGGCGTGCCCTCGTCGCTCCAGGCCTGGGGATCGCAGATCTACGGCACCGGCGAAAGCCCGTACAAGACCTTCGACGACTTCACGTTCCCAGCGGGATCGACGATCCGGCAGGTCGAGTGGCAGGGCATCTACTGTGTTCCGCAAAATGGGGCCGCGGCCCCGCCGTCGGTGGCCAGCTCGTTCGTGATCTCGATCCACGCCGACCAGGCAGGGCGTCCGAATACCGGCGCGGCGATCGCCACCGTCACGGTGCCGGCGGCGCAGGTCAATCAGACCTTCAACGGCAACTTCCCGGGCGCGACGTGCGCCGCGGCGACGAACACGACGTGGGCGCTCTACAACTACTCGGTGGTGCTCCCGTCGACGTTCACGGCATCGCCGGGCGTGACCTACTGGCTCAGCGTGCAGGCCGTCACGCCGACGGCCGCGGTCGAGTGGGGCTGGCGCAGCGGCACCACCGACTCCCGCTCGACGGTTTCACTCTATAAGGGCACCATCTACACGACGACCCTGGATCGCGCATTCGCGCTGACGCCGTAGCGACGTGAGGACGGTGGAGTGCGGACACGGCTCCGAACGCAGGGCCGGCCGACGTCCGCACTCCGCCCACACATCGAGCCTACCGTGCAGTCCGTATCGCCCTGAGCTCCTTCCAGATCATGTAGAGCATCGCGATGATCGTGATGTCGAACGCGTGGGCGAACAGCATGAAGGGAAACACGAACAGCGTATCCATCGCGACCTCCGAGGACAGCCACTCTAGCTGCGCCAGTGCTTGAGCAACACAAGGAACGTGACGTAGTGCGTCACCAGCAGCGCCGGCACCCAGAAGGCGGGAATCCAATACGCCGGGCCCATGGCGTCCGCCGCGTCATAGAGCGTGGCCAGCGTGATGGCGATCGCCAGGTCTACCGATCCCTCGATGTTGAAGATCCAGACCAGCGGCTTTGCGATGGGCGCGCTGGTGGCCACTGCCGGAATCGCGATGACGGCAAGGACAGCGGCGAGGAGATCGCCGTAGGCGGCAGGAATCGCGAACTCCGCTGGCACGCCTGAGAACGTGGCGCCCGCCGCCAGGAACATCAAACCCAGATGACGCAAGCCGTGCAGCAACAGAATCGGCAGCAGCACGGCGCGCGGCGTGAGAATGTGGAGCTTGGGCAGCAGATAGAGCCTGGCGGCTATCCAGAACACCAGCGTGCTGAAGACGAGGTTGACCGTCAGAATGCTCATGCAGAGTCCCCGGGCACCAGTCTGAGCGGCAAGGGCCCGGGGATGCTACTACAGAGCGCTGCTGGCTACGTTCGCTTGCCTTGTTCAGGACGATCGTGAAACTCGCGGCTGCGCGCTTGCGCCAGCTCATCATCTTCGGCGCGTGACATGCTCGCCGTGTTCTGCGGGTTGATGCCCGCCTCGGCGAGCTTCTTGATCGCTTCCTGATCCGCAATCCCGCCCGGTCCCGATGCTTGACTCGCCGGATTCTCCGGGTCGGCCATTCCAGACGGCACGCCGTGGTCCTTCGGCTTCTCGCTCTGGTCGTTGGGCTCCATACTCGCCTCCGTCGCCCGTGTCACGAGCAAGGAAGGTGCCGCTTCAGTAGGGGCGGTTCGCGAACCGCCCCTACGACATAGAGCTCGCGACCACCCCTACGACACAGGGCTCGCGAGCCCCCTACGGCATACAATTCCGCCTCATGCATCGCCAGAGTCTGAAGTGGCTTGCGCTGGTCGTCGTGGTGTTGCTCGCCGGCTTCGTCACGCGCCGATTCTTTGCCGCCCCAAGTCCGCCCCCCGCGCGGACCGGAGAGGGCATGATCGACATCACCGTGCGCCAGGGCACGTCGATGGCGATCGCGGTCTCGCCCGACAAGAGCCGCGTGGTGATCGATCTCCAAGGCGGCCTCTGGATCGTGCCGATCGCCGGAGGCAAGGCGGCTCGCCTCACCGACGAGTACGGCGACGCCCGGCAGCCGGCGTGGTCCCCGGACGGCACGTCGATCGCGTTCCAGAGCTATCGCGACGGCATGTGGCGGATCTGGACGGTCGCTGCCGATGGCTCGAACCTGACCGCCGTCACCAGCGGCCCGTTCGACGATCGCGAGCCGCACTGGTCGCCAGACGGCTCGACCATCGCGTTCTCGTCGGATCGCAGCGGCAACTACGACATCTGGCTGCTCAGCGTCGCGACGCGCGAGGTGCGGCAACTGACGAAGGATTCGGCGAACGATTACTTTCCCGCATGGTCGCCGGACGGCAAGGAGATCGGGTTCGTCTCGACTCGGACCTCCGCTCCCGGCGTCTACGCCATCAGCGTCGATGGAACCGAACGCCTTCTCACTGCGTCCGGTGGCACGCTCGGCGCGCCATCGTGGAGTCCCGACGGCAAGGTGCTGTTCAGCGCCGTGCCTGCCATCAACGCCGTTCCACCGGACAACGAATCGAAGCTGACACTCGACGGCCAGACACTCGCAACCGGTGAAGACTACTTCCCGTTTCGCGCGCAGTGGCTGTCGGCCACGGAGTTCCTGTATCCGGCAGACGGTCAGATCAAGCGTCGCTCCGTCACTGGTGGTCCGATGCCGGCGGTCGCGTTCGAGGCGACGCTGACGATTGCACCGGCGAGCTACGCGCGCAAGCCACGCGACTTCGACTCGACGACGGCCACTCGCGTGCTCGGCGTGATGCGACCCGTGGTCTCGCCCGACGGCCAGCAACTGGCATTCGCGGCGCTGGGGGATCTGTGGACGATGGCCATCGGTGGGACACCGAAACGGCTGACCGACGATGCGTTCGTGGATACGGATGCCGCGTGGTCGCCGGATGGATCGAAAATCGCCTTCTCGTCCGATCGTGCGGGCGGCATGGACATCTGGGTCCGCGATCTGCGCACCAATGCGGATCGCCGGCTGACGAGCCTGCCCGATGCCGACATGGCCGCGGCCTGGTCGCCCGATGGTCGCCGGATCGCCTTCGTCAGCAACCAGGCATACGAACAGGGCGAGCTCTACGTCGTGGCCGCCAACGGCGGCGAGCCGCGCAAGGTGCACGAGCGCATCTTTGGCGTCGGGTATCCGTCGTGGACCCGCGACAGCCGGTTTCTCGTCACCTCCGCGCTCGAGCCGTACTCGACGCGCTATCGCGAGTCGATGAACTACTACTGGGTCGTCGCCGTCGATGGCGGCCCGCAAGGTCGAAGGCCCGAGATGATGGTGCCGACGGCGCACGTGCCGATGGGGAAGCGCGCTGGTGACGGTCCAGCGATCTCACCGGATGGCCGTCACCTCGCGTTCGTGTCGAACGGCTATCTGTACGTGATGCCGATCGGCGCGGACGGGAAACCGGCGGGTGCGGCGCGACAGATCACCTCCGAGCTGGCCGATGCCATCAGTTGGGCCGGCGCCGATGGCATCCTCTACGTTGCGACGGATCGTCTCAAGCTCGTGTCGGTGTCTGGCGGCGCGACACGCGACGTCCCGCTGGATCTGACGTGGCAGCGGAAGGTGCCGGCCGGCAGGACCGTCGTGCACGCGGGACGATTGATCACGGGCGTCGAGACGACCGCGCGCGCCAACATCGATCTCGTCATCGAGAAGAACCGCATTGTCGCGATCGAGCCGCACGATGCTCGGCATCACAACGGCTCGGTGATTGACGCCGGCGATCGGAGCGTGATGCCGGGTCTCATCGAGGGCCACGGGCACAACCTGAAGGAGCACGGCGATCTCTTCGGACGCGTGCACCTCGCCTATGGCGTCACCGGCTTCCGCAACGTCGGTGGCCATCCCTACGATGCGCTCGAGGACAAGGAGGCCATCGAATCGGGCCGCCGTGTCGGCCCGCGCGTCTTCACGACCGGCTATCTCCTCGACGGCGCGCGTCCGTACTACCCGATGGCGTCGACCGCGCCGACCGAAGCCGTCGTCGACATGGAGCTGGCGCGGGCCAAGGCGCTCGACTACGACATGTTCAAGACCTACGTGCGGCTTCCCGATCTGCTGCAGAAGCGCGCGGTCGAGGGCGCGCATCGCCTGGGCATTCCGACGTCATCGCACGAGATTTATCCGGCGGCGCTCTTCGGGAGCGACAGCGTCGAGCACACCGGCGCGACCAGCCGTCGCGGCTATTCGACGAAGCAGTCCGGCATGGGACGCGCCTACGAGGACGTGATCGCCATCGTCTCGAAAGCCGGCATGACGCTGACGCCGACGCTCGGTCTCGGCGGCTTTCAAGCAGCGGTGCGGGCCGACCCCACGATTCTCGACGACCCACGCTGGGGGTTGTTGCAGCCGCCGTGGACCCGTGCCACGCTGGCCGCCGCGGCCATGGCGGGCCGAGGCACCGCGCGAACGGGTCTCACGCAAGGGCAGAGGACCGTGCTCGCGCTTCACAAGGCCGGCGCGCGCATCATCGCCGGCGTGGATTCACCGCTGACCCCGTACGCCACCGGCCTGCACGTCGAGCTGCAGGACTACGTCGCCGCGGGTCTCACGCCGCTGGAGGCGTTGAGGACAGCCACGATCAACATCGCCACGGTGATGGGCGCCGCTTCCGATCTCGGCACGCTGGAAGTCGGCAAGCTCGCCGATCTCGTCATCGTCGACGGCAACCCGCTGACGAACATCGCCGACACCCTGCGTGTGCACACCGTCATCAAGAACGGTGAGGTCTTCACCGTTGACGAGCTGCTGAAGCTCCGGTAGGGGGCAGGCCTGAAGGCCTGCGCTACGTACGATTTTCGCAACCGGCTCTGAGGCAAAGGGGGCGACCTACGTACGACGGGGTTGACCGCTGGCGGCCTTCCTGAGTACGCTGTCGTCGGTTTTGAGACTAAGTCTCAAGATTGAAGAAAAGGCCCCGCCGGGTGCGGCAACACCCGGCGGGATGCCGAACGCAGGCCTGAACAGACCGTAGATCACACGCGTAGCGCATGACGCGTCCGGCGTCCGCATTGTACCCCTACCCCAACGCGCAATATCTGCGCGTAGGGACCGCGCCGGAGCGGCCCAGTCATGGCACGCAGAGCAAGGATCCGTCGCCATGATTCGTCGTACCGCCGCTCTCACCGTAGCGCTTGCCCTCATCTGGGCGTCGAGCTATCCATCCGCGTCGGCGCAACCCATCAATCAACCTGAGCGCGTCCTGTCGGGCACCGTGGCCGATGTGCAAGAGGCGCGGATTTCAGGCGCCGTCATCACCGCACAGCACGGCGTGTTGACGCGTCGTACCCAAAGCGGCGCGGATGGCACGTTCGCGCTTCGCCTGCCGCCGGGCACGTACGAGATCCGCGTCGAGCGCCCGGGATTCGGCGCTTTCACGCAGCAGGTGAGCATCGGGGCCGAAACGGACGCGGAGATCGCGGTCGTGCTGACCGTCGCGCAGCTCACCGACTCGGTTGTGGTGAGCGCTCCGCCAACCGAGGCCGACAGACGCGCCACGACGGCCACGAAAACGGATACGCCGCTGATCGAGACGCCGCAGTCGGTGACGGTCATCGGCGCCACCCAGATCCGCGATCAAGCCTCGCCGACGCTGCAGGAGGCCGTGCGCTACGCGCCGGGCGTGCGCCACGAGCTTTACGGGGTCGACAACCGCGGCGACTGGATCTCGCTGCGCGGCAGCGACGAAACGACCATCCTCCTCGACGGCCTGCGCCTGCCGTTGACCGGTTGGTATGGCGTGGTCCGGGCGGAGCCGTACTCGTACGAGCGCATCGAGGTCCTGCGAGGACCGTCCTCCATCATCGCCGGGCAGAACGATCCGGGCGGCGTGATCAATCTGGCGTCGAAGCGCCCGCGAGCCGAAGCCGCTCGCGAGATCGGCGTGCGGTTCGGCAACTACAACCACCGCGAGATCCAGTTCGACGTGACGGGTCCGCTGAACGCCGACGGATCGTGGCTCTACCGGCTGGTGGCGATGGGGAAGGACAGCGACACACAAATCGCCTACGCCGACCAGCAAAGGGCCCTGGTCGCGCCGTCACTGACGTGGCGGTCGGATGCTCGCCGTTCCGTGACGCTCTACGGTGACTATCAGTACGACCGCAGCAAGAACACCAACGCATTTCTGGGGCTGGCCGGCACGCTCTACCCCGCGCCCAACGGGCCCATTCCGACGGACCTCTTCATCGGCGAGCCGGAGTGGGACCGCTAT
>DAINCF010000410.1:0-6546 GCA_036732565.1 Vicinamibacterales bacterium
CCGCGATCCCGCGCGGGCGGCCCGCGAGCTGTTCGCGAGCCTGCGCGCGCTGGATGCCGAGGACGTCGACTGCATCCTGGCATCGCATCCCGAGGACGCGGACATCGGCCCGGCCATCCGCGACCGCTTGATGCGTGCAGCCGAGGGAAGAATCAGGAAGGTGTAGGGGCGGCTCGCGAACCGCCCCGACCTCTTCAACTATCATCGTCAGATGCACGCTTGGCATGACGTCTACGTAGACGATCACCTGATTGACTCGAATTTCCCCGTCGTCATCGAAGTGCCGATGGGGAGCAAGAACAAGTACGAGCTGGACAAGGAAACGGGCCTGCTCCGGTTGGATCGCGTGCTGCACAGCGCGGTCTACTACCCGGCCAACTACGGCTTCATCCCCCGGACCTATTGCGACGACTGGGACCCGCTCGATGCGCTCGTGCTTGGACAGGAGCCTGTGGACCCATTGACCATCGTCGAAGCCCGCGCGATCGGGGTCATGCGGATGCGCGATGAGAAGGGCGTCGACGACAAGATCATCGCGGTCAGCGTGAAGGATCCGGCCTTCATGGAGTACGCCAACCATACGCAGCTGCCGGCGTACATGCTTCGCGAGGTTCGACGCTTCTTCGAGGACTACAAAGTGCTGGAGAACAAACAGGTCGTCGTCGAGGACTTCCTGGCCACCGATGAAGCGGTGCGCATCATCCGCGAAGCGCTCGATATGTACCGTCAGCTGAGGCGCGGAGAGTTGAAGCGCTAGAGCGGAAGCGTGAGCGTCGCCCGCGCGCCGCGGCCGTCGGCGCGATTCTCGAGCTTGAGGGACCCTTCGTGCGCTTCGGCGATCTGCCGGCACAGCACCAGGCCGATGCCGGATCCGCCGGGTTTCGTCGTGAAGAACGGCACGAAGAGGTTGGCCGTATTGGCGAGGCCAGGACCCGAGTCTTCGACCCAGATGTCCGCGCCATGACGCGTGCGCCGCCAGCCGACGGCGACCGGCGACGTCCCGACTTCGATGGACGCGTCCGCGGCGTTGCGAATCAGGTTGATAAAAAGCTGCTCGAGCTGATCGCCATCGGCGGTCACGGTGATGTCCGGCCCAGGTCGCATATGTACCGGGACCCGCGTCTCGAATCCGGCGACGCGCTGCAGCAGCGGCTTGAGCACGACCGGCGCCAGGATCGGCGCCGGCAGCCGCGCGAGCCGCGCGTACGCGGCGGTGAAGCGGCTCAACGACTCGGTGCGCGACGCGATCACGTGCAGTCCTTTGGTCATGTCGTCGCGCCAGTCGGCCGGTAGCGGATGGCGTTGGAGCAGGGTTTCGAGACTGCCCGCGATCGATTTGATCGGCGCCAGGGAGTTCCCGAGCTCGTGGCCGATGACGCGGATCAGGCGCTGCCACGCTTGACGCTCCTGCTCGCGCAGGGGACGACTGACGTCCGAGAGCACGAGCAGATCGTGGGGCAGCCCACCGAGCCGGAACGTTGTTCGCCGCACTTCCCAGCGGCCTGGCGTCCCGCCCGGCACCGCGATGTCCACGACGCGCGGGGCGTCCGCGAACCAGTCGGTCACCGCCAGCTCGTCGGCCGTGCGACCCAGAAGCTGCTCGACGGTGCGTCCCATCAGCCGCTCGCCGGTGCGGTTGACGATGCGCAGGCGCTGTTCCGGATCGAAGGCGAACACCGCGACGTCGATCTGCTCCATCACCGTCCGCAGCAGCGCGGTCGCTTCGACGGCCCCGAGCCGTTGCTCGTGGAGCGTCTCGGCCAGCGTGTTGACCTCGAGCAGCACGGCGCCCAGCGGATCTTCGGCATCGGCCGGCCGACCGCGGATCGAGAAGTCGTCTTCCCGCATCGCGGCCAGGAGGTTGGAGATGGTCTGAAGTGGGAGGACGACTCGACCACGGAGGGACGCCGCGGCGGTCAGCAGCGCGCCCACGATGAGCACCGTGAGCGTCCACTGCACCTTGGCGGTGTAGTCGCCGGTCCAGAGGATGATGAGCGCCGTGAGGGAACCCGGCACGCCGCCGGCGAGGGCCAGCAGAAAGACCTGCCGATCGTAGGTCAGGCGCCTCACAAAACTAGAGTTTATAGCGCTCGAGACGGCGATAGAGGGCGCTGCGCGATAGGCCGAGCGCCCTTGCAGCCTGGCTGACGTTGCCGTAACGGGCCATCGCTTTGCGGATGAGGAACGCCTCGACGTCTTCGAGGCTCATGTCTTCGAGCCTCGCCGTGCTCGTGCCCTCGGTGCGCAGGCCCAGATCGGTGGCGCGAATCGCATTCGCCTGCGCCATCAGTACGGCACGCTCCACGGCGTGATCGAGCTCACGCACGTTGCCCGGCCAGCGATGGTCGAGCAACACCTGCATGGCCGCTGGATCGAAGCCGCTCAGGCTCTTGCGGTAGCGTTGCGCGTGCTGCCGCAGGAAGTGCCGCGCCAGGACCGGGATATCCTCGCGGCGATCGCGGAGCGGCGGCAGGTTGATCTCGATCGTGTTCAACCGGAAGAGCAGATCCTGACGGAATTTCCCCCCGGTGACTTCGGCGTTCAGGTCGGCGTTGGTCGCCGAGACGAGGCGCACGTTGACCTTCCGGGTCTTGGACGATCCGAGTCGCTCGAACTCGCCGGTCTCGATGACGCGCAGGAGCTTGGCCTGCTGGCTGAGCGGGACGTTCGCGATCTCGTCGAGGAACAGCGTGCTGCCGTCGGCGAGCTCGAACCGGCCGACGCGATCGACCTTGGCGTCGGTGAAGGCGCCCTTCATGTGCCCGAAGAGCTCGGACTCGAACACGCCTTCGGCCATGCCACCGGCGTTGACCGTCACCATCGGTCGCGTCGCGCGCGGCGACACCGCGTGCAGCGCCTGCGCGACGAGCCCCTTGCCCGATCCGTTCTCGCCGGTGACGAGCACGTTGGCATCCGATGGGCCGACCCGCGCGATGATGTCCAGCACCGGCCGCATCGCGGCCGACTCCGCCAGCAGTGGGGAGTGGCCGTCGGCCATCAGCGCCTGATTCGCGGCCTCGAGCTGACGCCCCCGGCGAATCGCCCGACCCAGCTCGGTTTGCGTGCGGACGATGGACAGCAACCGCTCGTTGTCCCACGGCTTCTGCAGGAAGTCGCGCGCGCCGCGCCGCATCGCTTCCACCGCGACGTTGACCGATCCCCACGCCGTCATCACCACCACGGGCAAGGACTCGTCCGCTGTGTGGATGCGGTGCAGCAGATCCAGGCCTTCTTCGCCCGACGTCGTATCGCGCGCGTAGTTCAGATCCATCAGCACGACGTCGTAGTCCTTCAGCTCCAGCGAGCGAAGGATGTGCTGTGGCGAGCTGGCCGTGTCGATGAGGTAGCCTTCGGGTTTGAGCAGCAGACGCAGCGCTTCCAACACATCCGCCTGATCGTCGGCGATGAGGATTCGCGGCTGCGTATCGGTCCGCGTCGTACCCGGAGACTTTGGCGAAATGACGTCAGTGGACATGGAGTTCAGAATCGGGAGTCGGGAGTCGTAGGTCGGCAGTCATGACGTCCGACTGCCGACTGCCGAAACGCGCTTTATTCATCGACTATCCAGCCGTCCTTCAGCTTGATGATCCGTCGTCCGTACGAAGCGTTGGTCTCGGAGTGCGTGACCTGCACGATAGTGGTCCCGGCGTCGTTGAGGCGCTTGAAGAGCTCCATGATCTCGCGCCCCTGATCCGAATGCAGATTGCCGGTCGGCTCGTCCGCGAGAATCAACGTCGGCTTGGCGACGACGGCGCGCGCGATGGCGACGAGCTGCTGCTGGCCGCCGGACAGCTGGTTCGGATAGAGGTCCTTCTTGCCGACGATGTTGAAGCGATCGAGGATGTCGGCGACCATGCCCTGCCGCTCGGACTTCTTGACGTCGCGGTACGACAGCGGCAGATCGATGTTCTCGTAGACCGTGAGGTTGTCGAGCAGGTGGTAGCTCTGAAAGACGAAGCCGATGTGCTGCTTCTGCAGCCGCATCCGGTCCTTGGCCGCCAGCTGGTGAATCGGGTCCTCGAAGAGCCAGTACTCGCCGTTCCACGCGCTGTCGTGCATGCCCATGATGTGGAGCAGCGTGCTCTTGCCGGCGCCCGAGGGGCCCATGATGGACACGAAGTCACCGGACCCGATGGCGACGGTGACGCGACGGAGCACGAAGGTCTGGCTCAGACCGTGGCGATAGCTCTTCTCGATGCTGTTCAAACGGATCATATGAGTCATTGTAGGGGCGCCTCGCGAGGCGCTCCTACTCTGTACGAAGGGCGACCACGGGATCGATGCGCATCGCACGACGCGCGGGAAGCCAGCAGGCCAGTCCTGCCACGGTCAACAGCAACCCCGCCACGCCACCGTATATCAGGGGGCTGGTGGCGCTGACGGCAAACAACAATCCTCGCAAGGCCTGCACCGACACCACCGCGCCGACGAGACCGACGAGGATGCCGAGCGCCGCGAGCTTCATCCCGCCGCCGAGGATGAGGCGGCGGACATCAGCCGGGGTGGCGCCGAGCGCCAGCCGCACGCCAATCTCCGGCACGCGCTGCGACACGGTGTAGCTGATCAGGCCGTAGATCCCGACCACAGCGAGCGTCAGGGCGACGAACGCGAAGGCCGCGATGAGCCACGCGCGGAATCGTGGCTCGCCGGTCGAGCGATCGATCATCTGCTCGATCGTGTACGCGTCGCCGAGTGGCAGGTCCCGATCGATCGACTGCACGGCCTGGCGTACCGCGGTGGTAACCGCGCCGAGGCCCATGTCCGAGCGCACGACGGCCGTCATGTACGGCAGAGACACCTGCTGATAGGGCAGGTAGATGGACGCGGCCGGTGTGGTCTGGAGATTTCGGCGCTTCGAATCACCGACGACGCCGACCACGCGCACCCAGCTCGACTTGTCCTCGAGCGATCCGCCGAACGCGACCGTTTCGCCGACCGGATCGCGCCCGGGCCACTCGCGCTCAGCGAGTGTCTGGTTGATGATCGCGACCTTCTGGGCCCCGTCCGTATCGCCCTCCGTGAACTCGCGCCCACGAAACAACGGGATACCCATGGTCTCGAAGTAGCCGTGAGAGACGGTGCCGAACTCCGCCGACTGCTCTGGCGTGGCCTGCGCGTCCCGACCGACGATGCGATAGCCACTCGTTGCGTTGGCGTTCGTCAATGGCATGGGGAAGCCGACGGCGGACTGCGACGTGCCGGGCTGTGCGTGCAATCGCTCGAGCACGCCCTGATACAGCCGGCGTTGCTGCGCTTCGTCGTAACGCGAAATCGGCAACGGCAGGGACACCGCGATGAGCCGTGTGGTCCGGAAGCCGGGATCGACGGCGCGGAGCCGCATGAAGCTGGTCAGCAGCAGGCCGGCGGCAACGAGCAGGACAACCGCCATGCCGACTTCCGCGACGACCAGGCTGTTGCGCGCGCGGGATCGTGACGTGGTCGCCGAGCGCCCGCCGTCCTTGAGATCCGCGCCGATCGACGGCGACGTCCCCGTCATCGCCGGCGCGAGGCCGAAGATCATGCCCACGACCGTCGAGCATGCCGTCGCGAAGAGCGCGACGCGCCAGTCGAACCGCACATCGCCGATGCGTCGAATCGATTGCGGCGCCAACGCCACCAGCACATCGACGAGCCAGAAGGCCAGCAGCACGCCGAAGATGCCGCCGACGACCGCAAGCACCACGCTCTCGGTCAGAAGCTGACGGACGAGCCGCGCCCGCCCGGCGCCGAGCGCCGTTCGCACCGCGAGCTCCCGACGTCGACCCGCGCCTCGCGCGAGGAGCAGGCTCGCCACGTTGGCGCAGGCAATCAGCAGCACGACGCCGATCGCGGCGAGCAGGAGAAGCATCGGCTCACGCGCATCGCCGATGAGCTCCTCGCGGAGCGGCAGCAGCTGCATCGGCTCGCGGGGGCTCGTGTCGGGAAACGCCTTGGCGAGTCGCGCGCCGACCCCGCGGACTTCCTCGTTCGCCTGCGCCATGGACACGTCTGACCGGACGCGCGCCAGCGCAGTGAAGTAGTCGATGTCGCGGCTTTCGAGCAGCTCACTCTCGACGATATCGATCGGAGGCACGGGCACCGGAAACGGCGACATCACCCACACGTCGGCCTCGCGAGGGTGGCGGAACCACTCCGGCATGACGCCGAGGATCGTCGTCGGCTGGCCGTTGAGACGGATCGCCGATCCAACGACGTCGGCTCGTTCACCGAAGCGCCGTTTCCAGAGGCCCTCGCCAATCACGGCGACCCGCGGGCCGCCGGGCTGGTCGACGGCTTCGCTGAACGTGCGGCCGACGATCGGCGCTGCGCCGAAGGCGTCGAAGAACCCACTGGTCGCCTGAATCGCGTCCAGCCGCTCGGGATCGCCGCTGCCGGTCAGGTCGACGATGTCTTCGCGATAGCCTGACATCGCGCTGAAGGCGCGACTGTCACGCTTCAAGTCGAGGTAGTCGGCTGCTGAGAACGACGCCGCCGACGTCCGCTCCGCCACCCGCACGATCGAGACGAGCCGATCGGCAGCGGGGTAGGGCAGCTCGCGGAGCACGA
>DAINCF010000411.1:0-6545 GCA_036732565.1 Vicinamibacterales bacterium
GTCGTCAGGCCGCGCGCTGGCTCGGCGCCCGCTGGCCCCGTTCCCGTCGGCTTCCGCGTCCGCTGCGCGCCGGCAACGTGCTCGAGAACCTGGGATGGCCGCAGGAGTCCGCGTACTACGCCGATCTCTGTTTCGTGAAGCCCTGGGACGCCCGCGCGCTGCTCGGACTGGCGAGCTCACGCGATCCGGCGGCGAGCCCTGTGTACGAAGCCGTGACCGCGCCGTATCGCCGCTGCCCGTCGACCAACGCGCTGCAGCGCGCGCAGTACGCGGATCTGAAAGTCTATCTGCCCAACGATCCGCTCGTGAAGGTGGATCGGACCAGCATGGCCAACAGTCTCGAGGTGCGCTGCCCGCTGCTCGATCATCGCGTGATCGAGTTCGCGTTTCGCGTGCCGGCCGATCGGAAGGTGCGCGGCAGCCGCTCGAAACACTATCTGCGCGAGCTCGGGGCGCGCCGCTTGCCTGCCGGGCTGGCATCCCTGCCGAAACAAGGGTTCAACGCACCCATCGGTGATTGGATTCGCGGCCCGTACCGGCTCTGGTTCGAGCGTGAAGTGCTGGGGCCTGACTCCAGCGTGTCGTCGCTGCTCGACACGACCCTCGTCGCGCGCTGGCTGCGCGAGCATTGCGACGAGGGCCAGGATCGCTCGTCGGCGCTGTGGACCACGTGGTGCCTCGAACGCTGGCATCGTCTGCTCGAGCACGATCGACCGCTGCGCTCGACGGCGGGCGCTGCCCCCATGGTCGCGGCGGTATGACGGCGGTTTGACCACCGCGTAACCCGACAAAATCGGCGCTCGAGCTGCCGCCAATTTCGTTAGACCGATCGCGCTTCGTGAAGCTGAGCTTTTCCCGCCTGAGCCAGAAGTCGCGAAAACTAGCGTAGTTCTCGTGCGTTTGAGGGCGAAAGCCGCTGGTATCCGCCTTGCCCAGCGTCCGGCGTCTCATGCGCAAAGAACCGAACCGCCACCGAGCCGCACAGCTCGGATTCGTCGGAATCCTCGTCGCGGGCCTCCTTCCCCAGGGTGCCGCGCAATCGCCAACGAGCCAACCGCTCGTCCAGGCGTCCAACATGCGTTACCTGGGATCGTTTCGAGTACCTGAAAACGATGGCAGCGGCCAGACGTCGGGTGATCTCACGTACGGAGGGACAGCGCTCGGGTTGTCTCCAGGCGGACTCTTCATCGGCGGCCACGACTGGACGCAGCGGTTGTGCGAGGTGTCCATTCCCGCAATCGGAGGCCTGGCCACGATTCGACAGCGGTGCGTCGACATCAGCGAAGGACGCATGGCGCAGGTCGATCCCGGGAACACCATCAAGATCGGCGGTTCGCTCCTCTACAATGGCCGGTTGATCTCGACGGCGTTCAGCTACTACGACGCCGATACCAATCAGTCCATCAGTCACTTCGCCTCGGGAACGACGCTGAGCGCGGGGGGCGATGTCACCGGGCCCATCCAGGTCGGCTCGGCCGGTGCGGGTTACGTCTCCGGTCAGATGGCCCTGGTTCCTGCCGAGTGGCAGTCGCTGCTCGGTGGTCCCGCGTTGACCGGGCAATGCTGTCTCTCGATCATCTCGCGCACTTCGAGCGGGCCGTCCGTGTCGGTATTCAATCCCGACGACGTGGGTCGCGTGACGCCGGTGCCGGCGACACGCCTGCTTGGGTATCCCGTCGATCGTCCGTTGTCGAACCCTGCCATCGCGAACGGGTTCTACACCCACGCCGACACCATGGGCGGCTTCGGATTCCCTGCCGGCACGCGGTCAGTGCTGTTCTTCGGACGACACGGTTCGGGAACGCAGTGCTACGGCGAAGGCAGTGCCTGCGGCGATGCGGCGGAGGAATACAAGGGCTACCACGCCTATCCCTACCACCATCAGGTCTGGGCGTACGACGCCAACGATCTCCTCGCGGTCAAGAACGGATCGCGTCAATTCTGGGACGTGCGTCCGTACGCGACGTGGCGTCTCACCGAGATGAACAACTCGGGAGGGGCCTCGATCTCCGGCGCCACCTACGATCCGGCCACGCGCCGCGTCTACATCACGGAGCACTACGGCGCGAGTCCGAAGGTGCATGTCTACGAGATCACGGCCGGGACGTCGGCGTCACCACCGCCACCGCCACCGCCGCCTCCGCCGCCACCACCTCCTCCGCCTCCGCCACCGCCGCCGCTACCGGGACCGACGCCCGGGCCGACACCTGACGTCTGCGGTGATGGTGTCGACAACAACCAGAATGGAGCGGTCGATGAAGGCTGCCCGGGTCCGCCGCGACGATTCACCGGCAGGGTGCGAGGCAATGACATCACGTTGTCGTGGATACCGCCGATCACCGGCACCGCCCCGACGCAGTATGTGGTCGAGGCAGGCGTCAGCCCGAGACAGACGCTCTATACCGGGACCACGGGCTCGTCTACGTCGACCCGCGTGAACAACGTCGGGCGAGGTCGATACTACATACGCATTCGCGCGAAGAATGCGGCGGGACTGAGCGTGCCCTCCAACGAAGTGGCGGTAAGCGTCGGATGTTCGGGTCGACCGAGTCCGCTCACGAATCTGCAGAGCAGAGTGCGCGGCGGCCTCGTCACGATGACGTGGACCGATCCGGATGGATGTGCCGACACACAGTACCGTCTTGCAGTCTACGATGCGAACGGTGCGACCCTCGCCGAACTGACCACCGACGCTGATACGGTCAGCGCGATGGCGGGGCCGGGCACGTACTACGTCCGCGCAGCGGCGGTCTCGAACCTTGGTACGAGCGATCCGACCGCTCCGATGAAGCTCGTGGTCGAAAGCGCTGCGTGCGTGCCGCCGCAGTTCACCACGCAGCTGACTTCGCAAACGTCGGGATCGTTGGTCCAGCTGTCATGGAACCCCACGAACCTCGCCGAGGCCTTGAACGCGGACGCGCTCGCGCCGCTGATATACGTGCTGGAGGCAGGTACAGGTCCAGGCCTGACCAACATTCTGCAGGCACCGCTTGGCCGGACGACGTCGATCGCCGCGCCGGCGCCGTCAGGCACCTACTATGTGCGCGTCCGGCCAGCCGATGTGTGCGGGCTGGGCACCGCCTCGAACGAAGTGGTGGTGCGCGTGCCCTAAGGGTACACAGGTGCGCAAGAATTTCATGGCGCTGTCCGATCACGCGACGCCAGAACCACGGTTGCGTGATCGGAATGCGACAAAACTGCACAGAATTGTGAAATCGATCACACGTGGCGATCGCGGGCACAGACATTGCCACCGGTCGCCACGTTCCATGCAAAATCAGAATGCGCTCGTCGTGTGCGCGACTACGGTCGCGCTCGGCCTCCTCGCTGTACTCCCCTCCAGCGTCAGGGCGCAAACTCCGACTGCTCTCCCCCTCGTGCAGGCCGGACACATGCGCTATCTCGGATCGTTTCCCATCGCTGCGTCCGATGGCAGCGGCGCGGATCAAGGGCTGCTCACGTATGGCGGCGCTGCGCTCAGCGTCAATCCGGTTACCCAAACCCTCCTCCTCTCGGGCCACGACTGGTACGGTCGATTGTGCGAAGTGCGCATTCCTGCGGTGCTGAATCAAGCAGCGCCCGTCGTTCAGCGCTGCGGGGACGTCACCGATGGACGTCTCGGGCAAGTGAAAGCCGATGCGAAGCTTGGCGGAAGCCTGGTGTGGAACGGGCGATTGATCGTTTCCGCGTACTCGTACTACGACGCCGATGGCAGCACGCGTGTCTCGCACTTCGCCTCTGGGCTCAACTTTAGTCAGGCTGGCGATGCGCTTGGCCCGTTTCAAGTCGGCCAGTCCGGCGGCGGCTTCGTCGGCGGCTACATGGGCGTCATTCCCAACGAATGGCGTGCGTTGTTAGGCGGGCCTGCACTGACGGGCCAATGCTGTCTGTCGATCATCTCGCGGACCTCCAGCGGTCCAGCGGCATCGGTCTTCAATCCCGACGACGTCGGCAATGTGAGTCCGGTGCCCGCGGTCCCACTCCTTGGCTATCCGATCTCGACACCGTTGGCGCCCAACAACTCGCAGAACGAGTTCTTCAACAACGCGACCGAGGTCACCGGTGTTGCGTTCCCGTCCGGCACGCGCAGCGTGCTGTTCATCGGGAAGCACGGATTGGGTCCGTACTGCTACGGTGAAGCCGCGGCCTGCGGCGATCCCGCGGCCGTCTACAAAGGCTCGCACGCCTACCCCTACGCACACCAGGTGTGGGCGTACGACGCCGTGGAGCTCGCGATGGTGCGCCACGGCTTGAAGCAGCCCTGGCAAGTTCGGCCGTACGCGGTGTGGCGCCTGTCTGAAATCAACAGCGCTGGCTCCGCGACGATTGCCGGCGCCGCGTACGATCACACCACCGGCCGTGTATACATCACCGAGGACTACGGCGATCGTCCGCGCGTGCACGTGTATCAGATTGGCGGCTCCGTAGGTGCAGGGCCGGTAGCGCCGCCGCAGAATTTCCGCGTCGGCGTCGCGGGCACGACAGTGACGTTTACGTGGAGCCCACCGGCCACGGGAGAGGTGGTCAACGACTACCTGCTCGACGCCGGCACGTCGCCGAATTCGTCAAACCTGGTGAGTGGCGCGGCGCTGGGGCCGGGCTTCGTGCTGACGGTCCCGAACGTGCCTCCTGGCGCCTACTACGTACGCATTCGGGCGCGAAATGGGGCTGGCATCAGCACCCCATCGGAGGAGGCGACCTTCACGGTCGGCGGTGCCACCGGAGCAGCGCCCGGCGCGCCGACGCTGAATGCCACGGTGAACGCTGCCCGGGTGCTGACAATGTCGTGGGCGGCATCGCCGTCTGGTGGCGCGCCGACCAGTTACATTCTCGAGGCGGGCGCCGGGCCAGGCGTCAATCAGCTATCGGGCGACGTCGGTCCGATCACGAGCCTCGTCCTACCCGGCCTCCCGCCAGGGACATACTATTTTCGCGCCCGGGCGAGAAATGCCGTGGGCGTCGGGCCTCCCAGCGCCGACGTCCGCGTCGTCGTCAGATAAATACCGACATGCGCGCCGGCCGTGACTAAGATAGAGTCACACTATGGTCCGGCATCTCTTTGGACCTTGCGCCGCGATGATCGCAATCGTCGCGGCGCTCACGGTTCCAACTCACTCGCTGCGCGCACAATCCACCGACGCGACGAAGTTGCCACGCGTGTCGGCGGAGGACATGAAATACATCGGGTCGTTTGCCGTCGATGACGCGGACGGCTCGAACGCCAAAGAGGGGTTGCTCACCTACGGGGGACGAGCGCTCAGCGTGAACCCCGCGACGCAGACGCTGCTCATCGGTGGGCACGCCTGGTACAACCGCCTCTGCGAGGTCGCGATCCCGGAGGACTTCGAGCGCGGCACACGCGTCGTGCAGCCGTGCACGGATGTCACCGAAGGACGGCTCAAGAACATCGACGATGGGCCGGTCAATCTCGGTGGATCGCTCGTCTACAAATCACGCTTGATCGTGTCTGCGTACTCGTATTACGACGCGGATGGCAATCAGGAACGCTCGCATTTCGTATCCGGCCTCAACCTCACGCAGTCCGGTGACGTGCAGGGACCGTTCCGCGTCGGCAAGGATCAATCGGCCGGCTTCGTCTCCGGCTACATGGGGCTGGTGCCTGAGGAGTGGCAATCACTGCTCGGTGGTCCAGCGCTGACCGGCAACTGCTGTCTATCGATCATCTCGCGCACGTCGAGCGGGCCGGCGCTGTCCGTGTTCAATCCGGACGACGTTGGACGCGAGAACCCTGTGCCCGCGACCGAGCTCGTGGGCTATCCGCTCGACGAGGAACTGGCGCCGGGGAAGCAGCGCAACCTGCTCTACAATCTCACCGCGGAGATCAAGGGAGTCGGATTCCCGGCCGGCACGCGCAGCGTGCTCTTCGTCGGCCGCATCGGTGAGGGCAACTACTGCTACGGTGAGGTCAGCGAGTGCCCGGACCCCGCCAGCCAGTACAAAGGTCCGCACGCGTATCCGTATCGCCATCAGGTCTGGGCCTACGACGCGCTCGATCTGGTCGAGGTCAAACGCGACAAGAAGCGCCCGTGGGAGATCCGACCCTACGCCACGTGGCGCCTCACCGAGATGAACGATAAGGGCTCAGCCTACATCGCAGGCGCCGCCTACGATCAGACGACCCGCCGGCTCTACATCACCGAGGAGTACGGCGAACGTCCTCGCGTGCACGTCTACGAGATCGCGGCAATCCAGTAGGGCGGTACGACAACCGCCCTACCGCGCATCTCTTACCTCACTCTCAGAAGCTGATCGGCCGAGGCCGGACCGGCGCCGCACACGTTCACGGCACGCACGCGCACGTAGAAGTCGCCAGGAGGTGCCGGAATGGCGAGCGACGTCGTGCGCCCCAGCGGAAAGGCCAGCGTGGCGGCCCCTGCCGAGGCGCCGACCTCGATCGCGTACTGGAACGGCGCGATCGCATCGGACGCCAGCGCCGCCGCGGTGGAGCTCGGCGCCCACGCCAGCATCACCACTCGTCCACTCACGCTGGCGTTGAGGTTAACGCCAAACGACGGCGGGTGGCA
>DAINCF010000412.1:0-6519 GCA_036732565.1 Vicinamibacterales bacterium
ACGCTGAGCGTCACGCGCGGCGAGTCGGCCAACCAGCGGCGCATGGCCGCACCGGTCGACGCCGGCGTCGCCGCCTCGTAACGCGCGCGATCGGCCGCGAAATAGCCGGGATCGTCGCAGTACACGTTGTAGAAGTTCAGTTGATCGGACTTTCCGCCGAAGCCGCCGACCGTTTGCAGCCGATAGACGAACTGCGCGTCGGCCTGCACCAGGGCCCGCTCGAACTCCTCCGGCTCGGGGCTGCGGTCCGCCACGTCGCGGAGCGTCTCGTCGATCGCGCGCTCCAGTTCGCCGAGCGTCACGCCGGGCACGGCGGTCGCCGTCACCTGGAACGTGCCCCCAAGCTCACGCGAATGCTGATACGCCGACACGTCGGCGGCGATGCGCCGCTCGTAGACGAGCGTGCGGTACAAGCGCGAGGTCTTGCCGTGGCCGATGACGTCACCCGCCAGATCCAGCTCCGCATCCTCCGCCGCGAACGCCGCCGGCGAATGCCACGCGAGGTAGAGCCGCGGCAGCTCGACGCGATCCTCCAATAGATCGCGGCGGTGCCCGTCGAGCGCTCCCATGACTTGGATCGGCGCGGGCTCCGGTCCGGTTGCGAGCTCGCCGAAGTAGCGTTCCGCCAGCTCGAAGGCGCGCTCGGAATCGATGTCGCCGGCGAGCACCAGCGACGCGTTCGCCGGGTGATAGTACGTGCTGAAAAACGCACGCACGTCCTCAAGCGACGCCGCGCGCAGATCGTCGGGCCACCCGATCGTGGGCCAGTGATAGGGGTGATTGGGATCGAACAGGCGCGTCGAGATCGCAAGCCCGGCCAAGCCATAGGGACGATTCTCGTAGTTCTGCCGGCGCTCGTTCAGCACGACGTCGCGTTGGTTCTGGAACTTCTCCTCGGTGAGCGCGGGCAGCAGATGCCCCATGCGATCGGACTCGAGAAACAGCGCGAGCTCGAGCGCGCCGGTCGGGACCACCTCCCAGTAGTTCGTACGATCGCTGTTCGTGGATCCGTTCAGGAGCGCGCCCGCCTGCTGCAACGGCCCGAAGTAGCCCGATGGGTGATGCGCGGAGCCCTCGAACATGAGGTGCTCGAACAAGTGGGCGAAGCCGGTACGGCCGGGGCGCTCGTTCTTCGACCCGACGTGATACCAGATGTTGACCGCCACCATCGGGATCGATCGGTCTTCATGAACGATCACGTCCAAACCGTTGGCGAGTCTGCGCTTGATGTAGGGTATATCCATCAGTGCCTGTGTCGAGGATCGACCGTATCTCTGAGCCTATCACGCAGCCCGCAACGGTCGCACCGGCTGGCGCGTGGCGCATGCTGACGTTCCTCGCCATCGCTGAGTTTCTCGGCATGACGCTGTGGTTCTCGGCCACGGCGGTCACGCCCGTTCTCGTCCGCGATCTCGACCTCTCGCCGGCGCAGGCCTCGTGGCTGACGATGGCGGTGCAGGCGGGGTTTGTCGTCGGCACCCTCGCCAGCGCGTTCGCGAATCTGTCGGACGTGCTCAACGCGCGCACGGTGATGTTCCTCGGATGCGTGACCGGCGCGGCCACCAACGCGGCGCTGTTGGTCGCGCCCGGCGCGGCCACGATCGTCGCCCTGCGGTTCGCGACCGGAGCGGCGCTGGCGCTGGTGTATCCGCCGGGCATGAAGATCGCGGCGGGTTGGTTTCGCGAGCGGCGCGGCTTCGCCCTCGGCCTGTTGATCGGCGCGCTCACGCTCGGCAAGGCGTTTCCGCATCTGCTGACCGCGCTATACGGCGAACGCTGGCACGAGCCGGTGCTGATGGCGTCAGGGCTGGCCATCCTTGGAGGCGTCCTCGTGCTGACGATGGTTCGCGATGGTCCGTTCGTCGCGGCCACGACGCCGTTCGATCCGCATGCGATTCGCCGCATTCTGCAGAGCCGCGGCGCCCGGCTGGCGACGTTCGGGTATCTCGGCCACATGTGGGAGCTCTACGCCATGTGGACGTGGATCGGCGTGCTGGCGACGGCGAGCTTTGCCGCATCGGGGCTGCCGAGTGCGACCGCGGCCGGCTCGCTCGCGGCCTTCCTGGCGATCGGCAGCGGGACCGTCGGCTGCGCGATGGCCGGGTGGCTGGCCGACCGCCTCGGCAAGGCACGCGTGGCGATCTGGTCGATGTGGGTGAGCGCCGCCTGCGCGGCGTTGACGGTCGTCGCCTTCGGTCACGCGCCGATCTGGTTCTATCTGCTCGCGATGATCTGGGGCTTTGCCGTCGTCGCCGACTCCGCGCAGTTCTCGGCGCTCGTCAGCGAGTACGCGCCGCGCGATCACGTCGGCACGGCGTTGACGCTGCAGACGTGCTGCGGGTTCCTGCTGACGATGGTGACGATCGATCTGCTGCCGCGCGCGGCCGCGACGGTGGGATGGCAGTGGGCCGCGCTCATGCTGGTGCCGGGCCCGCTGCTCGGCATCGCAGCGATGAAACGGCTCTGATCGGGCCCGTTGACTGCGGGTAGGGCAGTTCGCGAACCGCCCCTACTTCTTAATCGAGCCGCAGGTGAGCATCTGGGATCCGTAGTACGGGTTCTTGATGTCGGTGCCCTTCTGCATCCACGGCTTGTCGGCCATCGGGCAGTATGCGACGTGAATCCCGGCAGGCAAGGCACTGCCCGACGTCTCCGCGTATTTCACCAGCGCATCGCTCAGCTCGCCAAATGCCGTCCGTGCCGCCGCGAGATCCTTGGCGGCGCCCAGTTTCTTCGCGCCGTCCACCACCGGCTGCGCCGGTGCGCCGAGCGGGGCCGCGCCGGCTTCCATCGCTTTCGCGGCGGTCGGCAGCTCTTTCAGGCTGTCGTCGGCCAACGCGGTTTGGGCCGACAGATACGCGTCGACGAGAGCAGCCGGGAGGTCCGCCGCCATCGCCGGGGCAGCCATCGCGAAGACGAGGAGGCACAGCATTGCGACACGTTTCATGATCGAACTCCTGCCCCAACCTTAGCGGACGGGGATGAGCGGAATCTTACCCTTGTGGACGTCGGCGTTGCGATGTGCGGCGATCGAAATCTGCGCCGCGGCTCGCTCGGCGACGTTGACGAACGCACGCGACGGTCCCGAATCGGGCTCGGCGATGACCAGCGGGATGCCACGATCGCTGCCGATGCGTATCGGCTCGTGAATCGGCAACCGTCCCAGAAACGGCACGTCGAGCTGTTGGGCAAGCGCCTCTCCCCCGCCGTGACCGAAGATGTCCGACTCGTGATGGCAGTTCGGGCAGGAGAAGAAGCTCATGTTCTCGACGATCCCGAGCGTAGGGATGTTCAGCTTCTGGTACATGCGCACCGCCCGCCGGCTGTCGACCAACGACACCTGCTGCGGCGTCGTGACGACGATGGCGCCGGCAACCGGCACGGTTTGACTGAGGCTGAGCGCGACGTCACCGGTGCCGGGCGGCATGTCGATGATGAGGTAGTCGAGATCGCGCCAGGCGACTTCGCGGAAGAACTGTTGAATCGTGCCGTGCAGCATCGGCCCGCGCCAGATGATCGGGTTGTCCTCGCTCGTGAGGAATCCCATCGAGACGATCTGGATGCCGTACTTTTCCGCTGGGACGATCTTCTTCCCGTCGGTCCCGAGCTCGGTCTGGATGCCGAACATCATTGGCACGTTGGGGCCGTAGATGTCGCCGTCCAGGATACCGACGCGCGTGCCGGCGCGCGACAGCGCCACGGCCAAGTTGACGGCGACCGTCGTCTTGCCGACGCCCCCCTTTCCCGCGCCGACGGCGATGACGTTCTTCACCCCGGGCAGCGGCGTGCGCCCGTGCTCCGGCGCGGTCACGGATCGGACCGCCGCGGTCAACGTGATGTCGACACCCGTGACGCCGGGCAACGCCGCGACCGCCGCCCCCGCCTCATCGCGCATACGATCCTTCATCGGACACGCGGGCGTGGTGAGCTCGATGGTGAACGCAACCCGTCCGTCAGCGATGGTCAGGTCCTTCACGAATCCAAGCGTCACGATGTCCTTGCGCAGATCGGGATCCATGACGACGCGCAGCGCATCGAGAATGACGGTCGGAGTGAGCGACGAGGCACTCATGAGCAAATCCTTGCAAGCAGGCTCAAAATCACAGCTTATCGGCTTTGCGAGGGGGTGACAAGCCGAGGCTTTGCCTGTAGACTGCGCGCCAAGGCGGGCCCCCGACACGCCAAACCAAGGAGAGTAATCGATGGCCGACGCGACGCCCACGAGCGGCGCTCCCTCGAGCAACCGCACCGTCATGATCATCCTGTCCTACCTGTGGCTGCTGGCGCTCGTGCCACTGCTGGTGGAAAAGGAAGACAAAGAGGTGCAGTGGCATGCCAAGCACGGCCTGGTGCTCATGTTGGCCGAAGTGATCTTCTGGATCGTAGTGACGTTCCTGCAGGTGATTCTCGGCACGATCCTCGGGTGTTTCGTTGGGCTGATCAGCATGCTGCTCTGGATTGGCATCCTGATTCTCCACATCCTGGCCATCATCAAGGGCGTCAACGGCCAGCGCCTCATCGTTCCTGGCGTCAGCCAGTACGCCGACAAATTCTAGGGTGAAGGTGTAGGGGCGGTTCGCGAACCGCCCCTACGGTGAACTTCTGCGACGACTTCTTTTCGCACTCCTTGCCGTGGCCGTGGTCGTCGCCCTGGTCGACGCATCACGGCCGCCCGCCGCGCGCACCTCCACGGCGATTGCCGTTGGCGCGATTCACCTCTACCAAGCGACGTTGTCACGCGTCTACGCCAGCGCCGGCGTGCAATGTCGGTTCACGCCCACCTGCAGCCACTATGCCGAGGCCTGCGTGCGTGAGCTCGGTGTGGTGCGCGGCGGATGGCTCGCGCTCAAACGGGTGCTCCGATGCGGGCCGTGGACACCAGTCGGAACCGTGGACCTACCACCGGTTTCGAGCTGACGCGTTCTGAGCTGGTCTAACATCGAGCTCGTGAGTCTAGGAGACTTCGAAGCCAGGAACGTGTATACCGCCGGGCTGTTCCCGGTCTGCCCGGCGACACACGACCTGGGAATCCGCCGCCTGTTCGACCTGTCGACCCTGCTCTTACTGCTCGACTGCCGGCCCGGCGATGTCGTCCTCGACCTCGGCGCCGGCTCCGGTTTCTCCTCAGAGATGCTCGCGCGCCTTGGCTACGACGTCATCGCGCTCGATCCGGATCGCGACGCCCTCCGTGCCAATCGACAGCGCCCGTCCTGGGATCCCAGCCGCATCGAGGGCACGATTCGGGTGGCGCAAGGCATCGCCGAACAGCTGCCGGTCGCAGATGCGTGTGTCGACGGCGTCCTGGGAATGAACGTGTTGCACCACGTGCCCGATCTTCAGACCACCACGTGCGAGCTGGCACGCGTGCTGAAACCTGGTTGCCGCGCGGTGTTCTCGGAGCCCGGACTGGATCACCTCGACGAAGCGGAGACGCGACGGGCGATTCGCGAGCACGGCGAGGACGATCGCGCGTTCGATGTCCTGGAGTTCCTCGAGACGGCGCGACGCAGCGGCTTCAAGGAGGCGATGCTGACGGCGACGCTGCAATCGTCACTGCGGCTGCTCCCGATCGAAGAAGTCGATCTCTATCGATCGGGTCGGCACCCGCGGCCGCACATGACGCCGCAGGGCGTGCTCGAAGAGCTGCATCGACGACATCCGTACGCCATGCTGACGCGGGACGGGACGCGTCCCAAGACCTCGCGACACCCTGGCCTCCTGAAGTGCGAGCTCCGAGTCGACGGCGTTCCCTCGTCGTTGCGCGCAGGTGAGCGCGTGACGGTCATGGTCCACGCGGTGAATCAGGGGGACACCGTGTGGGAAGCGAAGCCCTCGCATCGCGGCGGCTTCGTCACCGTCGGCTGCAAGCTGATCACGCGAGAAGGACGCCTGATCAACGACACGCTGGGGCGCACGCTGCTCCCACGCAGCGTTCAGCCAGGTGACTCGATGTCGATCCCGGTGTCGGTCGATCTGCTTGGCGATGTACCGGCGGGGTCGTATCTGCTCCTCTTCGATCTCGTTGACGAGCTGATCTGCTGGTTCTCGGATATTCCAGGGCAGCGACCGGCTCAGTACGACCTGGCCGTCTCGTAGTGCTGCTCGAAGAGCCGTCGCCCGTCTTCGCTGAGCAGGACCCAGCAGGCATAGGCACCCAGAGCGGTGCCGAACGGCAGCAACACCAAATTGATCACCGACAGGCCCAGTGCGACGAGACGGCTGGCTGGCGTGTAGCGGCGGAGCCAGGTGCCGATCCACAAGTGCACGCCCGCCCAGAGCAGAGCGAGCGCCGCAAGCGCCGCGAGCGTCACCGCGGTGATGCCGGCAGCGAGGTCGGAGCTGACGTCAATTGGGCCGCCGGAACCGGCGATGGCGAGCGCGCCGGCCGACAGCACGAGACCGGCCACGCCGACGAATGCGAAAATCGCGCCCCAGGCCAGAAACAGGAGCGCCAGGAAATCGACGTGTCGCTTCACGTGACGGCGACGCGGAGCTCGACCCGCGTCCGCGGACCGCGCG
>DAINCF010000413.1:0-6513 GCA_036732565.1 Vicinamibacterales bacterium
GCCTGGAGAATCGCGGCGCCGACGCCGATGCCCAGCATCCCGCCGAGCACCGCGAGCACGAGGCTCTCGGTGAGCAGCTGCCTGATGATGCGTCCGGGCGCGGCGCCGAGCGCGGAACGAACAGCGATCTCACGGGCGCGCCCGGCCGCCCGCGCGAGCAGCAGATTGGCGACGTTCGCGCAGCACAGGAGCAGCACGAAGCCGACCACGCCCAGCAGGAACATCGACGTCGTCGCCAAATCGCTCCCGACGATGCCGGCGCGGATCGGCTCGACGATCACGCCGGCCCCCTTGTTCGCTTCGGGATACTCGCGCGCGAGCCGTTCGGCAATGACGTTGAGCTCGGCCTGCGCCGCTTCGATCGTCACCCCGGGCTTCAGCCGCGCGACGACGTCGAAGCCGCGGACGGCGCGCAACGCCGGGATGTCGGGGAACTGACCAGACAGCGTCCAGATCTCGGCAGGCCGCGAGAACTGCACGTTGTCGGCGACCACGCCGACGACGGTGTACGGCTGGCCGTTCAGCCGCACGAGACGGCCGACAATCGAAGGGTCGCTGCTGAATCGGCGCCGCCACAGGGCTTCGCCGAGCAGCACCACACGCGGCGCCGGGCCGTCGTCTTCGGGCTTGAACGTGCGGCCCACAATCGGGACCACCTCGAGGACGTCGAAGAAGTTGGCACCGGTGCTTTGGCGCTCCGCCGTTTCGATCGAGCCGTCAGGCGCGGTCAGCAACGGCCCGCCTCCCATGCCTCGCTGGACGTAGGCGATGCCGTCGAACGACTGGCTTTGCAGGTTCCAGTCGCGCATGTTCAGAGGCGAGACACCGGATTTTGGCGACGTCGGTGTGCGCTCCCACAGCATCACCAGTCGATCGGCCCCGCCAAACGGCAGCGGCCGCATCAGCGCCGCGTCGGCCAGCGAGAAGATGGCGCTGTTGACGCCGATGCCGAGCGCCAGGGTGAGCGCTGCCACCAGCGTGAACCCACGGGCCGAGATCAACTGCCGCACTGCCAGGCGGACGTCGCTGAGCAGTTCTTCGAGCCGTTGCATGAGCCGCACCCTCTACCGCGCCCTCGTCGTTTCCTCAGACGAACCAATCCGGGAATTCGTTGCATTCACGTGTTGAGAGGGCGTCGAGACGTTAGCGATGGCGTACGTAGCGCAGGCCTTCAGACCTGCCGACTCGTCGTGCGCCGGCACGCACCGTTGAGGCAGGCCTGCAGGCCTGCGCTACGTACAATCTGGCGATTTCCAGAGGTGGTCAGCGAAGCAGCATGTTCACCCCGTGCCCAACCTTTCCGCCCATCGTCCCGTCTATCTTGCGGTAGCCCGGTTGCCGTGGCCGGCCACAACTACCCGAACCTCGGCCGCGCATCCCGGAGGTGCCCAGTGGCGTTGTCTACGAGAGACCTGAGATATGCGCCGCGGATGCAGGGCAGGCGCCCCGGTTAGTCGGCCTTCGCGATTCTTTTTTCCATGTTCTCCGACCTGCGTTACGTCTTCCGCCAGCTCGCGAAGGCACCTGGCTTCACCGCGGCTGTGATCGTCACGCTCGCGCTCAGCATCGGGGCCTGCACGGTGATTTTCTCTGTTGTCGACAGTCTGGTGCTCCATCCCCTCGACAATCCCGAGCCCGAGCGTCGGGTCACGCTGCGTGCGAAGGGTGCGGACGGCCCGGACCTGCCCGTCTCTGTGGCGGACTACCTCGATTGGAAAGACGAGAGCCAGTCGTTCGTCGCGATGGGTGCCCGGACCCCGGGCATCTGGACGCTGTCGGGCCAAGGCGAGCCGCGCCGGATGCGGACCATGCGCATCACCGCGAACTATTTCGACGTGCTCGGCTTGGAGCTCCCACTCGGCCGCGCCTTTCTCCACGAGGAAACTCAGCCGACAGGAGACACCCGCGTCGTTCTCCTGAGTCATGCGCTGTGGCAGGGCACGTTTGGCGGAAGGCAGGACGTGCTCGGCCGCACGATCCAGCTGAGCGAGGAAAGCTTTACGATCATCGGCGTGCTGCCGGAGAATCTCGATCGCGCCGGTGGAGAAGTGGGCTGGAGCGACATCGCGCTGCCCTTCGTGCATCGCGAACATTCTCGGGATCAACGCGCGTGGCGCTCGGGGGCCCTCACGGTCGAGGCCCGGCTGAAACCAGGCGTGAGCGTCGCGCAGGCGCAGGCGGAGATGGATCTGGTTTGTGAGCGACTGGCGCAACGTTTTCCGGACACCAACAAAGGCATCGGCGTTTCTGTCGTGCCCACCGCCGAGCGCATGTCGCGCGCGATACGCCCGGCTCTGTGGTCGGTGCTCTGCGCGGTCGTCGGCGTGCTGCTGATCGCGTGCGCAAACGTGGCGAACCTGCTACTCGTGCGGGCCACGGCGCGGCAGCGTGAGATTTCCCTGCGCACCGCGTTCGGTGCCGCGCGTTTCAAGCTCGTGCGCCTGCTGCTGAGCGAAAGCCTGGTGCTGTCGCTGTTCGGCGGCGCCGCGGGTGCCTTGTTGGCCGTCGGTGGGATCGAGCTGCTCCGCAACCTCCAATTCCACAGTTCGGTCGGCCTGGCGCAACTCTCCCTGGTAAGGCTCGACCTCGGCATGCTGGGAGTTGCACTCGCGTTGAGCGTCGTGACCGGACTTCTGTTCGGCCTGGCGCCAGCCTGGCTGGCGTCGCGAGCCGACTTGAGCGAGAGCCTGAAGCAGGGAGGGCGCGGCTCGACCGAGTCCCGTTCGCGCGGACGCCTGCGGAGCGCGCTCGTCGTTCTCGAGGTTGCCACTTCTTTCATACTGCTCGCCTGTGCCGGATTGTTGCTGCGCAGCTTCGTCCAGTTGGCGAACTTCAATCCGGGTTTTGATCCCAAGCCGCTCGCCTACGTCAATGTCTCGTTACAGGGCGCGCGATACCAAGCGAACACTGCTCTCGAGTTCGATAACAAGGTGGCTGCCTTCGCCGACACGGTGCTGGGGCGGTTTCGTGCGCTGCCCGGAGTCGAGTCGGCTGGAGCGGCGTTGAATCTGCCAGCCATCAGCGTGGGGGATGCCGGCACGAACCAGAGTTTCAGCATCGCCGGTCGTCCGCAGCTGCCGCTGGGCGAACGGCCCACCATTCAAAGAAACAGCGCGACGCCCGACTACTTCGAGACGATGGGAATCCCGCTCCGGCGGGGCCGCACGTTCACCGAGCACGACATCGCCCAAGCGCCCCGGGTCGCCGTGATCAACGAGACGCTGGCTCGGCGCTTTTTCGGTGACGATGATCCCCTAGGCCAGCGCATCCGCATCGACAACTTCCGGTGGACCGACTGGACCGAAATCGTCGGCATCGTGGCCGATACCGTGCAAGCCTACGGGCAGGATCAGGTTCCTCAGGTCTTTGAGCCGTTCGCCCAAGTTCCGAGCACCTACATGCACTTCGCCGTCCGCACGTCGGGTGACCCTGCCGCCATCGTGCCGTCGCTGAAAGCGCAAGTTCACGCGGTGGATCCGAATCTTGCGGTGCCTTGGGCGCAGCCGATGACCCAGACCATCGGCTCCATCTCGACCCTGGCGCGACAACGTTTCATCAGCCAATTGCTCGGCCTGTTCTCCGCCATCGCGCTCGTCATCGCGGTTGTCGGCATCTACGGTGTCCTCGCCTACTCCGTCAGCCAGCGCACGGCCGAGTTCGGCATCCGCCTGGCGCTCGGCGCAAACGCGGTCGATGTATTGCGGCTGGTGCTCGGCCAGGGCGCGCGGCTCGTCGGTCTGGGGTTGCTGCTCGGTCTCATAGGGGCGATCGCCGCGGGCCGCGCGATCGAGTCGATGCTCTACCACACCAGCGCCTCCGATCCGATCGTCCTCGTCGGCGTGACGCTGTCGTTCGCGGCCATTGGCGCGCTCGCCTGCTGGCTCCCCGCGCGGCGCCCGATGAGGGTCGATCCGGTGACAGCGCTACGCGCCGATTGAGAAGTGAAGGTGAAACCGGCGTCGGCCACCCGTCAGCGAAGTAGGGTCTGCACCTGCGTATAGATGGTGAGCACGGCCAGCGATCCGAACAGCAATGTCGACCACACGAGCGTGGCGGTTCGGAATGGACCGATACGAATGGCCGACGGCAGCATCTTTCGATTCAGCGCGATGAGCATGAACGAATAGAGGAACATGATGGTGCCGCCGGTCGACGCGGAGATCACGAGCAATGTAATCGGCTGAGACATGCCTGCCAGCAGGATCGTGCATCCCAGTCCGACCATTCCCCATACCAGCCAGAAATACATGCGACTCTCCGAGACGCCCGGCGTGTACGTCGTCTTGAACACGTCGGCGGCGAGACGGCTGGTGTAGTCGATGATGCCCATGGCCGATCCGAAGAGCGAAAAGGCACCAACGGCCAGGAACAGCACGCCAAACCATCGGCCGATCGTCCGCTCGAGCTGCTGCGCTTCGATTCTCAGGAACGAGACGTTGTTCGGAAGGTCCGGTTCGCCGAAGAGCGTCGAGTGCGCAAGCAGGGAAGTCAGACCGATCGTCACAACCGTGACGAGCACGAAGCTGAACACCTGCTCGACGTTGGCAAACCGCCACCAGCGTCTCCATCGCTCCATGTTCCCTGGCGTGGGTTCGAAGATGTAACTCGTCGCAGTCAAGGCTTTCGCCTCAGGGGCGCCGGTAATCGGGCTCACCAATCGCGGCACGTACTGCCCCATGCCGAATCCCTTGTCGCGAATCCAGTTGCTCTGACACAGATTCTGCGCGCCGCCCGCGCCGGCGAACGCGATGGCGCCAAATACCAATGCCACGCTCAACCCTTCGGGAATCGTACCGATGTGAGCAAGTCCCGCCGGCAGGGCCCGCCACGACTCGGGTTCGATCGCAAAGACCGCACCCAGCACGACGAGCACGAGCACGGCGGCCACTTTCACGAAGATGAGCCGCTCGAGCGCGACGTACACAACCGGTGCGAACGTCAGTGAGAAGCCGATGACGAGCAGGCTGGCGACGGCGATGACGGTGGGATTGCCACCGAACAGATAACTGGCCAGCGTCGCCGAGCTGAGCGCCCATCCCGGCCACAGATTCGCGAAGTAGCCGAGCACCGCGAACACGAGTCCCCAATGCCTCCAGAAGCGGTTGAACCCGGTGACGGCTGTCTCGCCGGTCGCCAGCGTGTAGCGCTCCACTTCCATGTTGAGAAAGAACTGCGTGAGGACGCCCACGAACGCGCCCCACAGTAGCACCAGGCCCACCTGCGAGGCAATGAACGGCCAGAGCACGAACTCTCCAGACGACAGGCCCACCCCACCGGCCACGATTCCCGGGCCCACCAGGCGCCAGTAGTTGCGCGGCGGCTCGGGCATCTCGCGAACTTCTCGCCGGGGAAGACCATCCTCGCGCGCGGGTGTCGCCGGCAGAACCGTGTCATGTGCCGTTGCCATCGTGCCTCCGGAGCCCTAGCGCGTCCTTGGATTAGAGCGCGTTGGAAATAGTCCGTAGCGCAGGCCTTTAGGCCTGCCGCAACGGTGTGAGCCTGCGCACCGGCGCTGTGTGGCAGGCCTGAAGGCCTGCGCTACGTACGCGAACCGCAATTGGCAGCGCGCTTCACGCACGGCGCGAGTCCAGCGCCGCCACGATCCGATCGACATCGTAGACGCACCCGGCCCAGGTGCCGCCGCTCGCCCGTTGCAGCGCCGCCCAGAGGCGGCTGTCGTCGGGCAGGCGCTCGTGGGGCGCGAGCCCCGGATGCGGTGACCGGCTGTCGAGCAGCGCGCGGCACGCCTCCGGGTCCAGCGGCACCCCGTCCGCGCCCACCAGGTTGACGGTGCCGGTCAAGGTTCTCCGATCGATCACGATCTCGATGAGGTCCTCGTCCCGCACGCGCCCGATGGGCCCCTCGTCCAGCGCCTCGGGCCCGACGTGACCGATGCAGGCCCCGCTCGAGAACCCCGAGAACCGGCCATCGGTGAGGAGCGCCACGTGCTTGCCCCAAGGCAGGTAACGGAGCGCCGTGGTGATCTGGGCGGTCTCCTGCATGCCGGTGCCCGATGGCCCCGTGCCAATTAGGACGATGACGTCGCCCTCGCGTACGGGTCTGGTGGACGTGCCCTTGACCGCCTGAATCGCGTCGCGCTCGTCGACGAACACCCGGGCGGGACCGCGGTGCCGATAAACACCATCGGCGTCGATCACCGACGGATCCATGGCGGTGGCCTTGATGACCGAGCCCTGGGGCGCGAGGTTGCCGAGCGGAAACACCACCGTGCTGGTGAGGCCCGCGCGGCGTGATGCGTCGGGCGTCATGATGACCTGATCCGGATCGATGGCCGCGGCGGACGCGAGCCGCGCGCGTGCCGCCCGGCGCCGCTCGCTCGATTCCCACCAGTCGAGGGTGGTGTCGAGCGTGTCGCCCGTCGCCGTGAGCACGTGCCCGTTCAGCAGCCCCATGCGGCGGAGGTGCAGCATCACTTCCGGGACGCCGCCGGCCATGAACACCTGGGCCGTCGCGAAGCCGCGCGGTCCGTTCGGCAGCGCGTCCACCAGGCGC
>DAINCF010000414.1:0-6496 GCA_036732565.1 Vicinamibacterales bacterium
CTCGTGGGGGCCGGCTTTAGCCGGCCCTCAGGTCCGCCTAAAGGCGGACCCCACGTACGTGGCGGCCCTTCTCGTGTCATCCGACCACGATAATCTTCAATCGCTCGCCTGGTCTGGGCTGCTCGTTGACTTCGTAGCCGTTCATGATCGCCAACTGCGTCGCGCGCACGAGATTCCCGTGCCGCGACGCGATCGCCTGCCACGTGTCGCCCTGTCGCGCGACGTAGAAGTCCAGGCGGTTGGGGCGCACGTTGGCGGCCTCGTCACGCGTCAGCTCGCGGAATGACTGGATGGACTTGGTGATCTCGGCATCCACTTGCGCGAACGTCTCTTTCGGCGCAAAGCCCGCGAGCATGAAGACCTGCCGCCCTTGCAGCACGTGCGCCGCGCGCATCACGACCTGACCGAAGCTTTGCAGTCGTCCCGAGTAGAGACCGACATACGCGTCCATGCCATTGATGTTGGTCGGCTGTCCTTCGGATCGGCGGAAGCCCGCGCTTCGCATCGATTGCACCGCGGCGTCTTCGATCGATTGGTTCTGCCCCGTCAGACTCGCGAGTTGCATCATCATGTAGTGCTTCTGTCCGGGCTCGCGCGCCGCGACCTGCTCCGGCGTGTTCTGCACTTCCCATCCTTCGGGAAATTCGATCGAGAAGCGCAGATCGGGGTGCAGGAAGAGATTGCCGCGGACGATGCCGTCCTTCGGGTTGTCGCCGATGACCACGCCATCGATGGCGCGAAGAAACTCCTCTCGATTCTTCGCGGTCGCCGTGGCGCTCTGATGTTTCGCCACCAGCGGCTGCGCCTGGCTCACCCGCGATGCGGGATCCGGGTGCGTGGACAGCCAGTTGGGCACCCCCTTCTCGCTCATCGCGTCCACCTTCGACAGCGTGCTCAGGAAGCGCGGCACCGCGGTCGGGTCCCATCCGGATCGCGACGAGTACTCGAGCCCTAACCCATCGGCCTGGATCTCATCGCCACGTCCATATTTCAGCGAGAGCAGGCCCACACCCAACGACGCGGCGTCGCCGAACGGTCGAGCCCCCGGCACGAAGATGCTCAACGCGATCAGCCCGATGCTGCTGCCGGTGGCGCGCGTGTACTGCTGCGCCGCGTGCCGAGCCGTGACGTGACCGATCTCGTGTCCGAGCACACCGGCGAGCTCGGACTCGTCGGCGAGATAGGGCAGGATGCCGCGCGTGATGTAGATGTAGCCGCCCGGGAGCGCGAACGCGTTGATGGCAGGATTGTCGACGACCGCAAACTGCCAGGGCAGGTTGGGCCGGTGCGATTCCTTCGCCAGACGCATCCCGATGTCCGACACATACCGCTGCAGCTCGGCATCGTCGTAGATGCCCATGTCGCGACGGACTTCGGCGTCCCCCTGTTGGCCGATTGCGATCTCTTGCTGCTCGCTCATCAGCGAGATCTCGCGTTTGCCGGTGGCGGGGTTCGTCGCGCACGCCCATGTCACGCTCGACATTGCGAAGACGAGGACGGCACGTCGGGCTGAGACGGGGAGTTGCGTGATCATGACGTGCAGTTGGCAGGCCTTGGGTTCTGCGCTCCGTGCGTTCCACGGTTGCGGGCTGCAACTCACGTACCAGCGGCCACGCCACGCACGGCGCGGAAAAGTCCCAGGGCAAGGCCGCGAATGCTGGACGACTGGCCGCGTCAGGCGACAGCGTCTCTTGCCCGGCCTCCGGCCAGGCGGTTTTCGATCGTGGGGTCCGGCTTCAGCCGGACCTGTGCGGCTCACGCCTCACACTCGTGACGGCTCGTCCTTCAAGACGCCTAGCTTGCTCAATTCCGTCCGGATGGTGTCGACGACCGCTTGCGCGACCGGCACCAGCGGACTTCGCGGCGCTCCGCCGCGATAGCCGGCCAGGTCCAGAGCCACCTTCAGCCCGGGCACGCCGTAGGCAGCGCCTACGAGTCGCGCGATCGGCGAGAGTCGGCGCTGCAGGCCGCGCGCCTCCTGGAATCGACCCCCGTGAACCGCATCGGCCAGCGCCACGCACAGATCCGGCACGATGCCGGCAATGGCGAGAATCGCGCCCTTGGCGCCGAGCGTCATCGCGGAATAGAACATCGGCGCGGAGCCGGTCATCAGGGTGAAGCCTTCACCCGCGCGCGTCAGGTGCTCCCCGAACTGGACGATGTCGCTGTTCGACTCCTTCATGCCGACGATATTCGGGTGCTCGCTCAGGATGCCGACGGCGTCGGGCGTCAGGTTCACGCCGGTGTAGACGGTGACGTTGTAGAGCAGGACAGGCACGGGGGACACGTCGGCGACGGCGTTGTAGTGCCGAACGAACGCGTCAGTGGTCATCTGTCCTTTGTAGAAGGCCGGCGTCCGCACCAGCACCGCGTCCACGCCAAGGTCGGCGGCGCGCCGTGAGGCGGCAATCGTGGCGCGGGTGGATTCCTGGCCCGTGCCGGCGAGCAGCGGACGTTCGGCGGGCACGGCACTGCGAACCGCCGCGATGGCGCGATCCGCCTCGTCCTCGTCGAGCTGCGGCGCCTCGCCGTTCGACCCGAGCACGACGAGACCGGTTAACGACGATTGCATGTAGCGGTCGGCATTGAACCGAAGCGCGTCTTCGTCGAGATCGCCAGATGTGGTGAACGGGGTGACCACGGGCGCGTAGATGCCGGCGAGGGATGTACTCATGAGATAAAGGGCACCGTCTTCAACTACGTGGCGGCCGGCGTTAGCCCAAGTACGTGGGCCGGCTTAGCCTCAAGTACGTGGGCCGGCTTAGCCTCAAGTACGTGGGGGCCGGCTTTAGCCGGCCCAGGTCCGCCTGAAGGCGGACCCCCCGCAATTCTGCAACGTATCTCAGGGGTGCCGAGACCTGTCCATCGATCTTGACATGAAACCGGCCCCGGTCGACTCCAGCGCGCTATTGGCCGCCAGCACGACGAGGAAGATCGCGACCGCCGGCGCCATCACCCAGGGGAAGCGGGTGAGGTAGTTCACATTCGTCGCCTCTGTCAGCATCGTCCCCCAGCTCGGCGCGGTGTCGGGGAAGCCGAGGCCCATGAACGACAAGGTCGCCTCCGCCAGCATGAACGCCGGCAGCAGCAGCGTGGCCTGGACGAACAGGTGTCCCGTGCACGCTGGCAGGATGTGGCGGGAGAGCACGTACCACGGTGAGCCGCCAACGGCTCGCGCCGCCTGAACGAACTCGCGCTCGCGCTCGGCGACCACGATCGACCGCACGCCGCGTGCGACGATCGGCCAGCCCACCAGCGCGAAGATCGCGAGCATCGACACGAACACCGTGCTCGGCGGAAGCACCAGCGGCAGAACGGCGCGAAGCACGAGCACCACGTGGATGATGGGCAGGACGAGCACGAAGTCCGCCGTGCGCATCAGCATCTCGTCCAACCATCCGCCGCGATAGCCCGACCAGGCGCCGGCGAGGACACCGAGGAGCAGGGCTCCCGCGGTGGCGGCGAGGGCGACGCCGAGCGACACGCGCGCGCCGGCCAGCAGGCGTGACAGGACATCGCGGCCGAAGCTGTCCGCGCCCAACAGAAACACCGGGCGATCGTCCGACGCCGCCCTCGACCACGGCAATGGCAGGCGGGCGCGCTCGTCGCGCTCGTAGCGCTGCTCGATTCGATCCACCAGCGCGATCGGATAGGCGAACGGCGCTTGCCATCCGTCGGCGCCTCGCAGGTGAGGCGGCATCGGCGGCGCGAACTGAAAGTCCTGGTTCGACCGCGAGGGATCGTACGGCGCGCACCACGGCGCGACGGCGGCGATCAGGATCAGCGTCACGATCAGCGGCAGGGTGCGGGCGATCACTCACGCACTCCCGATCGCACGCGCGGATCGACCCAGGCATGCACGACATCGGCGGTGAACATGCCCACCGCCAACACCGCGGCACCCGCCGCCACACACCCCGCGACGAGATACAAGTCTCTGGCGCGAAGCGCGTCGAAGAGCAGACGTCCCAGGCCGGGCCACGACGTCACGATCTCCACGACGAACGAGCCGCTGAACAGCGTGCCAATGATGATGCCGTAGAGGCCGAGCACGGGCCCGAGCGAGCCGCGCCAGGCGTGCGCGAGCACGGCGCGCGTGCGCGTGATGCCACGGGCCAGCCCGGCGCGCACGAACGCGTGGGTCATGGCCTCCGCGACCGATTGCGCCTGTACGCGCTCCAGCGTCGCGGCAATCGGCAGGGCCAACGCCAGCGCCGGGACCGGGAGATGGCGCACGAGATCGGCGAGCCACGCCGACCACGACAGGTTGGCGGCCGCCGCGGACGTCATGCCGCCGATCGGCCACCAGCCGGTGCGAGCCGCCAGCAGGACGAACACCAGCGACGCCACCAGTGGCGGCACCGAGAGGCAGACCAGCGAGACCAGCCGAATCAGGCGCGACAGCGGATGGGTCGAGCTCCCAGAGATGATGCCGAGGGGGACGCCGATGACGGTCGCGAGCAGCAGCGCCGCGAAGCCGAGGATGCTCGTGTTGACCAGACGCTCGGCGACCATGTCCGTGACCGGACGCGAGTAGATGAGCGATCGGCCGAAGTCCAGCCGCAGCGCCCCGCCGATCCAGCGGACGTACTGTTGCAGGATGGGCTGATCGAGACCGGCCTCGGCGCGCAGTCGCGCGCGCGCGGCGGCGTCCAACTCGAGGATCTGTTCGCTGGTGAAGTCGCCCGGCGCCAACCGCGTGAGCAGGAGCGCCGCCGAAGAGACGACGAAGACCAGCAAAACTGCGACGAGGGCGCGACGGAGGAGAAAGACCAGCATTTGGTGATCTGGCGATCTGGCGATTTGGTGATCTGATTTGGTGATTTCGTGATGTCGCGATCTATTTGGTGATTGGCGTGAGCTCGTCCCCACCGGTCATCTCCGCGCGAGTCACCAAATCGAAAATAGATCGCCAACTCACCAGATCGCCAAAATCGGATCACCAGCTCACGAGATCGCCACATGCAGCGGCTAGCGTATCGTGATCGTATCCACGCTCCACAGCAGTTGCGGCCTCGTGACGGCGGGCGTCAGATTGCCGACGCGCGGGCCAACGCCCATGTAGAGCCGCGGCGCGGCGAAGTTGAGCACCGGCAGGTGCTCGGCGAAGATGCGCAGCACCTCGTGAAAGAGGCGCAGGCGCTCGGCCTGATCGAGGGTCGAGGCCTGCAGCTCCGTCAGCCGATCGATCTCGCGCTCCCAGTCAGTCGCCGGCGTGGCCTGGCCGATGTTCCAGATATGCCCCGATCCCGAGCTGAGCCAGAAGTCCTTCTGCATCGCGGGATCGAGATCGGAATTCGCGAAGTTGAAGTAGATGGCCTCGAACTTTCCATCCAGCATCCGCTGGATCAAGGCGCCTTGCTCGAGGGGGACCACGTCGACCGCGACTCCGACGACTTGCAGCGCATCGCGCAGCACGGCGGCGCTTCGCTCGAGCGTCGTGTTGCCGCGGTAGGTGAGCACGCTGAAGCGGGCTTCGGTACCCTTGTCGTCTTCGAGCCACTCGTCGGCGTCCCGATTGGCCAGACCCAGCGTCGAGAGCAGCTTCGACGCCGCTTCTCGAGAGTAGGGGTAGCGCGGGATGTTCGGCGAGAACCAGCGCCGATTACCCGGCGTGACCGGCCCGAAGACCGGAACGGCGGCGCCCAGGAACACGGAATTCGCGAACGCCTCGCGGTCCACGGCGTGCGAGATCGCCTGGCGGAACTCGTCGCGCAGCAGCCACGGTCGACGGGGATCGGCCGCCCAGAAGGCGGGACGCAGATTGAAGAAGAACGAGTCGGGATCCGTCGTGACGCCGAGCTCCAGCAGCCGTACCTTGCCCTCACGCTCCAGCCCGCGCATGACCGCGAGGTCATCGGCTCGCAGCGGCAGCTGCAGCATGTCGACGCTGCCCGCTTGGAGTCGCAGGCTCTCGGCATTCTGATCCGGCGCGATATCGAGCACGACGCTATCGAGATACGGGAGCTGCGTGCCCAAGTCGTCACGGCGCCAGTAGTGCGGATTGCGCTCGAAGACGAGCCGTTGGCCGGGCTCGTAGCGCGCCAGCACGAAGGGGCCGAGTCCAACCATCTCGTTCAGCGGCGTCGCCGCGTTCCACGCGTCGGCAAAGGTCCCGTTCTGAAGCGACGCCCCCAGCTTGTGCTGCGGGATGATCGGGACGTTGTCCAGCAGTCGAATGCCCGGACCGAACGGCGCCGGGAAGATCACGACGACCGTGTGTGGATCGGGCGTTTCGACGGTCAAGGGCTTGCCGTTGACGGTCAACGAGCTGGCCAGCAGGCTCTTCGCTCGCGGGTCGAAGATCGCGTTGAACGAAAAACGGACGTCCGCGGCGGTGAACGGCGCGCCGTCCGACCAGGCGACGCCCTCGCGCAACTGCAGGGTGTAGCGAAGCCCGTCCGGTGAGGCGGCCCACGAGTTGGCCAGCCCGGGCTCGACCTCGTCGGTCGCGCGATTGATCCGAATCAGCTTGGCGTAGGTGAACTGCGAGGCC
>DAINCF010000415.1:0-6486 GCA_036732565.1 Vicinamibacterales bacterium
ATCGTGCCCGTGTCGGGCATGACGTGCGACACGGTGACGCGAGCCGTCGGCACCGGGCGCGCGCCGGCCATCGGATCACCGTTGACCGTGGGACCGTGGACGCACCTCGATCCACCCGAGCGCGTGCCGTCGTGGATGACCTGCGACGGGTTCTCCGGTCTCATCGCCTACGAAGCGGAACCCGCCCCGGGTGAGCCGGAGACCGAGAACATGACACGGCTCGTGCTCCGAGCCGTGGCGCTGCCGGACGATCCGTCCCCCACCTGGGCCGTGATCATCGACATGCCGGTGACGTCGGTGCTCACCGAGCGGATTCGGGAAGAGACCGGCATCAGGCTCGGCGATGTCTCAGCGACGGTGTTCGACGAACGGGCGGCGCGGCTGCCGCGGGGCCGCGCCCTCGAAGCCGACATGCAGCCGATCGACGAGGGACGGCCGGGCGGCGCGTTCGTGGGGCCCTCGTGGGTGGCGTTCCTGGACTACGTCGATTGGGAGACCGGCCAGGGCAGCAACGCCGCGGCCGCGATTCAGATCAACGTCTGGCAGATCTACGACCGCATCTCGACCGTCTCTCCCGTTCGCCTCGGCGAGCTGACCTTCGGTCAGTTCCTGCTGATGGTGCTCGCTCTGGTCGGCCTGATGTTCCTGATCATTCAGTTCGTGGCCCTGGTGATCGGCTTCGTGCTCGCCCGCCAGATCACCGGCGCGGTGCACGACCTGTTCACCGGAACGCAGCATCTCCGCAACCGCAATCTCAGCTACGAGATTCCCGTCCGGAAGCGCGATCAGCTGGGCGAGCTGGCCGAATCGTTCAACGCGATGACCGGCGAAATCACGAGCCTGCTCCGCGAAAACGCCGAGAAGGTCCGTCTCGAACAGGAGATCCGCACCGCCCGCGACATCCAGATGAAGCTGCTGCCGCAGGGCCCGCTGCTGGTGCCTGGGCTTGCCGTCACGGCGTACTGCGAACCGGCGCGCGAAGTGGGTGGAGACTACTACGACTTCCTGCCCATCAACGACCGCAAGCTCGGGTTCCTCATCGCTGATGTCTCCGGCAAGGGCACGTCCGCGGCCCTCTACATGGCGGAGCTCAAGGGGCTGATGCTGTCGCTGAGTCGGATTCACGAGTCGCCGCGGGACCTCCTGATCGCGGCGAACCGCGTCATCTCGCCGCACATCGACACCAAGAGCTTCATCACCATGAGCTACATCGTCATCGATCTCGATCGGCGATCGATGAGCTACGCGCGTGCCGGCCACTGTCCGCTGATCTTCCTGCCCGGCGCCAACGGCGGCGGCCCACGCGAGGCGCAGGTGCTGGCGCCCGATGGGATGGTCGCCGGCCTCAAGCTCGATGACGGGCAGTTGTTCGAGTCGTTGCTGCAGGAGATCGAAGTGCCGCTCTCGACCGGGGATTTGATCGTGCTGTTCACCGATGGCTTCAGCGAAGCGATGAACGAGACCTTCGACTGCTTCGGCGAGACTCGCCTCAGCCAGTTGATCGAACAGTACGGGCACCTCCCGTTCGAGCAGCTGCGCGAGAAGATCGTCGCCGAGGTGCGTCGTTTCGCCGGGACCGCCAGCCAGCACGACGACATGACGATGATCCTGTTGAAGGTGGAAGCGCTCGGCGTTGCCGCGGTTGCCGTGGAGGTGGTGTCCTAGTGCGGGGCCTCACGGCGGTCTTCCGCACGTCGTCGGACATCGAGGCGCATATCGTGCAGGCGCTGCTCCACAGCCACGGCATCGAGTCGGTGCGCCTGGGCGGATCGCCGCCGGGCGTGTTTGCGTTCGCCGTGAGCCCGCTCGGCGAGACCCTGGTGTCGGTGCGCGATGAGGAAGCCGAAGAGGCGACGCGGATCATCGCCAGTCACCGCGAGCGCATCGGCACGGCCACCGTCGTCCCGCTTCGTCATGAGTTCGTGGATCTGGAGACCCGCATCGGCTATCGCTTCCGCGATCGCGGACTCCTCGAGCACGCGCTGACCCATCGCTCCAAGGCGCACGAGGATCCGAGCGGCGGCGTCTTCGACAACGAGTCGCTGGAGTTTCTCGGCGATGCGGTGCTGGGAATGGTCGTCGCCGAAGCGCTGTTCCGCGCCTTTCCAGACTACTCGGAAGGGCAGAAGTCGAAGATCAAGTCGGCGCTGGTGTCGACGGTGGCGCTCGCGGAACTGGCGGCGCACCTGGGACTCGGCGATCACATGATTCTCGGCCGCGGCGAGGAGAAGACCGGTGGGCGCGCGAAGCACGCGTTGCTGGCGGACACGTGCGAGGCGCTGATCGCGGCCGTCTATCTCGATGGTGGCCTCGACGCCGTACGGCAGTTCATCCTCCGCGAGATCGGTCCGGGCATCGAGGAGGCGCACCGGCCCGATTACTTCGGGCGCGACCACAAATCGGTGCTGCAGGAGCAGCTGCAGGGCCTGGGACGGCCGCTCCCGATCTATCGGGTGGCCGGCGAGATCGGCCCCGATCACCGCAAGCTGTTTCGCGTGGAGGTCCTCGTCGGCGCCGACGTCGTCGCCGAAGGATCGGGCCGGACCAAGAAGGAAGCAGAACAGGAAGCCGCGAAGACGGCGCTCGCGACGATCGCCAGCGATCGCGCAGGATGATCTGGGCCGCCCTGAAGGGCGGCCCCCACGAAACCTGCGATCGTGTCGCACGGGTTTTCGTAGGGGCCGGCCTTCAGGCCGGCCCCATCAATCGATCTCTATGATTCCCCACGGCTTCGTTCGTTCGGACGTGCCCGCCAGCGCCAGCGACGGCTCGGCCTGTGGCAGGCGGGCGAGCGCGTAGGCTTGCACCTCGCGCGCGACCTCGTCGACGGTCGGCGGCACGGGGCGGCCGTGCAGTCGGACCCAGAGACGGAGCAGCGGATCGGCGAAGGCGTAGCGCTTCTGCTGCGCCGTGACGAGATCCACGTCCTCGAGCCACGACAGGTAGTCCTTCGTCGAGCCGGGCGTGCGATGGAGACGCTGTGAGATCTCCGTCAGCGTCAACGGCTCTTCTAGCGCCAGGATCTCGAGGATCGCTTTCAGCGCGCCGTAGCCTCGGGCTTTGTGCAACCGCAGCTCGTAGCGGTAGCCGCACCAGCTCGTGAGCGCCCCATCCGTGGTCAGCAATGCCGTCAGCGCGGAGATCGGATCGCCGCCGCGCCCGCTCATCGCCGCCGTGGCGTCGCCGAGCGCGTGCACGTACGCCGCGCGGCCATCGGACAGCGCGTGAATGGTGCGGCCGAGGAACTCGCGGTCATCGGTCGCATCACCCGCGGGGGGCAGCATCGCGGTGACCTCCGCCGGCGCGAGCGCGGGCAGGTGGATGACCTCGAAGCGCTCGCCGGCGTCACGGAGCAGGCGATGGGCGCGGGCGACGTAGCGGCTGGTGAGGACGAAGCGGTTGTGGCTCTCGGCGAGCGCCTGCAACAGCTCACGCAGCACGTGGCGCAGGCCGGGGAAGCTCTCGAAGGTGCGGAGCTCGAGGACCTCGTCGAGCAGGAACGTCGCTGGCCGACCGCCGGCGCGGGCGTGCGACAGCAGATCCATCGTCCGATCGAACGCTTGGCGTGTCGACGACGGATGGTCGGTGGCGGAGACGTGATCGAACGGTGACGTCACGCTGATGGCGTGGAGGAAGCGCTCCGGCGTGCTGGCGGAGCGCTCGACGTCGATGTACTGGCAGGTCTCGCGGCCCAGGCGATCGCCGAGCGCGTGGAGCAAGGTGCTGCGTCCTGTACCGCAGCCGCCGATCACGACCGGAATGCGCGCTGGTGACGCATCGAACGCCGCCAACACCCTTCGCTCCAGGCCCGCGTGAGGAGCCATCATCGTCCCGCCTCCCGCATCGGAATCCGCACGCCCCGTGCACGTGCCGTCTCTATCGCGTCCGGGTACCCCGCATCGGCGTGTCGGATCACGCCCATGCCTGGGTCGCACGTCAGAACTCGCGCGAGCCGTTCGTCCGCCTCGCGTGTGCCGTCGGCCACAATCACCATGCCGGCGTGCAAAGAGTACCCGATGCCCACGCCACCGCCATGATGTACCGACACCCATGTGGCGCCGGCGGAGGCGTTGACGAGGGCGTTCAGAATCGGCCAGTCGGCGATGGCATCACTGCCGTCGCGCATGCCTTCGGTCTCACGATTGGGTGAGGCCACCGATCCCGTGTCCAGATGATCGCGCCCGATCACGATCGGTGCGCTGATTCTACCCTCACGTACGAGCTCGTTGATGCGCAGACCGAATCGGGCGCGCTCGCCATACCCGAGCCAGAAGATGCGCGCGGGCAATCCTTGGAAGTGTACTCGGTCGGAGGCGAGACGAATCCATCGGCACAGCGCCTCGTCGTGCGCGAACATCTCGAGCGCCGCGCGATCGGTCACGCGGATGTCCTCGGGGTCCCCGGACAGGGCGGCCCATCGGAACGGGCCCTTGCCCTCGCAGAAGAGCGGTCGCACGAACTCGGGCACGAAGCCCGGGATGTCGAACGCGTCGCCGACGCCGGCCTTCACCGCTTGCGCGCGCAGGTTGTTGCCGTAGTCGAACACCACGGCGCCGCGCCGCTTCAGCGCCAACATCGCGGCGACATGTCGGCCCATGGCGTCGATGGCGCGCCGCTGATAGGCCTCCGGGTCGCGCTGGCGGAGGACATCCGCCTGGGTCAGCGACAGCCCATCGGGCACGTAACCGGTGAGCGCGTCGTGGGCCGACGTCTGATCCGTGACGACATCGGGAATGACGCCGCGCTGCACGAGCGATGGCAACACCTCGGCGGCGTTCCCGAGGAGACCGATCGAGCGAGGCGTCCGATCCCGTTGATAGCGGGCCGCGCGGGCGAGGGCATCGTCCAGCGAGTCGGCGACCTCGTCGAGGTAACGGGTAGCCAGCCGGCGTTCGACGCGGGCGGGGTCCACTTCGACGACCAGCGCGACGCCTTCGTTCATCGTCACGGCGAGCGGCTGCGCGCCGCCCATCCCGCCGAGACCTGCGGTAACGGTCAACCGTCCGGCGAGCGTGCCGCCAAAGTACCGACGAGCCAATGCCGACAGCGTTTCGTAGGTGCCCTGCAGGATGCCCTGCGTGCCAATGTAAATCCAGCTACCTGCTGTCATCTGTCCATACATCGTCAGCCCGCGGTCCTCGAGGTCGCGGAACGTCTCCCAGGTCGCCCACTTGGGCACGAGGTTGGCGTTGGCGATCAACACGCGCGGCGCGTTGACGTGTGTACGGAAGATGCCGACCGGCTTCCCCGACTGCACGATCAGTGTTTCGTCGTGTTCCAGCGAGCGCAGCGACGCGACGATGGCATCGAACGCCTCCCAACTGCGCGCGGCTCGACCGGTGCCGCCGTAAACGACGAGGTCTTCGGGTCGTTCGGCGACGTCGGGATCGAGGTTGTTCATCAACATCCGCAGCGCGGCTTCTTGTAGCCATCCCTTGCACGTCAGTGACGTGCCTCGGGGGGCCCGGATGGTTCGAACTGGGGTGCGCATCGAAATGTGAGACGTGAGGAGGCTTGGCGCGAAGATCAGAAACTAAGCACCTCGCGTCAGCTTGTCAAACAAAAATTCGATCTGAAATCAGTTGACAACGACGCCCGACGCGTACTCCAGTCGTCCGCGTGCGATCAATGCGGTGATCGCATCGATGTCAGGCGCGGGTGGGCGATCGTCGCCGAGCGTTGGCACGACGCCGCGCACCTCGTGATGCACCCGCATCAGCGCCTCGGAGCTCGTGAGCGGCGCGAGCAGATCGATCGCTTGCGCCGCGCAGAGGATCTCAACCGCGAGCACCCGCTGCGCGAGTTGCAAGGCACGTTCCGCTTTCAGCGCCGCCGCCATGCTCATGCTGACGTGGTCCTCTTTGTTCGCCGACGTCGGAATCGTGTCCACGCTGGCGGGATACGCCAGCGTCTTGATCTCTGAGGTGAGCGCCGCGGCCGTGACCTGCGCGATCATCAGGCCCGACTGCAGCCCACCGTGTCGGGTGAGGAACGCCGGCAGGCCGCTGAGCGCGGCATTGACCAAGCGTTCGGCACGCCGTTCGCTGATGGTGCACAGCTGGGCGAGGGCGATCACCAGCAGATCGGCGGCCATGGCGACCGGCGCGCCGTGGAAATTGCCGCCAGACACGATCTCTCCTTCGCCTTCTCCTTGGGCGCCTCCGGCGCCGAGGAACACCATCGGGTTGTCGGTCGCGGCATTCATCTCGACGTCGATGATATGACGGACCCACTTGACGGCTTCCCGCGCCGCGCCGTGGACTTGCGGCGCGCAGCGCATGCAATACGCGTCTTGCACGCGTCCACAATCGGCATGGGACGCGTTGATCGGGCTGCCAGCCATCAATCGCGCCAGGTTGGCGGCCGACTGCGCCTGGCCCTCGAAGGGACGCGCGTCATGGATGCGGGCTTCGAACGGTCGCGTCGAACCCCTGAGCGCGTCGATCGACAGCGCCGCGGCGATATCAGCCGCGCGCGCGAGCCGTT
>DAINCF010000416.1:0-6482 GCA_036732565.1 Vicinamibacterales bacterium
GCCGACGTTACCAGCGGCAGCATCGCCACCGGCAATACGACGCCGGCACCACCGATGGCCCCGACGAGCATCGGCGCATCCGTGCGTCCCCTCTGCCAGAAGCGGTCGTTGAGCCAGCCGCTCGTCAGCACACCAGCCGTGCTCGCAATCAGCGTTGCGATCCCGAGCGCGTAGCCGGCACCGGCGGCGCTGAAGTTGTAGGTCCGCATGAGAATCGCTGGACTCCAGCCGAGCAGCTGGTAGAGCGACAGGGATGCGAATGAAAAGCCGGCGAAGTGCCAGCTGAGTGTCGCGGCGTGTGAACGGCAGAACACGACGAGTCCACCCGAAGTCCCGAGGGACGATGGCGCATGGAGCCCAGAGGCGGCGATTGCTTCGCGCCGCGGAGCCTCGCGAACCGTGAGCCAGCACAGCGCGGCGATAAGGATGCCGGGCAGGCCCACTCCGATGAACGTGAACTGCCACGCCTGCAGGTGTCCCACGAGCGGCAGCGCGAGCGCGTCGTTGCGCGACACCAACGCCACAACGGCGCCGCCGCCCAGGTAGGCGAGACCTGCGCCGATGAACGAGCCGGTCGAGTAGACCGCGACCGCCCGCCCCAGCTCCTCGCGCGGGAAATAGTCTGCGAGCAGAGAATAGGTGGCGGGCGAGAGGGCCCCTTCCCCGATGCCCACGGCCATCCGTGCCGCAAAGAGCTGCCCGAACGTCCGCGCCAGGCCGCAGGTCGCCGTTGCCACGCTCCACAGGCACACACCGGCGGCGATGATCGCTGGCCGTGAATGCCGATCCGACAGCTGCGCGATGGGAATGCCCATGGTCGCGTAGAACAGCGCGAAGGCGAATCCATGCAACAACCCAAACTGCGTATCGGTCAGGGCCAGGTCGGCCTTGATCGGTTCGATCAAGAGCGACAGGATCTGTCGATCGACGTAGGAGAACACGTACGCGAGCATGCACACCCCGACGACATACCAGCGGTACGCAGCCCCCGGCCCCGAGCCCAGGGCTTCAACGCGTGGAGTCAATCGACTGGTCATCGTTGGCCGGGCCGGGAAAATTCCATGGTCCAGTTCGTCTCCCAGGACCGTTCCAAGTCGACCGAGAACGCCTGCTCCCACGTGCACGTCGACGCGGATAGCACCGTCCAGATGAACCGCACGCGGATCGGCCGGCCTTCGAAGGTGTCGTCGCCGTAGAACAGGCCGCGGTTGCCGGTAAACCCTCCGACGACCGGGGGATCGAGCGCCGGATTCCGACTGTCCATCCAATAGATCGACCAGAGGTCGGTGCTCGAGTTGAAGAGGCGCAACGTGGCACCGACGTACGGATCGCCCGGGAGATCGATGGTGATCTCGTCGATGTTCGCGAGGCCGCCGAGAAGCTTGCGAGCCGAAGCGCGACCCACGAACGAGATCCATTCCGTGTCGGCGGCGAGGCGGCGCTTCAGCCGGCGATGCCGGACCGACCAGTCGCCCATGAGAAAGTCGAACGCAGCGGCACCGTTCGCGGTCATCGGTATGGGTTCTCCCTCGGGGCGCCGCGTCGGTGATGAACCGACGGTCGTCATCGCTCCCGTCCCAGCAGCGAGCGTGCTGTCGGTGCGAGACGAAGTCGCTCCGGTGCGCCGCTCAACCGCGGCGTCATCTCGCGTTCGAGCGCAGTCCACGCGGGGCCGCCGACGAAACGTTCGAGCGCTTGCCCCGAAGCGAACGCGGAGAACCACACGAAGACGTGTTCACTCTCGCGCACCGGCAGCCGCGGGAAGTTGTTCGGGCTGGCTTCGGTGACGAAGAAGCCCAACGTGCGCCCGTCCTCCTGTTCGAGAACCGGCCGCACCCGCTGCTCGAAGAAGTCGACGAACGTCGGGTCCACAGCGGCCTTGAACGGGCAAATGACTCCCAGTACGACGGTTGGCGGGGTTGCGGTCGCACCCCGCGGCGGGCGTGGATGATTGGGACGGGCAAAGCCGGTCCCGGAATGGACCGGGCGGAGCAGCAGGACATTGTCGCTGTCGACCATCGTCCCGTTTGCGGTCGTGCGGTACCGCTGCCAGATCGGACCATCGTAGAACGCTTGCAGTGAGCTCGCCCGCGTGGGCATATCCGGGAATCCGCGAATCCACACGAACCGATCCGGACGATCCAGATCGCGGAACTGCCCGATGATGGCCATCCCGGTTGCCTCCTGCCCCTCGATGAACTCCCGCTCGAAGAGATCGATCAAGACGTCCCGCTGACCGGACCGCAGCGTGTACTGGCGCAGCTCGACGACGGTCTGGAACGCGACACTGGCCGGCACGTGGCTCGACGATGCAGGTACCTTCCGGGTGAGGTCCATCACCCAGTTGGTCTCCCACGTCACCCCGCCGTCAGCGGAGAAGGCCTGTTCCCAGCGGCAGGCGGTTGGCGAACGCACGCTCCAGATCTGGCGCACGTAGACGTTCTTTCCCTCGAACAGCTCGTGCCCGAAGAACTCCAGGCGGCCGTTGCGGACGCTGCCGAGAATCGGCTGATCGAGCGCCCGTCGCTCGGCGTTGGTGTAGTAGTCGCGCCATTGATTCGAGCCCGGGTCGTAGAGGCGGAGGCTCATGCCCTCGATCACCCCGCCGGGGCTGTCACCGCGAAACTCGTCGATGTGCCCGCGGCCACCCCAGATCGCACGTGCCTGCAAGACTCCGTCGAACTCGGACCAGGTCTCGGCGCCCTTCAGAATCTGCGTGCGACGGCGGTGGACGACGGTCCACTCGCCGATCAGGAAGTCGAACGCTCGGCCCCCGTCCTCCGGCGCGATGGTCGCGCTGGCGCTTTGCTGGAAGCCGTCATTCCGGGCTGCGCGCGCCATCTCGATCTGAACCAAGAGCGGAAGCGTCAGCCCGAGCGCGAGGGTTAAGCGCGAGCGTCTGGAGGAGGGCGGCATGCAGCCATCCTGTCCTTCCAGCGTGTTTCCTTACAATGACCACTTCATCAGCTTCATCGATGGCCATTAGGGACCGGACGCCCAGATCGAATCGGAGGGCCACGGCAGGACTCGAAGCTTGGGCCAAGAGGCCGACCACCGGCGGCCTTTCTCCTCGTAGATCGCACGAAGCGGGCGAACCGGGTTCGGTCGCAGCACCATATTGAACAGGTCGCCAAAACCGTGAGGCGCGTACGTGCGGAAGGCACCGCCGACTCGGCGCGTGCCGACGCAGCAGGTCGTCATGGCGAACGAGTCGATTCCATCTTCACAGTTACGGAACGGTTCGCACAGGATTCCGAACTTGGCGGGATACCAAAGATGCACCCGGGCCTGGTTTCGGACCTCGACGTGCGCTGGCACATCCCGAAACGCCTCGGCGCACTTGCGGATCACCGCATCCTCGGCTTCCCATGTCCTCGAACGTGCGGCGCTGCTCGTCGATTGGGCACTGCCTTGGTCGTCTCGTCATCGGGCCCACAATCGTCGTGTCATCGATGTCCGTCGGACAGCAGCTTCTCCATCGTGAACAACGGCGTGCCAAAGAGCGTGTGCGGCCCTTCGCTCGTTCGCCGGAACCCGAGTCGCTCGTAAAAGCGGATCGCGTTCGCGAGAAACGGTGTCGTGCTCAGGTACAAACGCGAGGCGGTCTGCTGGCGAGCGAAGCGTTCCACGTGTTCCAGCAGTCGGTGTGCCAGTCCGTGCCGTCGCGCGTCTGGCGCAATGGCCATGCTCCGGATGTAGACACCTCGATCCGTGGGCACTGCGGCCACAGTGCCGACGATGTCATTGCCCCTGAGCGCGACCCAGACGGGGCCTTCTACCCAGCGTGCGCAGATCTCGCTCGCATCCGGGAGGGTGGCGGCGAAGGCGCCCGCTGTGTACTGCGGCTCATAGTCGGCAAACGCCTGCCGAAGTAGCAACGCGATGCTCGAGGCGTCGTCCTCCATTGCTCGTCGCACCGAGAACATCGACGCAGCCGCTTCGGCGCCGTACGTCCGCAGCCACGGCTCGAGATCGGCGGCGGAAGTCAGCCCCTCGGCGGCACTGGCGCGGGCGATGTCGAGCGGTGTCATGCCGCCGTGGCCAATCCAGTTGATGTCGGCTCCGCGGGCGAGCAGGTACTCCGCGGCTTCGCGTTGTCCGCCGTGACATGCTCCCCAGAAGGCCTGTATCACCTGTTCTGCCGTCGGCGTCGGCCCGGTCTCGAACCGCGGGATCACGCGATCCATGAGCCCGAGGGTGGCGGCATCTTTCAACGTGGTGCGCGCGCCGCGCTCGACCAGCCGATATGCCGCCTTCCATTGACCAAACCCTCGCGCGTCCGACAGCGGTGATCCTCCGCCGATGACGGCGCCCGGCGCCTCGATGTCCGCACCCGCGTCGAGTAGCGCATCGAGCACCGCCACATCGTTGCTGCTCGCGGCCCAGTGCAGCGGTGTTTCGGTGTGCCGGCCCATGAACCGTGCGTTGATGTCCCCTCCAGCCGCGACGAGCACTGCGACGATGGCGGGGCCGTTCGGAAAGTGGCCGGGCCAGTCGGTGACCACGTGCAGCAACGTGCGAGACATCCCGCACGGTTCGCGGAGCCTCACGGAGGCCAGCCCTTCGTGTTCGTCGAGGAGTTGCCGGAGGCCGGCCATGTCCCCCGCTTGAATGGCCTTCACGGTTGCGACAGCCAGCGGATCGTCGATGTCGACGTACTTCATCATGTCCTCTGGCACCGGCCGGAGCCGCAGCTCCTCCTGTCGCTCCCGCGAGTGACGCAATCCCCAGCGATGCCAGACGCGAGACCGCGTCAGGCGGACTCTTGGTTCAAGTAGATCCTGTTTCCGTACAGGTCCTGAGCGAGGACACCGGTTCCGTACGGCATCGTTCGTGGTTCGCCGTCGAACGCCACGCCGCGGGCCTTCATTGCTGCATAGTCACGGTGGCAATCGTCCGTGGCCAATGCGAAGATGGGTTGGCCGCCGCCCTGGCGGCCGACGAGCGTCTGCTGTTCGACCGTCTTGGCCAGTTCGAGGTTGATTGCGACATCGGGAGTGTCGGGCGGACGAACCAGCAACCAGCGGTAGTCGCCGAGGCGCTTGTCTTCGGCGACCACGAATCCCAACTTGTCGACGTAGAACTGGCGAGCTTCCTCTTGATTCTTGACGAACAGCTTGACAACCGACAGTCGCAACATCGTGTGTCTCTCGCTCTCTGTGTCTCGGGCTCGGGCAGGGAGTCGTCCCGCGCGCGAGACAGCTCGGCCACGCTACGAGTACGCCGCGGACGCGTCAATGACCACGTCCTCCTCACGCGGCATGACCACTTGTCTCGGGCCGCGAGGGTCGACCGCTACTCAGCATGCCGCCGTCGCCCGGCGGCGTGAGGCCGCGGTCCTTGTGGTGAATGACAGGCCTTGGATTGCGCGACCGATGTCCGCCTCGTTCGATCCGCCGAAGCCGAGCACGAGACCGGGTCGACGGCGGACTCTGTCGACATAGCAAGGCGTGAGGGCGGCTGGGCAGAGCCCGTGCCGGTGTGCTCGCTTGACGACCTCGACGTCGTCCACGTCGGGAGGAAGCCACGCACACAAATGCATTCCCGCGTCGGCGTTGACGATCCGCAGCGGTCGATCGGGCAGCCGCTCGATCGCCGCGACGAGGGCGTCGCGGCGCTTGCGATAGGTCACCCGCATGTTCCGGAGATGTCGGGCGAAGTGGCCTCCGACGATGAAGTCCGTCAGGGCCGCCTGATATAGCGTCGGCGAGAACAGATCCAGTGCATCCCGATGCGCCAGAAACCGATCGAGGAGAGATCGGGGCACGACCAGGTAGCCGATTCGCAGCGCCGGGAACAGCACCTTGCTGAAGGTGCCGACGTAGATGACCCGCTCCTCGTCATCCATGCCCTGCAGTGCGCCGAGCGGACGGCTCGCGAATCGGTATTCGCTGTCGTAGTCGTCCTCGATGATCCACGCGCGACTCCGCCGTGCCCATTGCAGCAGTTCGAGTCGGCGCGACGCCGACATAGGCATTCCGAGCGGATACTGATGCGACGGTGTGACGTACACGAGGCGGGCTCGGCTTCGTTCGCTCAAGTCTTCGACGACGAGCCCGTCGTCGTCGACGCGGACGCCGCTGAGGTCGGCGCCGGTCGCGCCCAGGGCGGCCCAGGCGCCAGGATATCCGGGGTCCTCCACGCAGGCGACGTCGCGCGGGGTCAACAGGACCGAGGCACACAAGCGCAGCGCCATCTGCGAGCCGCCGACGATCAGGATCTGTGCCGGTTCGCACCGCATGCCGCGCGCGGCGCGAAGGTACGCACTGATCGCGGCGCGCAAGGGCGGATATCCGGCGGGTCCGCCATAGGCCATCAACTCCAATGACAGTTGCCGCGCCTGCCTCGCCACGAGACGCGCCCATGTCTGCCGTGGAAAGTGATCGAGCGCGGGCAAGCCGACGCGAAGAGGGGCGAGCCGGCATGATTGAGCGCGCACGCGAGGCGCGACGCCATCGCCGTGTCGCTCCGCTGACGGGCCG
>DAINCF010000417.1:0-6439 GCA_036732565.1 Vicinamibacterales bacterium
CTGCCTTCGCGCGGACGCCCGCCTTCGCCCGGACGCTTCGGCGAGGCAGGCCCTTCGCGCGGACGCTTCGGCGAGGCAGGCGCTTCGCGCGAAAGCGAAGGGGATGACTGAGAAGCCGTTCGAGCCCTCGGCGCTCTTTGCCGCGGTGTGCCAAGCGGTTCCGTCACCGCTGAGATGGAAGGATGCGCCGCCCGATTTCGAGCGTGACTGGGTGAGGCGCGTGGAGCCCACCTGGTGGTCATGGGCGCCAGTCGTCCAGCGCTTCCTGGCGGCGCATGCGTTCGGGTCGTGGCTCGCGTACCAGGGCCGTGGGCTGAGCGCGATCGTCTCGGGCCTCGACGCCGCTCTGGCCGTGCTCGAAGTCGAGGCGGTGCGTGCGTGTCAGTCGCGCGACACCGCGCTCGACCTCGTCGTGCTGCACGAGGCGATTCGGCACGCCGACCTGCTCCTGCGTCACTATGCGGACCGGCAGGCGCTCGCGGACGCGCTGTCTTCCGGGCCGGCCTGAAGGCCGGCCCCTACGAATGCGACTGTAGCGGCCGCCCTTTAGGGCGGCCGACTCACCGCACGGCGGTAAGCGCCTGCTGCGTTGCGGCAATGGCCGCGACCGTGCGATGCGCCGAGAGCACCGCGCCCTCCTGCCACGCACCCACTTGGCTCAGATGATCGCCGGCGAAGTGGATGCGATCGTCGGGCTCCTGCAGCACCCGATAGCTGCTGTCGTAGTAGAGCTGACCGCCAGCCCCCAGCCCGCGATTGACCCAGGATCCCAAGCTGTGCGGCACGCGGCCCCAGGACACGTAGACGGGGTTCGTCAGCTCCTTGCCGTACCCAGGATGCAGCTTCTCGACCGCCTCGCGCGACATCGCGATCTTGGCTTCCGTGGTCGGCAGGTTGCCGATGTTCGACGCGTGCTCTGTCGAATACCCGCTGACTAGGACGCCGCGCTCGGCGTGAATGCGATCGCTTGGATACCACACCAGGTTGATCGGACCTTTGAGGAACGAGATGCCGCCGTAGATGTTGTCGTCCTGTTCCCAGAATCGCCGCGACTCCCACGCGATCTTGTACGCCGAGGCGTAGCTGACGTCGTTCACGGCTTGCTTGACGGCGGGTGAAAAATCGGTCGCGACTCCAGCCAGCACTTTCAGCGGCAGCGCGCAGACGCAGTAATCCGCGGTCACCGCCTTCTCGTCGCTGCCCTCACGATAGACGACGCGGACGCCGCTGGTCGTCTTCCTGATCTCGGTGATCGTGGCGTTGAAGCGGATCACGTCTTTCAGCTTTGCCGCGAACGCGTAGGGGATGCGATCCATGCCGCCGACCGGCTGAAACATCGTCGCCTGCATGTCGAGCGACTCCTCGAACAGGATGTTGTTCCAGAAGTCGCCGTCGAGGAGATCCCCCAGTGCCAGCGGGTCGCGCTTGATCGCCGGCTGGAACGCGGCGCCGGGATGCTGCTTGAATCCGCTCCTCACCGTGCCGGTGAACGTGAAGTCCGACGACAGGTCGCCGTACTGGCGCAGGAACGCCAGCAGGCGCTCGCGATCGTCGGCCGTCACTTCCTGATCGAGGGCGCGGCGATTCAGCGCCTTCGCCAGCAGCTCGGACACGTACCCGCGCGTGTCGTTGATGACTTGGCGTTGCTCGACCGGTTTGCCGCCGAACGCGGCGTCGTTCTGCAGGCGACTGCTGCGCGACGTGTTGACCTCCACCTCGAGCGGCACGTCGAGCTCGCGGCAGTAGCCGAGGATGGCGTAGTGAATCGAGGGAATGCGCGCGGGTCCCGGATTCACATAGCAGCCCTCGCTGAATCCGCACGTTTGCACGGTGCCATCCGTGAACTCGATTTTCGTGCCGCCTCGAATCGTCCAGCTGCGCCCGCCTGGCCGCGTGCGCGCTTCGAGGACCGTGCATCGGTACCCGGCCTTGCCCAGCTCGTACGCCGAGACGAGGCCGGCGATACCGGCGCCGAGGATCACCACCGAGCGGCCCGCGCCCGAGCCGGGCGCGAGCTTGGGCAGCGGAGACGCGAGCGCTCGATCGGGGAGGAGACCGAGCGCCTGCATCGTCAAATAGGCCGCGCTGCCGCCGCCGGCCTGCGCCACACGAGTGATGAACGTCCGCCGAGAGCTGCTCATTACAGACTCCATGGTCCACGGCGCGATAGGCGCGTGCCGACGCGTGCCACTGCACGCGAGTCAAAAAGCTGCGTTGAAGGGAGAAGGGCGAACTACTGCTGCGACTGCTGTCGCTGAAGGCGCTGGCGGGACTGCTGCTGCTGGCGGAGACCGACCATCGAAACCGAAGCCCAACACGACGATGCCGGCGAGATGACAGGGTGTGGAGTGCGCATCAGATCCTCTGTGCGGCGCCGCCAAGCGCCTGCGCAACTATACGGCAGGCGGGCAAGAAAAACAAAGCCGGCCTGGAATGCCGCCCCATTTATGAGATGGGTTCTAGACCGCGAACTCGGCGACCAGCGGTGCGTGATCGCTGGTGCCGAACTCTCGACGGACGTCGACCTGTCGCACGCGCGCGGCCAGGCGTGATGTGGCCGCGACGTAGTCGATGCGCCAGCCGATGTTGCGCTGGCGCAGATTGCGCCACGGCGCCCACCAGGTGAACAGGTTCTCGTTGGTCGGGTCCAGCGCCCGCCCGGTGTCCACCAGATCGTGCGACAGAAAGCGCTCGAGGACCTCTCGCTCGTCCGGTCGGGCGCCAACCTGGTTCGGCTTGCGCTCTCTGGGATGGATGTCCAGGTCCGCGCGCGCGACGTTCAGATCGCCGCACACGATCGCGGCGCGCCCGGCGATGGCAAGCGTGGCGCTCCACGTTTCCAGCGCTTCCAGAAACCTCAATTTCGCGTCGTAGTCCTTGCCGCCGTTCGGGACGTAGATGGACGCGACCGTGAGCTCCCCCAACGGTGTATGGATGTCGGCGGCGACGACCCGCTGCTCGAAGTCGAAGGTCGGCAGCACGAAGTCCGGCGGATCGGGGCGCAACGATTTCGCGATCAGCAACCCGACGCCGGAGTAGCCCTTCTCGCCGTGCCACCGCGCCCAATAGCCCTCGACGTCGCGCAAGTGGAACGGGAGCTGATCGATCGAGGCCTTGATCTCCTGCAGGCACATCACGTCCGGGCGCTCACGCTCGATGAGGTCCAACACCTCTCCGGTGCGAGCCCGGAGGCCATTGACGTTCCATGTGATGATCTTCATCGCGCGGTGTCGATCCACGTGTGGAGCGGCGAACCAATGTAGGGGCGGTTCGCGAACCAAAGTAGGGCGGTTCGCGAACCGCCCCTACTGCTGGTTGCTCGTCTGTCCCGAACGCATCATCCGCTCGACGTCCTCGATCGTGCGCGGCACCTTGCGCGACAGGCTCTGCAAGCCGTTCTCCGTCAGCAAGAACGAATCCTCGATGCGAGCACCGATGTGCTGGTACTTCTCGACCACCGGCCGGACCTTCTCGATGAACGCCTTGTTCTCCGGTGTGTCAGGCAGATTCGTCAGGGCGTCGGGTCGAATGTAGATCCCAGGTTCGATCACGAACGTCATGCCCGGCTCGAGCGGCCGCTGGTAGTCGCCGACGTCGTGCACGTCCATGCCGATCCAGTGACAGATCCCGTGCGTATACCACGTGCGGAACTGGTCGCCGCTGGTGTCGGTGATGAGCCCGAGCTTCAACAGCCCGGCCTTCACGACCGCTTCGGAGGCCTTCTCGATGTCCGCGGTCTTGTTGCCCGGCTTCGCCACGGCCATGGCCGCCTCCTGCGCTTCGAGGACGATGCGGTAGATGTCCTTTTGGAGCGGCGTGAAGGTGCCGTTGATGGGATACGTGCGCGTGATGTCGACGGTGTAGCCCTGATAGTTGCCCGCGGCATCGACCAGCAGGAGATCGCCGTCGCGCATCTGGCGGTTCGACGCGTTGTAGTGCAGCACCGTGGCGTTCGGCCCGCTGCCCACGATCGAGGGATAGCCCCAGCTCATCGCGCCGTTGTTGAGATACGCGTGCTCGATCGCCGCTTCGACGTGATACTCGAACCGTCCGGGCCGCGCCGCGCGCATGCCCGCGAGGTGCGCCTCGCTCGAGATCTCGCCGCTGCGCTCCATGATGGTCCGCTCGTAGGTCGTCTTGATGTGCCGCAGGCCGGAAACGACCGGCCACGCGTCGACGAAGCTCACGTTGAGGAAGCGGTCGCGGGCCTTCGCGGCGAACTCGTAGGCCGCGTTCAGCGGCTCCGACGGCCGAGGCTTGGGCCCGAACGGCAGCGCCAGCGCGGCCTTGTTGGCCCTCACGGCGTCGAAGAACGGATCGAAGTCGTTCGTGACCTCGTTGCGTCGCGCGCCGTATGGCTGCTGATTGAAGAGCGCGGTGACGAACGCCTCGAACTCACTCACGTGATAGATGGTCTCGATGCCGGTCGCGGCGCGGGCTTCGTCCTTGGTCAGGAGGTGACCGTTCCAGTGCTCCCGCCGTGGGTTCGGCTCGTGGATGAAGAGGAACGCTTGCTTCGCGCTGCCCGGCACCAGCACGAGGATGGTGCCGTCCTGGGTCACGCCCGTGAGGTACTGCAGATGGCTGTCCTGGCGATACTCGTAGTCGACGTCGAGCGAGTACACCCGAGACGGCGCACTCCAGAAGATCGCCATCGTCTGCGGGCCGAGCTTCTCCATCAGACGGGAGCGTCGAGCCGCCAGATCGTCCTGCAACGGCCCCGCGATCGCCGTCGAGACGCTAGCGGCCACGAGCAGGCCGGCGACGAGAAGTCGAGTCGGACGCATGAGAACCTCCGAGCTGATTGTAAGGGCTACCGTCGTGCTATGTACCTGATGGGAGCAACGACGTCCAATTGACGATCACCTGGACGCCTGGCGAGGTTGACTCGGCTGGGATGTTGACGAGGAAGCGGGTCCCATCGCTCGTCACGTCGTAGGAGCCGATGTCACCGGGCACGTCGAACAGCTTCGTGGTCGCGACGGCCTCGAGGGCGGCCGGCGCCGGCGCAAGCGTCACCGCATGGATTTCGCGGCCGCGGCGAAACGTGATCTCGCGCCCGTCGGAGCGCCAGCGCGCCATCGATCCGCCGCCGAGCGTCAGCCGGGCTCGCTGAGTCGGCGTCGGGAAGCTGTCCAGGTAGATCTCACCCTGGCCAGACTCGTCAGACGTGAACGCGATCCATCGCCCATCGGGTGACACCACACCTTCCGTTTCCGAAAAAGGCGACCGAACGATCGGTTGTGCCTCACCCTCGCCACGGGTGGGGAGCAGCCAGAGATCGTCACGCGTCGACGGATCGGTCAATCCGATCACGAGCCATCGTCCGTCCCGGGACCAGTCCCACAGCCGGACGGGGCCGTCGAATCGGCGAAGCGTCTCTTCCGGCAGCACGGCCTGCGCCCCGCGAACGATGATCGAGCGACGCCCGCGTACCCACGCGAGCCGAGAGGCATCGGGCGACCACACCGCCTGATCGTCGGTTTCGATGGCAGCCGAGATGCGCATCGGCAGCGGCCGGGATCCGTCGTAGGCCCAGACGTCGAGGGTCCCGAGCTGCGCGTCGATTTGCGTGACGGCCACGCGCCCACCCTTGGGCGCGACGCGCACATCCCACGAGCTCGACGGAGCTCCGACCGCACCGACAACCGCGCCCGTTCGATCCAGCCACGTCAGCCTTCGCAGCGCGGCCGCAGGCGGGCCATGGAGGAGCGGCCCGTGCTCCGCCACCGCCACGAACGATTGTCCCAACGGGCCCCAACCCACCGGCGCCGCGATCATCGTCGGACGTCCCAACAGCGCCCCGGAGTCGAGGTCGAGGCGCTGTGCCATCAGCGCGGTGTCGTTGACGAACAGCAGATATCCGCCCGCAATCGCGGCATGGGCGTCGGCGCCCACCAGCCGCCGTCGATCCGCCGGCCGATCGATCGGCGCCCACCAGACCCCGCTTCGCGCCGGCGTCGCGGCACGCACGTGGAAGATGGCATGACGGCCGTCGGCTCCAACCGCGGGCATGCCGTGCGAGACCTCGCCGGTGGCCGCATCGAGCTCCGTGAACGGCTCGAGTGCGTTCGATCCAGCCCGGAACCGCATCAGCCCGCCAGCGAGGGTCGGTGCCAGCAAGATCTCTCCGGAAGGTAACCAGGCGCCGCCGCGTGGCGCCGGCGCGGCAATGAGGTCCGCGTCTGTTTCGGACGCGATATCGAACACCCGGAGGCGTCCCGTGGCGAAGTACGCGAGCTTCGCGCCATCAGTCGACCAGAACGGCATGGCGGCGCCATCCGCGGTGGCGAGTGCGCGGACGTCACCAGTCTCGAGATCGCGCAGCCACAGCGTCACGCGGCCATCACGAGCGGCCGGGAACGCGACGTGGCGACCATTTGGCGCAACCGCGAGTCCAAAGGGGTAGTCGACTCCCGTGCCGACCGCTTCGTCAGGC
>DAINCF010000418.1:0-6431 GCA_036732565.1 Vicinamibacterales bacterium
GCGGCTGTCTGTGAGGCCGGCGACCAGCATCTGCGCATGACGTCGACGGCCACGCTTGTAAATCTCCACGAGCTCCGCCGCCAACGCCGGCGTGGCCTCCTGCCGGCGCGCTTCGAGCGTTGCCGTCTGCCGCCGCGCCTCCTCGAGCGCGGCGGCTACTGTCCGCAAGTCGGAATCCGATGCGGCAAGCGTCTCGGCGTTGATCTGCTGTTGGATCTCGAGCTTCCGCAAATCGCCAATCAGTGTTCGCGATTCACCGGCCAGACGATCGGCTTCACGCTGCAGCGCACGCACGCGCTCCGCAGCACGTTGCGCCTCCGAGGGCGTCTGGGCAAAGGATGCAGAGGACGCGGCCAGTATGCCGATGACGATGGCGAGACGCGGCAGGTTCATCAGCGCATCCCTAACAACGCCTCGCGAAGGTAGAACGCCAGCGTCGCGGCGGCGCCGACGAACAACACCATGCGTAGTACGGCCGCCCGAACACCAAGCGTCCGCTGGGTAACCGACTGCACCGGCTGCCACGCGAGGAAGAACACGAAATAGCTGGCCGCGACACCGAGCGGCGTGCCCAGCCTCGGGATCAACAGGACCGGCAGCAGCGTCAACATGAACACGCCTCCGAGCCACACGCCGAACGTGATCCAGAGGAACTCGGCGCGCGACAGCGAAATGATCGGCGCTGGTGAATCCGATGTCGGCAACCGTTCGGGTTCAGTCATGAAGGCTTGGCTCGCACGCCTTTATTTAGCCACAGATGACACAGATACGAGTCCGGCGGCGCGCGGCAGAGCCGCGCGTGCGCGAGAGGTGGACGCCCGCACGTATGAGCCCGTCAATCGTGCGAACCACCACGGGCTCATACGTACAGGCGTCCACCAATCTGTGCAATCAGAATAAAGGCTTGCCATCCAGATCCTGCGGGATGGCAAGCCCGAAATATTTGATGACGGTCGGTGCGATGTCGATGATCCGCGTCGTCTTTCTGCTGAGCGGGCGGTTCGCGAGCAGGATGCCGGCGGTCGTCTGGTAGTCGAGCGATCCGTGATCGCCGCTCCATTTGCGCATGTTGGGCTCGATCACATCCGGAGGGGTGCCGCCCAGCGCGGTTTGCCAGGACGTGCGGTAGCCGGACTCCAACCCGACCTGGAGGTCCGCGGCTGCGTCGAAGTACGGCCCGCTGTAGATATCCGCGCGACGGTAGACGTTGCGCACGACGGGCGCGTTGGTGCGAGGATCGTGGAACGCGCGAAGGTCGGCGACAAGACGATCCAGCAGCGTGTCGTATGCGGCGCCCGGCGTCACAATCCCTTGGCCTTCGCGGCCCGACAGGTTCACGTAGATCTGCCCCAATCCCATGGCGTAGGCCTGGGTCCGCGACCAGTCGACGTTTTCCCAGAACGTCCCGCCGCCGAAGAGGTCATCCAGCTTCTTGTCGTCCGGCTGCTGCCCGTGCAAGGTCATGTAGCCCTGGCGCACGAGCCAGGTGTTCAAGTTGACCGCCCAGCGAAACGAGTGGAAACCGTGATCGGAGACAACGAGCACGGTGGTGTCGGGCGGCAGGCGTCCGAGCAGATCGCCGACGAACCGATCGGCACGCTGATAGACGTGCAGGATCGCGTCGCCGTGCAGACGGGCGAGCTCGGCGTTGTACATCGGGTGGTCGGGATCGATGAGCCGCCACATCATGTGCTGCACGCGATCGGTGGTCTCGATGACGCCGACCAGGAGGTCCCATCGCTGTGAATCGACCCGATTGAGAATCGCTTGCGCGCGATCGTCGAAGACCTTGTCGAGATCCTCGATGAACGTCGCTTCGTCGAGGCGGTCTTCGTTGAGCGCCCAGGTCGCCTCCGGCCAGCCGAGCGTGCGATACGGACCGAGTCGCTCGAAGAGCTCCGCCGAGAAGCCTTCGGGTGACGACATGGGCGCCGGTGGTGACGCGGGATGCCAGTTGATGGGTGTGATGTAGAGCTGCAGCTCCGTCCCGGCGGTGATCAGGAACAGCTGGGCCATGCCGCGCAGGCGGACCAACATGTTGACCCGGAAGTCGAGATCGATCCACCGGCTCCATTGCCGCTCGTTGAGGTGAATCGTCTGGCCCTGAATCTCGATGTTCGCCGTCCGCGCCTCGTGGTTCCAGGTCACCGTGAACGGCACCCGGACATCGAGGTCGGGCTCGAGCGCCGCGAGAGCCGCCTGTTTGTCGGTGTCGGGCTGGCTCGAGGCGGCTATCTCGCGTTGCTGCTGCCGCACGATCGGGTTGGGCGGCCCGATAATCTCGGCGCGCGCCACGCGGCTCTCGAACACCAGCCGCCGGAGCATGCCGCCGAACTCGGTGTTGCCCTCCTCATAGCGGCTCAAATCGGTCGCGTAGTAATAGAACGTGCCCATCGTGCCGCGGATGTCCGGGAGCGGGAGGCCTGACAGGAGCTCGCCGTTCGGCACTTCTTCGGGTGGAAACGTCACGGGCACCGTGAGAATGCTCGATCGGACGCCGGCCCGTCCCGCCGTGGTCCAGAACGACGTGCCGCCGCGGGTGGAGCTCAGCTTCGGCGCCGCGATCGGCAGGTAGTTGAAGAGAAACCGCGCCGGCTCGCGCGCGACCATGGCGAGGTCGGGCAGATACGTACTCGTGTCACGCACGAGAAAGTCGTAGATGTTGTGCTTGCCGGCATTGACGCCGGTCGCGAACGATGCCCACGCCGTCGGCGACTCCGGTGAGTGCGTGGTCTCCAGGCGATGCAGTCCGCCTTGCTCGCGCAGCTTCGCGAAGTGTGGCAGCCGACCTTCCTTGATCCAGCGCTCCGCGAGATCGGGATCCATGCCGTCGAAGCCGAGGATCACGAGCTTCTGTGGAAACTCCGCTGGCCCCGATGAACAAGCGAGCGTCAGCCCAAGGCAGGTCGCGAGGCAGATCAGCTGGCGCACAAGCGGATTATAGGTGCGCGAGGCGCACACTGGGCACCTTGCGCACCCTATACTGAGACCTAATGAGAGTGTTAGGCATCGACTACGGAGCGCGGCGGATCGGGCTGGCGTTGAGCGACCCCTCCGGGACGCTCGCGTCGCCGTGGAGGGTGTTCGAGCGACCGGTTTCCGAGGCGAGCACGCTCGTCGCGCTGATCGTCGAGATCGAATCGTTGATGCGCGAAGACGAAGGCCTCGCGGCCGTGGTGGTGGGGTGGCCGCGACGGCTCGACGGCTCGCCGTCGCATCAGACGCCGATCATCGAGACCTTCGCGCGCGAGTTGGGGGCGCGCGTCGCGATTCCGGTCGCGCTGCAAGACGAGCGGCTGTCGAGTCACGAGGCTGACGAACGCCTGTCGACGCGCGAACGCGATTGGCGCAAGCGGAAGCCGAAGCTGGACGCGGCGGCCGCAGCCGTCATCCTGCAGGACTATCTCGATTCGCGCGCGCGTGCGACCGGTGCGCTGCCGGATGCCGATCTCGGATGAGCGTTGCCCGCGTCGCCCGCTGGACCCTGGCAGCTTTCGCGCTCGTTGCCGTGATCGCGATCGGTGTCGGCTGGTGGTTCCTGCAGCGGTTGGATGAGCCTTACCAGGGCTTTTCAGACGCCGAGGTCTTCGTCGATATCCCGCCAGGAGCTGGTGCGCGCGTCATCGGCCGCCGTCTCGCCGAGGCAGGTGTCGTGCGCGATGAGGTGACGTTTCGCGCCGCCTTGCTGCGCACCGGACAGGGACGCGATCTCAAGGCTGGAGAGTATCGCTTCGATCGGCCGGCCCGCGTCGACGAGGTCATCGCCCGCCTGGTGCAAGGCGACGTCTACCGTCGCCTCGTCACGTTTCGCGAGGGCTTGACCGTGGCGGAGATGGCTCAAGTGTTCGCGGCCAGTGGACTCGGCACCGCCGAGGACTTCGTCGCCGCCGCCAACGACGTCGCCCCGATCCGCGCGCTCGATCCCGAAGCGAAGACCCTCGAGGGCTATCTCTATCCGGAGACCTACGGACTGCCGCGTGGCACGCCGGCCGCGGAGCTCACGCGCCTGATGGCCGCGCACTTCGAGAAGGCGTTCGACGAGGCGCTGCGTCGCGCGGCCGCCGAGCAGGGTCTTACGGTGCGCCACGTCGTGACGCTCGCGTCGCTGGTAGAGAAAGAGACCGCCCGCGAGGACGAGCGGCCGCTTGTCGGCGCTGTCTATCGCAATCGGCTGAAGATCGGCATGGGCATGCAAGCCGATCCCACGGTCATCTACGCCCTGCAGCTGGCTGGCCGCTGGAACGGCAACCTCTCGCGCGCCGACCTCGAGTACGACTCGCCCTACAACACCTATAAGTACGCCGGCCTGCCGCCCGGGCCGATTGCCGCCCCTTCACGCGCGTCACTGGTGGCCGCGGTCCACCCGGCCGAGGTCGATTATTTGTTCTTCGTGAGCAAGAACGATGGATCGCACGTCTTCGCGACCACCCTCGCTGAACACAACCGGAACGTGCAGCAATGGCAGGTGCAATTCTTCCGGGAACGGCGGTTGCGGAGCCAGTAGGCGCAGGTCAGTCCGAAGCAGATAACGGTCCGGGCTGTGTAATCGGCCGCTCTGACCCGAGAATCGGTGAAATCGACGAAATCTGCGGCTCAACAAATCTGCGCAATCGCTATCGTTCACCCCATTTCAATTTCTCTCGCAGCACTTCGAAATAACTGCGGGCCGCGGCTCGGACCAATCGTAGTGGGCGCTTGGCCCTGGCGATCGCGACTTCGTCGCCTGGCGCGAGCGGGTAGCCATACTGCCCGTCGAACGTGACGTAGACGTCCGCACTGTTGGCCGCCGACGCGCGCACGCGGACTTCGCGGCTCGCCGGGATGACGATGGGGCGGTTGGTCAGCATGTGCGGGGCGATGGGCGTGAGGACCACGGCATCCATTGCCGGGTGCACGATGGGACCGCCAGCGGACAGGTTGTACGCCGTCGACCCGGTGGGGCTGGCCACAATCAAGCCGTCCGCTTTCACGGACGTGACGAACTGACCGCCAACGGTCACGTCGAGGTCGAGCATCCGCGACAGCGCGTTGCGCGTGAAGACGACGTCGTTGAGGATGACGCGCGACTCGTGCACGTTGCCGCCGCGGCGCGTCTCGGCGCGAAGCATCATCCGCTCATCGAGCTCTCCGGAGCCGGACAGCACCGCGCTCAACGCCGCGTACAGCTCTTCGCGGCGAATCTCCGTCAGGAAGCCCAGGGATCCGAAGTTGACGCCGAGGAGGGGGACGTCGGCGCCATCCTGTCCGATGCGATCGGCCATCGCCAGCAGTGTCCCGTCGCCGCCGAGGACCACCACGAGATCGACGGCCCTGGCCATCGCGTCACGACTCACCACCTGACGATGCCCAGGAGGGAGCAGGTCCGCCGCTTCCGGGGCCCAGACGACATCGGCGCGGCCGTCGAACCAGCGCTCCAGCGCCACGAGCATCTCGCCCGCTTCATGCAACCCATGTTTGGCCACGATGCCGATGCGCATGTTGGTGTCCGCTGAGTTTTCCACAGCTACGCAAACTTTACGAAGGGGGCTGACCCCAAATGGGCCGGGAGTTTACGAGGGCCCAAGCCGTAGTGTGACGATCATAGTCGTCCCGGCGCCGACCTGGCTTTCGGCCCTGATCGTCCCGCCGTGCGCGAGGATCAGGCTTCGCGCGATCGTCAGGCCAAGCCCCGAACCCGTGGACGCGGCGCCCTTGTAGAACCGATCGAAAATGTGCGGCAGGTCCTCAGGTGCAATCCCCGGCCCCGCGTCACGCACGCGAATCGTGATTGGTTTCTCGCGGGCCTCAACGTCGACCTGCACCGTGCTCCCGGCCGGGGCGTAGCGTACGGCGTTCGACAGCAGGTTGGTCATGACTTCTCGGATCCTGAGTGGGTCGACCTCGATCAGCGGCACGTCGGATGGAACCTGAGCGATCAGCTTCACGCCACGGGCATCCGCGTCGGGCGCGAGCGAGGTCAACGCCTCCTCAATCAGCACGGCGAGATCGGTGGGCTCCTTCGCCAGTCGTAGCGTGCCGCTCTCCGAGTGTGCCAGCGTCCGGAGATCCTCCACCAGCCGCGCCAACAGCCGCGCATCGTCGAGCACCTGCGTCACGTGCTGCTCGTCGCGCGGGTAGACGCCGTCGAGCATACCTTCGAGTCGTCCCTGCATGACCGAGAGCGGAGTGCGCAGCTCGTGGGCGATGTCAGCCATGAGATCGCGACGCTGGCGCTGCTGCAGCTCCAAGCGCGCGGTCATGCTGTTGAACGCCGCGGCGACCGAGCGCAGCCAGGGTGGGCCGTACTCCGCGACCCGCACGGCGAAGTCCCCGGACGCGACGCGCTCCGCGGCCGCCACCATGTCGCCAAGCGGACGACCGAGTCGCCGCCGGGTGATCACGAACACGAACGCGATCGCGGCGAGGATGAACGGGGCAATGACGAACGGCGG
>DAINCF010000419.1:0-6431 GCA_036732565.1 Vicinamibacterales bacterium
CTTTGACACGTCTCGCAGGACTCCTGGCGCGGAATCTGAATCGTGGTCTCCGCGCCCTTGGCCGACTGCTCGAACGAGATCTCGAGGTCGTACCGCAGGTCGGAGCCGCGCTGCGGGCCGCCGCGGCGGCGGGATCCGAAGATGTCGCCGAAGCCGAAGATATCGCCGATGCCGCCGAAGATGTCGTTGAACTCGGCGAAGATCGAGGGATCGAAGCCCCCCTGCTGGCCCGCGGCACCCGAGACGGCCGCATGCCCGAAGCGGTCGTAGCGGGCCCGCTTGTCCGGGTCCGCGAGCACCGAGTACGCTTCGGCCGCTTCCTTGAACTTGTCTTCGGCGACCTTGTCGCCGGGATTGCGATCGGGGTGAACCTTGAGCGCGAGCTTGCGATACGCGCTCTTGATCTCCTGGTCGCTCGCCGTCCGCGAGACCCCGAGCACGTCGTAATAGTCGCGTCTCGTCACGATGCCTTGGCCACCTTGACCATCGCGGGACGGAGCAGACGATCACCGAGCCTGTAGCCCTTCCGCAGCTCGTCGACGACCTCGCCTTCGCGTGCGCCTTCGGCTTCTTCGTAGGCGACGGCCTGGTGGACGTGCGGATCGAAATCCGCGCCGATACTGTCGATCGCGGTGACGCCGCGCTTCCGCATCAGCTCCTGCAGTTGCCGTTGGATGAGCTCGATGCCGGCGCGATACGCTTGGGCTTCTGGAGGTGCTTCGGCGCTCAACGCGCGCTCGAAGTCGTCCATGATCGCGAGGACCTCCTGCAGCACATCCGCAGCGGCCCACTCCGACAACTCACGACGCTCGCGCTCCACGCGCTTGCGGTAGTTGTCGAACTCGGCCGTCTTGCGTCGGAGCAGGTCGAGATATTCGTCGCGCTGCCGTGCCGCCTCGGCCGCTTCGAGCGTACCGGCGTCCACCGGCTCACCGGCCCGAATGTCCGTCTGGCCTGCCGGATCCGAGTCCGGCTGCATGTCTTCGTGTTGTGGCATGTTCGTGAATATCAGACTTTCGCTGGTAGGCGGGTCTCAGGACCCGCCTCTACCGACATCGCGTTCGCAAACTACGCATTATCTTGCAGAACGCGGCTCACTGCTTGCGCCGCGTCGTCGACGGCCGTGATCGCCCGAGAATAGCGCATGCGCGTCGGGCCCAGGACGCCGACCGTACCTCGAGTGTGTCCGTCGAAGTACGTCGAGGCGATCAAGCTGAACGACCTCAGCTCGGGGTCGCTGTGCTCGGCGCCGATGACCACGGCCATGCCGGGGCCGTCGATGTAGTGATCCAAGAGCCGCACCAGTCGCTGCTTCTCTTCCATCATCCGCAGCAGGGCGCGGAGTGTCTGGAGCGACACGCTGGTCGCTCCCGCGATGTCGTCGAATAGCGATTCAGTGCCTTCGATGAACACCGCGGTGGTCTGACCGAGGTCCTCGAGTGAGGTGTCAGCCAGGCGCAGCGCCAGCGCCAGCAGTTGATCGTAGAGCGACCGCTCCTCGAGCAAGCGCGCGCGCACGGTGTCGCGGACCTCGGCGAGCGTCATACCCGAGAATTGCGAGTTCAGGTAGTTGGCCGCCTGGGTGAGCTCGCTGGACGTGACCGACTCGCCGATGTCGACGGCCTTCTGAGATACCTGATTGCCACGCGCCACCATGACCACCAGCAGCCGCGTGCCGCTCAGCGGGACGAACTCGATCCGATTGAAGATGGCGCCGGCGTTCGCCGGGGCGATCGCGAACGCGACGTGCCGCGCGGTCTCCCAGAGCACCTGCGACGCGCTCGACAGGAGATCGTTGATGAGGGGAGACAGCCCAGCCTGCTGGCGCAGTCGCGCCTCGACGTTCGAGACGTTCTTGGCGGCGCGGCGCGCCTCGAGCAGCAGGTCGACGTAGAACCGATAGCCGAGGTCGGTGGGCACACGACCGGCTGAGGTATGGGGTTGCCACACGAACCCCATCTCCTCCAATTGGGCAAGCACATTGCGAATGGTGGCCGAGGACACCGTCAGACGAGCGCGCCGGGTCAGCGTGGACGAGGGTACCGGCTCGCCGGTCTCGATGTACTCACGGACCAGCGTTGCAAGGATGCGCTTGGGGCGATCGGAGAGCGCCGGAGCGGTCATTAGCAGTCGGTCAGCGAGAGTGCTAACGCTAGTATAACAGGTAGGCCGCCCTAACGGGCCACCTCTACGAAGACGTACGTAGGGGCCGGCCTTTAGGCCGGCCCAAACTCAGAAACCTGCCCGCGCGGCGAGGGCTCGAGCTTCAGCTCGGGCGAGCGCGGCCACCTCCGCCGGATCTTCGCGCACTGGAGCGAACTCGTCCACCAGGACGTGGCCGTCGACGATCGTGGTGCGCACGTCGGTCGGCCGTGCTGCATAGACCAATGTCGAGAAGGGATCGACGCCCGGCGCGAGATGCGGCCCCTGGCGATCCACCACGATGAGGTCGGCCCGCTTGCCGACTTCGATGCTGCCGATCTCATCGAGCATGCCGAGCGCACGCGCACCCTCGCGCGTCGCCATTGCCAGCACGTCGCGCGCGGAAAGGGCACCGGGTCCGCGGCGTGTGGCCTGCAGCGTCGCGGCGAGCCGCATCTCCTGGAACATGTCGAGATGGTTGTTGCACGCCGCGCCATCCGCGCCCAGCGACACCGACACGCCCTTGGCCCGCAGCTCGACGATGGGGGCGAGGCCCGATCCGAGCTTCAAGTTGGAACCTGGGCAGTGCAGCACCTTCACGTGGTCGGCGGCCAGCCGGGCCTGTTCGGACGCGTCGACCCAGACGCAGTGCGCCAGACACAGCCGCGGCGACGTCAGGCCGACGGTGGCGAGGTACTCGACGTTCGGGAGTCCCGTGCGCTCGCGAATCAGCGCGACCTCATCGCGATTTTCCGAGGCGTGCGTGTGCACGACCAGGTTGCGGTCGCGCGAGAGCTCGCCCACGGCTTCGAGCAGCTCGCGCGAGCACGACACCGCGAAGCGCGGAGCAAAGGCGGCCCGCAGACGGCCATCCGCCTGCGCATTCCAATGAGCCGCCAGCGCGAGACTCTCGTCGATCGACCCCTGAGTACGCTCCAGGAGCCGTGTTGGCACGGCGGAGTCGGCGTCCATCATGCACTTGCCGACGACGGCCCGCAGACCGGTCGGCTCGAGTGCGCTGAAGACGGCATCGGTGTCGTGCACGGTCTCCATCGTCAGGACGGTCGTCGTGCCGCCTTGCAGCAGCTCGAGCGCCGCGAGCCGCGCCGCCGCGGCGAGCGACGAGGGGGAATGCGCGGCTTCCATCGGCCAGATGCGCGTCTTCAGCCAATCGAGCAGCGCGAGGTCATCGGCGTAGCCGCGAAAGAGCGTCTGACAGAGGTGAATGTGCGTCTGCACGAACCCGGGCAGGAGGTAATCACCATGCAGATTGATGACGCGATCCGCCTTCGCGCTGTGCGCTACGGCGGACAAGTCCGCACGAGGCGCGTCGGCGACATCGCCGACCGCGGTGATGCGTCCGTTCTCGATGAGCACGTCGCCCTCGACGATGTCGAGGGTGGCGCTCATCGTCAGGATTGTGGCGTTGCGGAGAAGGAGGGAAGGCGCGGCGGCATCCATTTGAGTGAGGCCTCGGCAAGCCGCTCGGCCTTGCCGCGTCTGACGGCGATGAGCTCCGCGAGGATGCTGACCGCGATCTCCTGCGGCGTCACGGCGCCGATGTCGAGACCGATGGGCGCGTGGATGTGGGCCAACGCGTCGCGATCGAGGGCGCCCTCTTCCACCAGGGCTTCGTAGATGCGCGCGACTTTGGCGCGGCTGCCAATCAGGCCGAGGTAGCGGAGGCGTCGCGGTGCCAGCGCGCGCAGCGCGTCGAGGTCGTGTCGATGCCCGCGCGTGACGATGACGGCGTACGCGGACTCGGGAACCGTCGATCGCTCGAGCCAGGCGGGGATGTCCTCGACGACCACGTCGGCGGCATCGGGAAAGCGGGAGCGGTTGGCGAACTTCTCCCGATCGTCGATGACGCTGACCTGGAAACCGGCTTCGTGCGCGAGGCGCGCCAGGAAGAACCCGACGTGGCCTGCGCCGAACACATAGAGCGCCGGTGCCGGCTCGATCGGCTCGATGAAGACCTCCATCTGCCCTCCGCAGACCAGCCCGTTCTCCTCGGCGAAGTCATCGGCGAGCTCGTACCTCAACGTCACCGGCGCACGCGTCTTGAGCACTTCACGCGCCTTCCAGAACGCGTCGTTCTCGTAGCAGCCGCCGCCGATGGTGCCAACGGTGCGACCATCCGCGAACACGAGCATCTTCGCGCCAACGCGCTGCGGCGTCGACCCGTTGGCGGCGACGATGGTCACGAGCGCCGCTTCCTCTCCGCGCGTCAGCGCTTCACCCAGCGCTGCGAAGACCTCGTGGTTCACAAGACAAGTATAAGGCCCCGAGTCCCGAGTCCCGAGTCCCGAGTCTCGAGTCCTGGGCCTAGAACCGATGCAGCTCGCAGAACTCCAGCGGCTCGGTGCCCGCCAGGAACACTTCGCTGGTCACGCGCGGGCACGTGGGGAGCGCGATTCGGCCGGTGTCGCGGTCGATCTCGACGAAGCTGACCCCGGGCGGCGTCGCGAAGGGTTCGTTCTCGTGACCTGCCGTGCCCCGGATCATGAAGCTCGACCAGATCGGTAGCGCCGCCTGCGTGCCGCTCAGGCCGAGCGGCTGATTGTCGTCGAAGCCGACCCACACGACCGTCAGCAACTCCGGCGTGAAGCCGACGAACCAGGCGTCGCGCAGGTCGTTGGTCGTACCCGATTTCCCCGCGGCGTCGAGGGCAAACCCGGCCGCCCGCGCGCCGGCGCCGGTGCCTTCGTTGACGACGCTGCGCATCATGTTGGTCACCAGGAAGGTCGTGTCCTGCCGCGCGACCTCGCGCCCCTCGACCGTTTGCGGCGTCAGCGCGCGGCTGCCGGACACGACGCGGGTGATCGCACGGAGCGGCTTGGTTCGCCCCCCGTTCGGAAACAGCGTGTAGGCCGACGCGACCTCGAGCGGCGTCAACTCGAAGACGCCGAGCGCCATCGACGGATAGCCATAAAACTCGGTTTCGCCGACGTCGAGGCGCTTCCACAGCCCGGCGACGCGCTCGAACCCGGTTTGATCGCCCACCTTGATGGTGGCGATGTTGCGCGACAGCGCGAGCGCCCGACGCAGCGTGACGTGCCCGTCGTACTCGTCCTCGTAGTTGCGGGGAGCCCACTCCTGCTCGTTGACGGTCCACACGGTGGGCTCATCCCAGACCAGCGTGGCCGGGGTGACGTCGGCGCGCCCTTCCTCGGCCGCGCGCTCGAAGGCCGTGAGGTAGACGAACGGCTTGAACGTCGAGCCCGGCTGTCGCCGTGCATCGATCGCGCGATTGAACTGCGACTGGTTGTACGACCGGCCGCCGACCAGCGCGAGAATCTCACCCGAGCGGGGATCGACAGCAATCAGCGCCGCCTGCGCCCGTCGTCCGCCGCTCCGTCGCCGTTTGGCGAGCGTTTCGTCCACGCGGGCGAGGCCCTCGCGCACGGCGTCCTGCGCGTACCGCTGCAAGTTCAGATCGAGCGTGGAATACACATCCAGCACCCCGGTCTGCGACGTGATGCCGGGGAACTCCTTCGACAGCGTGCTGCTCAAGTAGTCGATGAAATACGGCGCTTCGTTGTCGACGGCGCGCGCGACGACCGTCACCGGGTCATGCGCGGCACGGTCGGTGATGTCCTGCGGCACGTATCCGCTGTCCGCCATCGCCTGGAGGACGATGTTGCGGCGGTCCTTGGCCTTCTCGAGGCTGGTGAACGGCGAGTGATTGTAAGGAGACTGGATCACGCCCGCGATGAGCGCGGCTTCGGGGAGGGACAGATTCCGCACGTCCTTGGCGAAGAAGATCCGCGCGGCCTCGGCAACGCCGTGAATGGCGAACGAGCCGCGATGTCCAAGATACACATCGTTGAGATAGAGCTCGAGAATCTCGTCCTTGGTCGCTTTGGTCTCCAGGATGAGCGACATGAACTGCTCGAGGATCTTGCGCCGCCAGGATCGCTGACCGCTCTGCTGCTCCGCGGCCAGCTCCTCGGTGAGAAAGAAGTTGCGCGCGAGCTGCTGGGTGATGGTGCTGGCGCCTTCGAGGTAGCGACGGTTGCCGCGCAGGTTGGTCATCACCGCGCCCGCCACCCGAATCGGATCGACGCCGGGATGACTGTAGAAGCGTCGATCTTCGATTGCCAGAACGGCTTCCTTCATGCGCGCCGGAATCACATCCAGCGGCACACGCCGGCGCTTCTCGCGGGTCCCGGTCATCAGCGCGGTGAGCATCGGCGCGTCCAGCGTGACCGTGGCCGAGCGCTCGCCGCCAACCTCGATGCGCTCGATGCGAGTTGGCTTGGCGGGCGGGGCCGCGGCTGTCGCAGCCT
>DAINCF010000420.1:0-6428 GCA_036732565.1 Vicinamibacterales bacterium
GCTCAGCCAGGGACGCCGGCCGCAGGCGGGGAGGGCCGGTAGATGCTGTCCGACGTTTTCATCCGCCGACCGGTCCTCGCCAGCGTCTGTTCGCTGCTGATCATTCTGGCGGGCGCCGTCTGCATTCCGCTGCTGCCGATCTCGAAGTTCCCCGAGCTGGCGCCGCCGGTCGTCACCGTCACGGCCTTCTACACCGGCGCGAACGCGCAGGCGGTGGAGAGCGCTGTGACCACGCCGCTCGAACAGGTCATCAACGGTGCCGAGGGCATGATGTACATGCAGTCCTCGAGCACCAACAGCGGCGTGTCGACGATCAACGTGACGTTTCGGGTTGGCCGCGATCCCGATCTGGCCGCCGTCGATGTCCAGAACCGCATCAACCAGGCGCTGGGCCGGCTACCGGCCGAAGTGCGCACCAACGGCATCACCGTGGTCAAGGCGGCCGCCGGCTTCATCGGCGGCATGGGCTTCTTCTCGCGTGACAACCGCTACTCCGCGCAGTTCATCAGCAACTACGTCGATGTGTACGTGCGCGATGCCATCAAGCGCGTGCCCGGTGTCGGCGACGTCATCATCTTCGGCGAGCGCAAGTTTGCGATGCGCTTGTGGCTCGACCCCGCGCGTCTGGCCGCCCGCCGCCTGACTGCCGGAGACGTCGTCAACGCGCTGCGCGAGCAGAACGTGCAGGTGGCCGCAGGGGCGCTCGGCGACGCGCCAGCGCAAGCGGGACAGATGTTCAACCTGAGCGTGCGGGCGATGGGACGACTCACCGAGACCGTGGAGTTCGAGAACATCGTCGTCAAGGCGGGACAGGGCGCGCTCGTGCGTGTCAAGGATGTCGGCCGCGTGGAGTTGGGCGCCGAAACCTATGCCGCGGACCTGCGTTTCCTGGGCCTGGAGACGAGCGGCGTCGGCATCACGATGCTGCCGTCGGCCAACGCGCTCGATGTGTTCGACGGCGTCACCGCCGTGATGGAGGGACTGGAAGCGAACTTCCCGGCCGGCCTGGAATGGCAGATGGCGTTCGACAACGTCACCGCCGTGCGCGAGTCGATCAAGGAGGTCATCATCACGCTGTTCGAGGCGATTGGCCTCGTCATCCTGGTGATGTTCCTGTTCCTGCAGAACTGGCGCAGCACGGTGATTCCGGCGATCACGATTCCCGTCTCGCTGATCGGCACGTTCGCGTTCATCAGGCTCTTCGACTTCTCGATCAACACGCTGACGCTCTTTGGCATCGTCCTCGCGACCGGCATCGTGGTGGACGATGCCATCGTCGTCATCGAGAACGTCGAGCGGCACATGACCGAGTACGGGAAGAGCGCGCGGCGCGCGGCCATTGATGCGATGCGCGAAGTGTTCGGCGCCGTGGTCGTCATCGGTGTCGTGCTGGTCGCGGTGTTCGTGCCGGTCGCGTTCTTCCCAGGTCTCACTGGCCGGCTCTATCAGCAGTTCTCGCTGACGATCGCTTTTGCCGTCGTGTTGTCGGTGTTCAACGCGGTGACGCTGACGCCAGCGCTGGCCGCCTTGTTGCTCGACCGCCAACATCACGGGAAGAACTTCGTGTTCCGGTTCATCGATCGCATCATCAACGGCGGGACCAATATCTACGTTGGCTTCGTGCGGCGATCGGTGCAGCTGCGCCTGGCCGTGATCGCGCTGTTCATCGTGACCCTGTGGGGTACCTGGGCGGTGTTCCAGATGGTGCCCTCCGGATTCGTCCCGAATGAGGACGAGGGCTACATCATCACGGTCGTGCAGGCACCGGCCGGAGCCTCCCTGGAATACACCTCGAATATCGCCCGGCAGGTCGAAGGCGTCCTGTTCAAGGATCCGGACATCGCGTCGGCCTTCGCGGTCATGGGCTTCAGCTTCAGCGGCGCGGCGCCGAACCAAGGGCTCATCTTTTCGCTGTTGAAGCCATTCGAGGAGCGGCGGCGTCCCGATCAGGCGTTGGAGGCGGTCCTCGGTCGCATCAGTGGCCCGCTGTTCGGCATCCCGGGGGCGATCGTCGTGTCGTTCCCGCCGCCGGCGATCGAAGGCTTGTCGCAGTTCGGCGGATTTCAGTTCGAGATCCTGGACCAAACGGGCAGCCCCACGCTCACTCCCTTGGCCGGTGCGACGTTCGGGGTCATCGGCGCGGGGAATCAGGGCGGCCGCGTTGCGCAGCTGTTCTCGCCCTTCCGCGCGGACGATCCGCAGCTCCTCGTCAACATCGACCGCGACCGCGCGCGGAGCCTCGGCCTGCCCATCTCGCAGGTCACGGATGCCCTGCAGGTGTTTCTGGGCTCGCAGTACGTGAACGACTTCGACTTCAACAACCGTGCGTATCGCGTGTACGTGCAGGCCGATCAAAGCTATCGCGCGACGCCGTCCAATCTGCGCGAGCTGTACGCGCGCGCCGACTCTGGCGAGATGGTGCCGCTCGATACCGTGGTCAGCCTGCAAGAGACCACGGCGGCGCAGGTCATCAGCCACTTCAACCTGTTCCGTTCGACCGAGATCAACGGTCAGGCGGGGCCCGGGGTCAGCTCGGGCGAAGCGTTGCAGGAAATGGAGCGGCTCGCGCGCGAGACGCTGCCGCCCGGTTTCAGCTTCGCGTGGGCGGGGCAGGCGCTCGAGGAGATCAGTGCCGGCTCGCAGTCCGCCTACATTTTCGGGCTCAGCATTCTCGTGGTCTACCTGGTGCTGGCCGCTCAGTACGAGAGCTGGATTCTGCCGTTCATCATCCTGCTCGGCGTGCCGCTGGCGGTGCTGGGCGCGTTGAGCGCGCAGTTCCTGCGTGGCTACGCCAACGATGTGTACTGCCAGGTTGGCCTCGTCCTGCTGATCGGTCTTGCCGCCAAGAACTCGATCTTGATCGTGGAGTTCGCGGAGCAGGGTCGCGAGCGCGGCTTGTCCATCATCGACGCGGCGATCGAAGCCGCCCGCATTCGTCTCCGGCCGATTCTGATGACGTCGTTCGCGTTCATCCTCGGCGTGCTGCCGCTTGCCATCGCCAGCGGTCCTGGCGCGGCAGCGCGGCGGTCGGTGGGGACGTCGGTGGCCGGCGGCATGCTGGTATCGACGTTCCTCGCGCTGGTGTTCATTCCGGTGCTCTACGTGGTGATTCGCACCCTCGTGCCGGGCAAGGGCCGGCACGCGCACGATGACGACGATGCGGCGCCTGTGGTCCCTGGAGGCGCTCATGCGTAGGCGTGTCATTCATGAACTGTGCATCCTCTTCATCGTCTCGATCGTCGGTAGCAGCGTAGCGGGGGCGCAGACCCCCGCTCCCGCCTCGGCCAAGCCTTCGGCGGACAGGCCCGCCCAGCCGATGCCGCCGACACCCCTCGAGCGCATTACCTTCGACGAAGCGATCAGTCGGGCGCTCGAGAAGAACTACACCCTCGCCCAGGCCGCGCAGGCGATCCTGAATGCCGAGGCCCTGTTGCAGCAGGCGCGCGTGGTCTACAAGCCGACGGCTGGCGCGTCGGTCACGCTCACCGTGCTCGACAAGGAGCGCGGCTTCGACGAGTTCGTCACGCAGCCGCGGACACAGGGCACATTCGCCGGAGACGTCTCGTATCCGGTTCTCTCCGCCGCTCGCTGGGCGGCGGCCACGCAGGCGCGGGATCAGGTCCAGATCTCCCGCTTGAGCGAAGCCGACGTCCGGCGGGAGATCGCGACGTCGACGGCCCAGGCGTATCTCGCGATCATCGCCGCGCAGCGTCAGGTCGAGGTGAATCAAGTCGCCATCGAAAACGCGCAAACGCACGTCGACTACGCACGCGCGCGCTTGGAGGCGGGTGGTGGCAGCAAGCTGAACGAGCTCCGCGCGTCACAGGACCTCGAGCGCATTCGGGTGCTGCTGGAGTCGTCGCGCCTGGCGCTCTACAACACGCAGGAGGCCCTCGGCGTCCTGATCGTGGCCGACAAGGCGGTCGATGCAGCGGCGGAGCCGGCGTTCGAGATTCCGACGTCCCCGAGCGACGAGTCGTGGCTCTCGCAGCGCACCGACATTCAACTGTTCGATGCGACGGTGACCGCGGCGGATCGCGTCGTGCGCGATAGTTGGAAGGACTGGGTGCCGACCGCGACGGCGTCGTTTCAGCCGCAGTGGATCCATCCGGCCGGTCTCTTCGCGCCCGCGCGGACGTGGCAGGCCGTGGTCGGCGTCGACATCCCGCTCTTCGACGGTGGAGACCGCAGATCGCTCCGGCGGCAGCGGGAGGTCGCGCGCGACACCGCGCAGCTCCAGCTCGACGATCTGAAGGTGCGAGTGCGCTCGGAACTGCGCAACGCACAAGAGTCCGTCGCGAGCACCGAGCGCGGGGTGGTGAACGCGCGCCTGGCGGCGCAACATGCGGCCGAGGTCGTGCGCATTACCGACGTCGCGTTTCGCGCGGGCGGGGTGACCAATCTCGAGGTCATCGACGCGCAGCGCGTCGCCCGCGACGCCGATACGGCTGCGGCGCAAGCCGAAGATCGCGTTCGCCGCGCGCGGCTGGATCTGCTCGTGGCGTTGGGACTGTTTCCGAAATAAAGAACCCGGGTTCTCGGGTTCTCGGTTCTGGGGTTCTCGGTTCTGGTGCTCGGTTCGAGGGGGTTCGGTTCGAGGGTTCTCGACTCTGAGCCAGAACCCGGACGCCAGCACCTGAACCCTGGAACCCGAGAACCCTGGGTTCCGTTCCCGTTGTAATCTCTGAATCATGCGCCCGCGACCCGGCTGGGCCTTTGCGGTGCTCGTGCTGGTGTTCGCGGCCGGCACCTCGGTGTATCGGGACATCGTGCCCGGGGCTCGCACCGTACCGGGGTTCACGCTCTTCTCCGTCGAAGCCGACGGGCTTCGCGAACCGGTGGCGCACTTCGACGGTCGCCGCTGGCGCTCGCCGTGTGAGGATGCGCCGGCCCAGCGCGAGCCCGCCGCACCCGACGGTGAAGTCGTCGCCATCGAGGCGACCCGCGACACACCACTCTTCCCCGTACACGAGCTCGGACGCGCCGAAGCGCATTGGGACATGGCGTGGAAGGCTGTTGCTGAGGGGCTAGTCACCAATGTCACCGGCGACTGGGTTCGCGAGACTCACATCTACACGGTCAAGGACCGCCCTCCGTCGACGGCGTTCGTCGACGTGTCGTTCCGCCGCGCCACGGACGTCTGGCGCGGGACCTCGATCAGCGGGTGGGTGGCGTTGGAACCGCAGGGCGTGCGGCGGCTCGACGCGCGCTCGCATCGGTTCTCCACCTACGACGAGTTCATCAAGCTGGACCGCCTTGCCCCGCTCGGAGTGGTGCATGATGTCGCCAGCGATGCGCGGATCTGGGTGATGCGGACCACTGGTCCGCGCCCTCAAGAGATTCGCGTCGTCGAGCTTGCTGACGGCGTCCGAGAGCTCATTCGGGTGCAGCGAGGCGGCTGCAATTGAGCCCCGCCCGCGCGATCGGTCTCGGCGGTCTGAGGCGGAGTCTCGCGTGAGCCCCGCCGGGAGGCGGGGCAAAGCGACGCTGCCGCTAGCGAGGCGAAACCGCGCCCGTGAGGCGGAGCCTCGCTAGGTTATAGTGCATACCGTCCGATGAGCGTCCGAGCCGCCGCGCTGCTCGCCGGGCTCGCCTCAGCCGCATGGATCGTCCTGCGCGATCCAGCCTCGCTCTCCCTTCCCTCGCTCTACACCGGATATCAACCAGCCGATTCCATCGCCGCGCAGCTGATCGAACCGGTCCTCCGCGCTCCGTGGGTGGGCACGATCTGGTGGCTCTTCGCCGCGCTGCTCGCGATCTGCCTCGCCAGCGAGGCGTGGCTACTGTCCGTCCTCTACGGCGCGTCGGCCGCCGCCGCCGCGGTCGCGTTGATCGCAACCATCACGACCGGGCCGTGGACCGACTCGGTCCGGCACGGTGGCCCGCTCGCGATTGCCTTGGCGTCCACCTGGCTCTCCTGGTTGTTTCTTGGGCGACGAAGCGCTGGATCGGCGCGCGAAGCCGGTCGGTCTCGCCACAACGACCCGGAAGCTCGCGACGGCGGATCGATACGAACGGCTCCCGCCTCGAATGCGGCGGGCCTTCTGTGCTGGGTCGCCGCGATCTCGACGTCGTGGCTCGCCATCCTGTGCGCGCCGATGGTGCTCGCGTCGCTCACGCTTGGCGAACATCGAAAACGCGTGCGCGTGGGGTTCGTCGCCGCCGGGTTGCTGGCCGCGTCGGTCGGCGTCGCGCTCTATTGCGCGCGCGTTGCGGTCCTCACGACCGCTCTTACCGCCGGCGGCGCACCCGCGGTGTCGAACCTCGAGGTCCTGACGGCGCTGTTCGATCCGGTTCGAGCATCGCCCCCGTCCGAGGGCGCCGATCTGGGGGCCGGCGCCCTCATCGCGATGGCGTTGGCCGCCCTCGGTGCCGCGGGTGCGACGACGAGACGCCGCTGGCGCGGTGGCGTGGTGATCAGCGCGCCG
>DAINCF010000421.1:0-6407 GCA_036732565.1 Vicinamibacterales bacterium
GCGCGCCCGGCGTGAAGTCGCGAGGCGGACTCGAGACGACCGATGGCGGGCTGACGCGCGCCGGCGCCGGGGCCGCCGGCTGCGGCTGCGCCAGTGCGAGACGAGGCCGAGCGGCGGCGAGGCCGGCGGCGGCGCCAATGGTGAATGCAAGATCGCGGCGTGTGATGCGCATAGGCCGCGTATCTTACCGCTCGAGCCGCCGTCGGCGCCGGCATATGAGTAACCGCCGTCTATTCGTAGTTTGCCGGTTTCACATCTGCAGGACGCATGTGATCGAGAAGTAAAAAGCTGTAAAAGATCGCTCCCTCCAGCTTGAATCTGCATGCAAAACGCGTATACTCCGACCGTTTTCCGACTCTGGTCATTCAGTCGCGCGCAACCCCACGGCCTTCCTCCATCCTGTGTTCGGTCATCAAGGGGGCGGCAGATGCGTGAACTGCGAATTGGCTTGGCAGCGGCGGCGTGTCTCTGGGCGGCGACCACGTCTCTCATCGCGCAGCAGGGCACGTCGGAGATTGGCGGCAAGATCACGGACCCCTCGGGCGCCGTCCTACCCGGCGTCACGATCGTGGTCACCAACGAAGACACCGGAATCTTTCGCGAAGTGGATACCGGCCCCGGCGGCAACTACTTCGTGTCGCAAATGGTCCCTGGGCGTTACCGAATCACCGCCAAGCTGGAAGGCTTCAAGAGCCTCGATCGGCGAGGCATCGTCCTCACCGTCGGCCAGACGACAACGCTCGATCTGACGATGGAGGTCGGGACGCTGGACGAAACGGTGACGGTCACAGCCGCCGCGCCGCTCGTCGATCTGTCCACCGCGGAAATCGGTGGGCATATCTCGTCCGACGAGCTGCAGGAATTGCCTGCCGCCAATCGCAGCTACATGGCGTTCATCGGCAACGTGCCCGGCACCGTGTTCATCCCGAGCGGCGAGTTCCTGAACGACAGCTTTCAAGCCAACGGCCAGCCGACGGCGGCGAACAACATCGTGTTCGACGGCTCGAACAACACCGACGATCAGCGCGGATCGAACGTCGGCGGGCAGACGCGCGCGGCGAACGAGTCGATCCAGGAAGTGCAGATCATCACCAATCAGTTCGACGCCGAGTATGGCCGCGCGTCCGGCGCGGTGATCAACGCCGTCACCAAGTCGGGCACGAACGACTTTCGTGGCTCCGCGTTCGGATTCTTCACCGGCAAATCGATGACGTCGCGGGATTTCTTCGCGCGCGTCGCCAACGACGAGAAGCCCGACGTGGGCAAGGACGAATGGGGAGGCACGTTCGGCGGACCGCTCCTGCGCAACAAGCTGTTCTTCTTCACGAGCCTGGAGCGCATCGTGGCACGGCGGAACTGGTCGCGGAATTTTCCCACTCGCCCGGATCAGAGCTACTCCACCGCCAGCGAGGAATCGGCGTGGAACACGCTCTGGCGCATCGATCACCAGCTCCATCAGAACCACACGTGGGCGTTCCGCTGGCTCCGCGAGAAGGCGCCGCAGTTCAATCGCCTCGACACCGAGCAGGAGACGCTCACTGCCTACGGCGACGAAACGGATTTGGATCAAACGCTGGTCGGCACCCTGACCTCGGTGCTCGGGAACACGAGGGTCAACACCGTGCGCCTCGGCGCCGTGCTGGAGGATACGGTGCACGCCAACCCGGCGTGGCGGGCGCTCAACCCGGACTACGCGCGCTGCGTTCCCTGTGCTGACGATGCCGGAATTGGCATCGTCGATGCGCCGCCGGTGCTGGACTATGACAGCTTCGATACGCAAGCCTCCGCGACGATGGACTACTCCATCCAGCGGTCGTACTCGATCGAAGACACGTTCTCGTGGTTCATCCCCGACAAGATGGGCAAGCACGATACGAAGGTCGGAGCTCGCTACTCGCGCACCTGGCTGAGCAATCCGAACTGGAGCAACATGAATGGCACGTACATCTTCCGCGGCAATCAGGATGCGCCATTCAATCCAGCTGACCCGCGGACCTATCCGGAACGCCTGACGATCCGCGTGCCGAGTCCGCTCACCTACGAGCTGGTCATGCACGTCGCGGAGATCTTCGCGCAGGACAAGTGGGAGGTGCGACCTGGCCTCACGCTCAGCCTCGGGGTTCGATACGATCTCGAAGTCATGCCAGTCGATGAGGATCCCGGTAATCCGCTGTTCAGCGACTCGTCCAAGTATCCCGTCGACAGGAACAACATCGCACCGCGCTTGGGCGTCGTGTGGAACCCGGACGGCAAGGGCAAATCGGTGGTGCGCGCGGGCTATGGCATCTTCTACGATCGGACGCTGCTCGGCACCGTCGACAACTTCTTCACCGACACCAAGTACGCAAGCTCATTTACCGCGGAGTTTCCAGGTCCCAATATCGCTGACACCGGACCCCGAAACGGTCGATTTCCAACGGATCCCGCACTGAATGTTGGACGCGTCGATCAATTGGCGCCAGAGGTCCGCGCGTACATCAACGGGCTGTACCCTCCGGGAACGACCGTACGCAATACCGGTACGGTCACGTGGGATGATCCCGATCGCGAGCAGCCGTACTTTCACCAGCTAAGCGTGGGATACGAGCGCGAGTGGTTCCGTGGCGTGGCGGTGTCGGCCGACTACGTCCGAATGCTCGGGCGGAGCATGTTCTTGAACCCCAACCTGAATATCGCGACTGGAAGGGACACCGTGAGGGACGGCAATAATCGCATCTTCACCGATCCATTTGGCATCCTGAACGCGAGCCTCACCCCCGGTGAACCCGCGTACGGCGGTGTCGTCCGGCTGCGCACGACGAAGTATGGCTACAGCAACTACGACGCGTTGAACCTCTCGGTCGAAAAGCGCTACGCCAACAATTGGAGCCTGCGCGGCGCGTACTCGTTGAGTTACTCGCGTGGGGTCACGGCCGGTCAGGAGAACACGCCGGATCTGCAGGTCGGGTCGGATCTCAACCTCGATGAGTGGTACGCTGCGTCGCCAACCGATCGTCGTCACAACTTCACGATGAGCGGGCGGTACGAAGTGCCGAAGCTGACCGGGCTGTCGCTGAGCGGCACGCTGCGTATGCTGAGCGGCACGCCGTTCACGATTCAAGATGACACGCTCGACACCGATCTCAATCGCATCAACTTCCAGCCGGCGCCGGCGGGGACCTACAATGCATTCCCTGCGGCCGGCCCGTACGTGATGAAGGACGTTGAAAACGAAGGCGGACGCAACGGCGCACGTGGTCCGGGCTTCGTGCAGCTCGACCTGCGCGCCGGCTACCGCCTCAGGCTTGGGGCCCGCCGGACGCTCGATGCGTTCGTGGACGTGTTCAACGTGACGAATCGCGCCAATTTCGAGGCCCCCGCCAATGCCACTACCGGTGCGGGCTCGAATGGCGGCAATATGCGGATTACGGCAGACTTCCTGCGACTGAAAGCGCTGGTCGGCGGAACCGGCTTCCCGCGCCAGGCGCAGGTAGGACTGAGATTTGGGTTCTAAAACACGAAGGCTCGCGTCTTGAGTCTTGGGACCTGAGGCCGTTCGGGTACGAGCCTCAGGCCTCGGGCCTCAAGACCCAAGTCTGAGAAAGGGGTCGTTCGTGAAGCAGCTGTTTGTATTCACCATCGTATGCATGGGATTGGTCGGCACCCTGTGGTCGCAGGCGCAGAATCCTTCGACGCAGAAACCCGCGCAGCCACAGCCGACCGCGGATCCGTACGCCAACAATCCTGACGCCGGCGCCGGCAAGTTCCCGCTTGCCGCGCCGGCCGGCAAGGACAGCGGCGCGAAGAAGACGCCGCTGCAGGGAGCGGTCAATCAGGGGCCATTCGATCCAGCTGCCTGGAAGTACGGTCCCGCCTTCAATGCGCCACCCGGCGCGAAGGTCTGGAATCCGGTGAAGCTGAAGTTGCAGCAGGGTGGCAAGGTCACAGGCGGCACGGTATTCAGTGCCACCGACCCGGAAACCTATTGCGCGATGGCCAACGCCGGCTACGATTTCATCTGGACCGAAATGCAGCACGACCAGCGCGATTGGAATCAAGCGGCAGGGCTCTGGCGCACGTGTCCACATGCCAAGGCAGTTCCAGGCGTGCGCGTCGCCTACACTGACGAGCGCGAGATCCAGCACGCAGTCGACGCCGGCGCGTTGGTGGTGGTGGTGCCAACCGTGGATACGGTCGAGGAAGCGACCGCCGCGCGCGACTGGACCTACTTCCCACCGCTCGGTCGCCGCAGCAGCGGCGGCGGTCAAGCGTTCGACGCCGCGATGTGGGGCGGTGTGCCGGGCGGTTATCGCAACACCATCAATGACAACATCGTGTTGATCCTCATGATCGAAACGCTCGAAGGATTAAAGAACGCCGAGGCCATCGCCAAGATCCCCGGTGTGACCGCGCTCTTCGCGGCCAGCGGCGATCTCGGCAACTTCACCGGCTATCGACAGGGCTCGCCCGACTACGAGCGCGTGATCAACATCGTCCACGATGCCACGGTCAATGCGGGCATCCGCCTCTGCGGCCCGCTCGCCTGGCGCGATCGACCGGATTTCACCTGCTTCCAAGCCGGCAGCGAGACCGCCGCAATCACCCGTGGTGTCGCCGCGGAGCTGGGTCCGCTCGCCAACACGCAGGGCAAGCCCGAGGTCGGCCCGTTTGCCGCGACGACGTCGGGAACCAAGCAGTGAGGTAAACGGGAACACGAAGGACACGAAGCCGGAACCAACGCTGGCTTGCTTTGTGTTCTTCTGTTCTTCGTGTTTGTACCTACGCGTTCAGGAGACGTAGCGATGCCCCACAGACGGCGCTTTTTGGCGTGGACCTTCGTCCCACTCACGGTCGGGCTGGTTTGGATGAGCGTGGCGATCACCGCTCAACAAGCGCCTGCCGCCAGCCCCCCCAATACCGAGTGGCGGACGTACGGGGCCGATCTCCGCAGCACGCGCTACATGCCGCTCGATCAGATCACCCGCGACAACTTCGACAAGCTCGAAGTCGCGTGGCGCCTGAAGACCGACTCGCTGGGCCCGCGGCCGGAGTTCAACTTTCAATCGACCCCGCTGGTGGTGAACGGCGTGCTGTACACCACCGCGGGCTCGCGACGAACCGTCGTGGCTCTCGACGCGGCCACCGGCGAGATGTTGTGGATCCATCGCGAAGACGAAGGCAAACGTGGCGAGTCGGCGCCACGACAACTGTCGGGGCGCGGCCTCGCCTACTGGGCAAACGGCAAGGAAGCTCGCATCGTCTACGTGACGCCCGGCTATCAGATGGTCGCGCTCGACGCGAAGACCGGCGCGCGCGTGCCGACGTTCGGGAAGAACGGTCTCGTTGATCTCAAGCAAGAGAACGATCAGGCGGTCGATCTCGAGACCGGCGAGATCGGCCTCCATGCGACGCCGATCATCGCCAAGGACGTCATCGTGGTCGGCGCCGCGCATCTTCCGGGCGACATGCCCAAGAGCCGTAAGCACGAGAAGGGCTACGTGCGCGGCTATGACGCGCGCACCGGCAAGCGGTTGTGGATCTTCCACACGATTCCGCTCCGCGGCGAATTCGGCTGGGAGACGTGGCTCAACGAATCGGCGTCCTACAGCGGCAACGTTGGCGTCTGGGCGCAGATGTCGATCGACGAAGAGCTCGGCCTGGTCTATCTCCCGGTGGAGCTCCCGACCGGCGACTACTACGGTGGCCACCGCCCGGGCGACACGTTGTTCTCGGAGAGCCTGGTCGCGCTCGATCTGAAGACCGGTCAGCGCAAGTGGCACTATCAACTCGTCCACCACGGCATCTGGGACTTCGACATCCCCTGTGCGCCGATTCTTGCCGACATCACCGTCGACGGAAAACTGATCAAGGCGATCGCGCAACCGACGAAGCAGGGATGGGTCTACGTCTTCGATCGCGCGACCGGGCAACCGGTGTGGCCGATCGAGGAGCGGGCCGTCGAGAAGGGGGACGTACCCGGTGAGTGGTATGCGCCGACGCAGCCGTTCGTGACCAAGCCGCCGGCGTTCGAGCGGCAAGGCGTCACCGTCGACGATCTGATCGATTTCACGCCGGAGCTGAGAGCTGAAGCGATCAAGCTCGCTTCGCGGCACAAGATGGGCCCGCTCTTCACGCCACCCGTCGTCAGCACATGGGACGGGCCGCTCGGCACGCTGATGTTGCCGTCGAACACGGGCGGGGTGAACTGGCCCGGAGGCGCGCTCGATCCAGAAACCAACTTCCTCTACATGTATTCGTTCACCAACATCGTGTCGATCGGTCTGGGATCGGATCCGTCGCGCTCGGACATGGACTTCGGGCGCGGCCGCGCGCGGGATCCCAACGCCCCGCCACCGGCGCCACCGGCGCCGCAAGCGCCACGGCCGCCGGGCGCGCCGGGGGTTCCGCCTGGAGGCGGAGGCGGCGAA
>DAINCF010000422.1:0-6395 GCA_036732565.1 Vicinamibacterales bacterium
GCCTCGGCCGTGAGAGCCGGCCTACCGACGTGTTTGGCAGGCCTGAAGGCCTGCGCTACGTACCAGGAATCCGCGAGGCAAGCGCTCCCGGACCACCCACGCCGCGAACTACCGCGTCGGCACTCGGCGTTTCAGCTCTTCCGCCCAGTTCAGCACGACATGCATCGTCGTGACCGGCGTGTCCTTGAATTCGCTGATACGCGTGAGGAGAAAGCGTTGACCATCGCGCGTGACGTCCCATTCTCGCAGCGGCGATGTCGTGTCGTACTCGCCTTGGCCGCTCTCGAAGAGCACGCGCGGGGCGTCCGCCTGAAACGGGGATGATGAACGGATGGTCACCGACATGAACCTCAAGCCCCCAGATGGGGTGAACGATCGGTACAAGAGCTCGCGCCCGTTGTTGGTCCAGATCGGCTCGAGGCCTCCCTCGGTCGAGATGCGTATCTTCTCGCCTCCGCCGGGGTACGCCTGCACGTAGAGCTCCGCGCTTCCTGACTCCAAGGACACGTACGCCATCCATCGGCCGTCCGGCGACAGCTCTGGGTACTGCAAACTGAAACGTGATTCGAGGAACAACCTCGGCGCGCCGGCGGTGCCGCCATCCATCGGGAGCACCCAGATTCCGAATGTGTTGGGCGTGGGTCGCTGCAGGAACACGATGGCCCTCGGGCCCGACGCCCACGAGGCGGGACTGCGGTTGATCTCGCCCGTCGCGAGCCGCTCGGGTGTGCCGCTGCCGTCACCGTTGACCAGCTCGAGGTGCGTAATCCCGCCCGACCCGGATGCGTAGAGCACTCGCCTGCTGTCCGGCGACCAGACTGGCGAGCCTCCGCCATCGAAGGTCAGCTTCGTCGGAGACTGGCGCGCCACATCGAACATCCAGACGTCGGTCTCGCGACTCGTATCGCGTCTGACCGCCACCGCCACTTTCTGGCCGTCGGGTGAGAGGCGCGGAAACAGATAGGGGCGGACCTGTGCGCCAGCCAGCGGCTGCGCGACGCCGTTGCGATCGGCCCACACCAGCGTGCTCTGCAGGCTCGGAAAGATGCCGCCGTCAACGTAGAGCAGCGCCCCGGACCTCGAGACGGCGAACTGACCCGCGAGCGTCTCGTTGGCGGCGTTGCCCGCATTCACGGCGTGCATCACGTTCTCGATCAGCGCCACCGGCGAGCCCGTCGCTTGCATCGAGCGAACATCGAACGGCACGGCCATCAACGTGCCGGACTTCATGTAGACGAGATGTCCGGTATCGACGTAGCGAGCGTCGGCGGCCCCTTCGAGAATCGTGCGCCGCTCACCGGTGTCGAGGGACAGCAGGGCGACGTTCGGCGGCGCAGTAAAGAGAAGCGCACGGCCACCAGGCAACGGCTGTGGCAACAGATGACGCTCGCCTTTCGTGGTCTCCACCGTGGTGATCGCGCTGGGCGTACCACCCGCTGCAGCAACCTTGAACATCCCTGCGCGCGCCGCGAAGAAGATGGTGTCGTCTTCTCCCCAGCTCGCACCCCAGAAGCTGTCGTCCGGCAGATCGCAAATGGTGACCGGCGGCCCGCCTCCCACCGGCACCTTCTTCATCTTGTCGTCGGCCCAGAACCCAATCCACGCGCCGTCCGGTGAGAGCATCGGCGCCTGCCCCCCTTCGGTCCCGGGTATCGGCATCGCATCGGTCTGGTCGAGCGCCCGGGCATAGAGCTGCGTCGCCGTACCGCGCGCGCCGGCAAAGACCACGCGTCTCCCATCGGGAGCGAACACCATTGCCGTGCGAGCGGGCCGCGGATACGCGTTCGGGCTAGAGGCCAGGCTCTCGGCCGGCAGCAGATTCATCAGGAGGTGCGCGACCGGTCGTGCCTCGTCTGCCCGTCGGGGAAGGAGCCACAGAACCATCGCTCCGACGACAACCGCCGCGGCGACCCACGGCACCAGCTGCAGCCACCGTGACGGAGCCCCGCTCGATCCGGAAACGGCAGGAGCAGCCGATGCGACCGACGCATCCGCCGACAACAGGAATCGCGCGACGGCGATGTCGCCGATCCGGGTCTTCCGATCCTTCTCGAGGCATCGCTGGATCAGCGTCACCACCGAGGAGGGAAGATCCGCGGGCAGCGCCGCCCAATTCGGCGTCGACTTCACGACCGACGCCAGCAGCTCGGTGACGTCCTCGCCTTCGAACGCGCGCGCGCCGGTCAGCATCTCGTAGAGCACGGCGCCAAACGCCCACACGTCCGTGCGCTTGTCGACCGGCTTGCCGCGCGCCTGCTCCGGCGACATGTAGGCGGCGGTGCCGAGAATCACGCCCGCCTGGGAGACCGCGGGCGAGGCGATCGTCGGCGACTGCGCAGTGTCGACGGTCTGGCCGATGTCGCTCAACACATCGGCGCGCTCCCTCGCCTTCGCGAGGCCGAAGTCCAACACCTTCACCTGGCCATCGTCGCGAACCTTGATGTTGGCCGGCTTCAGATCGCGATGGATGATGCCCTGCTCGTGCGCGGCTTCGAGGGCCTCGGCGATCTGCCTCGCGATGGCTAACGCTTCGTCGACCGGGATCGGTCCCTGTGCGATGCGATCGGCGAGCGTTGGCCCCTCGACCAGCTCCATGATCAGCGCCGTCACGCCATTCGAGTCTTCGAGCCCGTAGATGGCCGCGATGTGGGGATGATTCAGCGACGCCAGGACTTCTGCTTCGCGCTGAAAGCGCACCAGCCGGGCGGAGTCCGCGGCGAGCGCCGGCGGAAGAATCTTGACGGCGACTTGACGCTTGAGCCTCGCGTCGGTCGCTCGGTAGACCTCACCCATGCCGCCGGCGCCCAGGGGCGACACGATGTCGTACGGGCCGAGGCGCGAGCCGGCGGATAGGGACATGAGCCGAGCACGATTCTACGGGAGTCGAGCGTGTCCCGAGCCCCGGCCACTGCCCCCGAGCGACGGCTAATGCACACCGCGGCAACGGCCGATACAAGACCAGATAGGCACTGTGACCCGATTGATTCGCTTTTTCGTCGCTCTGACGGTCCTGGCGGGCGCGACGCCGGCCTGGGCCCAGATCTACTCCTGGCGCGACGCCAACGGCGCTCAGGTGTATTCGGACCGGCCGCGCGTCGACGGCGGCGAGATGGTCACGTTTGCGGTGGCGGGACGGCCCACTGTTCGCGCCACCAAGCCGGCGGCTCCTGAAACGGCCGGCCGATTCGACGACATCATCGAGCGGCAGGCGGCCGATAGTGGAGTATCCGCCGACCTGATTCGGGCGGTCATCCAGGTCGAATCAGGGTTCAATCCCGCTGCCGTGTCGCCGAAGGGGGCGCAGGGGCTGATGCAGCTCATGCCAGCCACCGCGCGCGAGCTCGGCGTCGTGGATCCCTTCCATCCCGAGGAGAACATTCGCGGCGGCGTCGCCTACCTCAAGCAGCTCCTGGGACGCTATTCGCAGGATGTCCGGCTGGCGCTGGCCGCCTACAATGCCGGACCGGGCAGTGTGGAGCGCTACGGCGACGTGCCGCCCTACCGGGAGACGCAGGCGTACGTGCGGAAAATTACGGCAAAGGCGCCCACACCCGTGGCCCCGCCTCGAACGTCCACCGGCGCCCGGCTCATCTACAAGTGGATCGAAATGGTGGATGGCCGGCCGGTTCGGCGCTACTCGAACGTGCCCCCTGCCGGGCAGACCTTCGAAGTCATCGGGGGCCGCTAGCCCACCCGACTAGTCGGATCGCCGCGCGGCGTCGACGCTCAACGGACCCGCCCCCGCTGCCGCCAGGTACAAGAACAGGAAGCAAAACAGCACCGCCGGCTCCCCGCCGTTCAGGATCGGCCAGAAGTTTCGCGGAAAGTGGCTCATGAAGTAGGCGAATGCCATCTCGCCCGAGAGGACGAAGGCGACCGGTCGCGTCAGGAAGCCGATCAGAATCAGCCCGCCACCGAAGACTTCGAGCACTCCGGCCAGCCCTCGGAGCGACATCAGTTCGACCGCCGCGCGGGGCTCGGTCACCGGCATCGCGAACAGTTTCTGTGTACCGTGAGCGATGAACAGAACCGCCGCCACGATGCGCAACGCGCTCAACAGCCAAGGGGACCAGGATCTCGGGATGAATCCAGCCATTCGGAGCCTCCGTTTAACGCCACCTACGACCGCCGAGGCTGGAGCGTGTAGCCTGATGAGGGGTGACCGGCTTGTTGGCGGCAGGCCGGCGCGTCGAATCGAGGGCTTTTAGGCCTGTTGTAGTATGATCAGGGTTTCTAACCGACTCCGAGCAGGGGAGAGGACGAGTATCTGTGGCGAAGAAGAGCAAGTCGGCGCTGAAAGCACACCGCCAGAACGTGGTCCGTCGCGAGCGCAATCGGCAGATGCGGTCGAAGCTGCGCACCGGACTCAAGGCCATCCGCAAGGCGCTGGATGACGGTGAGATCGACGAAGCGAAGAAGCAGCTGAGCACGACCCAGTCACTGGTCGACTCGATGGCGGCCAAGGGCATCATCCACCGCAACACCGCCTCCCGCTACAAGTCCCGTCTGTCGGCCCGGCTGTCCGCGTCGTAGGCTGGCCTTTCCGGCGGGCGGCTCGCGAGCCGCCCCTACATCGCTGCCGGCCTTCCAACTTTTTGCGCGCGCCTCCCGTCGAAGTCTACATAGGTAGACTTCTGCGGAGGAAGCCGTGCGCCTGACCTACCCCACTGCCCTCGTCCTCGAGGCGCTGCTGCAAGGCCATCACCACGGGTTCGACATCATGGACGCGACCGCCCTGCCGAGCGGCACCGTCTACCCGATCCTCCGTCGCCTGAACGCGGAGGGATGCGTGCGTTCCCATTGGGAGCGGGAAAGCGTGGCGCGTCGTGAACAGCGTCCGCCACGGCGCTACTACGAGCTGACCTCCACCGGCATCGCGGCCGCACGTGAGGCGCGCACGAAGTACCGCCCGATCGCGGCCATCGCGCGACGCCCCCGTCCGGCCGTCGTAGAGGGCTAGGCATGGCGTCCACCTCTCGCCGCCGACTCCGCTGGCCCCTCCGTCTGATTGCCGCGGCGTCGCCGCTCGTGCCCGCATCCCTTCGGCACGACTGGCGTCGCGAGTGGGAAGCCGAGCTCATCCACGCAACCGACGAAGGGCACACGACGCCCGCCGCGCTGGTGCGCCGCTCGCTCGGCGCCTTCGCGGACGCGGCATGGCTGCGACAGCGCTCGGTTGCCGACTTCGACTGGATCGACGATCTCCGACACGGCTGGCGCCAACTGCGCGACCAGGTCGGCTTCGCGTTGACCGCCACGGGCATCCTCGCGCTGGGCATCGCCGCCACGGTGACCATGTTCAGCGTGATCGATCAGGTCCTCTTGCGGCCTCTGCCCTACCCGGATCCCGACCGGATCGTCACGCTATGGGAAACCCGCGGGGACAGTGCCGATCTGCTCGACGTTGCTCCGGCGAACTTCCTCGACTGGCGCGACCGGGCGACTTCGTTCGAGCTGCTCGCCGCGGCGGATCCCTGGAGTCTCGACTTCACCGGCGGGTCTCGGCCAGAGGTCTTCGGCGCGGCGAGGGTCACACCCGGCTTCTTCGAGTCATTTGGCGTGCAACCGCTCCTGGGGCGATTCTTCACGCCTGACGAGTACCAACCGGGGAAAGGTCGCGTGCTCGTTCTCGGAGAGCGCTTCTGGCGTCAGCGGTTCGGCGCCGACCCGACCATCGTCGGACAAACGCTGACGTTCGACGATGGGCCCAGTCTGGTGGTCGGGATCGTGCCGGCGAGCTTCGAGCCCCGCCTGCTCGGCACGGCGACCGGCAATCGCAACGCGTGGCTGCCCAAAGCCATCGAAGAACACGAGCCGCGCCTGCGGGCGAGCAACTTCTGGGCGGTCGTCGGGCGACTGAAACCCGGGGCCACGATCGACACCGCACGCGCGGAGCTCGATGCGATCGCGCGTCAGCTTGCAGCCGAGTACCCGCGTACGAACCAGCGCAGCGGGACACGCATCCTCGTCCTCCGCGACCATCTTGTCGGCAACGTGCGGCTCGCGGTCGGCCTCCTCACCGCGGCGGTTGCCGTCGTTCTCCTCATCGCCTGCGTGAACGTGATCAATCTCTTGCTGGCGCGAGGATCGGCGCGCGAACGTGAGCTGGCCATCCGCGTCGCGCTCGGCGCGGGCCGGGGCAGGCTCGTTCGGCAATTCCTGACCGAGAGTCTGCTGCTGGCCACGCTGGGCGGCGTTGCGGGCACGCTGCTCGCGCACTGGACGCTGACCACGCTCGCCCGTCTGGGTCCCCGAACGGTGCCGTGGATCGACACGTTGAACCTCGACCTGCGGGCCATGGCGTTCACTGGCGCCGTCACCATCGTGGTCGCGCTGCTCGCGGGCGCGCTGCCCGCCTGGCGTGCCGCGCTCAGCGGCCTTCATTCGGCGGGCCG
>DAINCF010000423.1:0-6394 GCA_036732565.1 Vicinamibacterales bacterium
GTATATCGAGGTGTAGGGGCGGCTCGCGAGCCGCCCCTACCGCCAAAAGAGGAGGACGGGCGTGGCTGGGGGGCACACGCCCGTCAGGCGAAGAAAGGTTACTGCGCGCGGCGCCTGCGGAGACGAGCCGCGATGGCCAGACCCGTGCCGAGCAGAATGAGCGAGCCCGGTTCAGGCACTGTCGTCAACGGATCGATCCGGTAAAGCCCGTCGTTGTAGTCGAGGTCGGTCGGGATGTTCAGCCCGGGTGCGAGAGCCGGAAGGTCCTCGATCGCCACGTAGAGCTCGCCTGTGACACTCCGTAAGAAGAGGAAGTGCCCGGCGTCCAGCGGCGTCCAGTTGTACTCCGGCAACCAACCGCCGGCATGGGCTCCCGTGACGTATTGCAGCGAGGTGCCGTCCCACACCAGTTGAGGCGTGTTGTAGCTCGTGATGCCGTACATCCGCGGACCCACCTGAAATTCGGTCCCGATGTCTTCGAAGTTATACGAGAACGACTCGAACTCGATGCCGGACCCGCACACGATCTGCACTTGGCAGTCGTCGAAGAACCCGTAGTCATAGCTCTGTTGAGCCGTAATCCCGAGACCCTCGATACCAATCCAAACTGCCAAAATCAACCCGGTCACCATTGCCGCTGTCTCCTTTTATCCTCGTCGTGTCGGGCCTCGCCTGACATTCCGGCGCTCGCACCCAGGACACCGCCCCAACGAGGCTTTTGTTCCGGTCTAGGCCAGACTTTGCTCTGTGCCTCACCGGGGTGATATCCCGTCGTTTTCCGCCGCATATCGTGTGATTTTCCGTATTTCTGTCACACGACCGAGGAGCGTCGGACCGACGATGTCCAGCACTAGAGCAAGGTTCGATCCAGACGGCTCAGCTCGCGCACGGCCACGCCGATCGCACTGTTCTCGCGCTGTGACCAGATGAGAAGGGGAGCGGTGAGGGGGCAACGGGGAACAAAGTCAGGATGGGGCCTGGAAACTAGCGAAATCCTCGGTCCATTCGCCCAAGACAATGCGTTCTGGGCGGCGGTAGGTGGCACACGCGCCCCAGTAGGTTGGGGCAGGTGTGAGGGGCGTGAGGTGCCAGGGCACCACGCCGCCGTCGCTCAGAAGGACCGGCGTCGTCGCGCGTTCGTCGAGCGGCACGATAAACCGGTCCAAGGGCATGCGCAGACCATCACCCAGCAGCTTCACGATCGCTTCTTTTCTGGTCCAGGCACGAAAAAACGCCTGGACGCGGTCGGTCGCAGCGTAGCGCTCGAGGGCGACCACTTCTTCGCGGGCGAAGTACCGGCGCGCCAACGCGACCCAGTCGTCGGGATGTGGGCGCACGACTTCCAGATCGACACCAACTTCTCCGCCGGTCGTCAGCGCGATGAGCGCCAGATCGCCCGAGTGCGACACGTTGAAATAGAGCGAAGGGGCCGGGCCGGCCAGGAACGGCTTGCCCCCTGGCGCCGCCTCGAGGACCACGTCCGCCGCCGGGATCTCCAGATGTCGACCGAGGAGCGCGCGAAGGGCGGCCCGCGCCTGGATATAACGGAAGCGATGGCGGTCGAAGACGTATCGATCGGCCCGTTCGCATTCGTCAGGTGACAAGCGGGCGCGCATAGAAGCTGCGAGCCTCGGCACCGGGGTGATATCGACCTTCCAGATCTGGACGTCACCGGGCTCGAGCGCGGGTGGCTCTGTCATCACCGGCCAGCGCCGGTCGGCCGCGAACGTCTGGTCGCCCATGCCGTGTCGATCATGACACGGCCGGCGTCAGGTCCGTCGACGACTCGCCAGGTAGGCCCCAAGGGCCGCCAGCCCACCTGCGAGGACCACGGCCTTGACGACCTGGATCAGGCTGATGACCCAGGCAATCCCGATGCCGAGGGCCGCCCACTGCACCCACCAGTTGCCCGGCGAGGTCATCAGGTTGATGACCACCAGCAGCGCGAGAATCAGCGGGCCTACGAACAGGAACTTCAGTGCCTGCAAGCTCTTGGTCATCGATCCACCCTCTCATCCAGGATCCTACGTTCCGAAGGAGAGAAGGTTCACTAGTGGGCTGGTACCGTCGAATCACAACCGGCCGTTCCGTAGGAACGGTCGGGAAACTGCTCCCAGAGCTCTCGATAGATGGTTGCGATTCTGTTGATACGCTCCACTAGAAGCGGTAGAGATACGACGTCTTGAAGAAGAAGCCCCGCTGCGTCGTGTGGTAGCGGCCTTCGAGCGGGACCCAGCGGCCATCCTCGTACTCCCGGCGTTCGATGAGCGAGCCATAGCCGGCGTAGACGACCGTGCCAGGGCGCGGCTCGTACGAGCCGAGAAAGTCGGTGAGCACACGCCGGGTGGAGCTGTCGTACTGCAGCAGGCCACGGACGGCCAGCGCTCGCGTGAATTGATAGGTCGTCTTGGAGTTGAGTATGTCGAGGGTGTAGACGCGCGCGCCCGTGCTCTCGCGGTCGAACGCGACGCGCTCCCACGTGAGTTGTTGCGACAGTTGTCCGTTGGGCTGCAGAGTGGTGCTGATTCGTCCCTCTCGTGAGCGGCCCTGGAAGGGATCGACGCGATCGTAGAAGACGGCGCGTCCGGCCGAGAAGCGGCCCTCGAGCCACAGCCATCGATACAGCTGCACCTCGCCGAACACCCGGGAGCGGCCACCGTCGAAGCGCTGACCGAGCCACGGCTCGAAGCCAAAGGACTGGTCGAACCTCAGGAAGCCTTGCCGCGTGAAGTTGGCCCGCACGCCGATCAACTGCGTCAGGTCATGGCCGTCGTTGATGCGATCGCTTCCGCCCTGCGTGAACGTGACCGCCGAGATGCGCCGCACCCAGCCGTACTTCGTGCGATCGGGGTAGAAGTTCCGCTGCGCGAACAACCATCCACCCGTAATGCCGACCCGATTGATGAACGCGGTGTCCATCTGAAAGTCGCGGTCGTAGTGCTCCGCGGATCCATTCACTGTGTACTTCTGCGTCTCATAGGTGTACGTCAGTTGCGCCCCTTCGCCAGACGCGGTCGCGTCGGCGTCCGGCGCTTGCGTCCGTGACACCATGCCGAAGCTTTCGATGCGCTGGTTGCGGGACAGACGCCACGACAAGTCGGCGCCGACCACGCGGTTGAAGCCGCCGGCGAACTGCGCATCGGTGACGAGGGCGCCGACATAGTTGCTCGGGCCGAGCCCGAACTGCGCGCGTCCGAGATTGAAGATGCGATCCTTGCCGAGGCCAGTGCTGCCATCGGGCAGATCGCGTCCCGCCGCTTGATCGACGGCCGAGAGCGTGGCGAAGGTCACGCGTCCCACGCTGCCGGTGAGCTTTGCGCCGAAGATCGGATCGACGATGCGGCGCGTGTGGACAGCGCGCTGCAGGCTGTTGTCGTTCCCCATCCCGGCCAACGCGAAGACGCCGGCGCCCTCCATGAAGAACGGCCGTTTCTCCGAATAGAAGACCGGGAAGCGCTGATTGACCTCGACCTGATACGCGTCGCTCTCGACTTGACTGAAGTCGGGATTGACGGTCGCATCGATCGTGATCGTCGGCGTCAGGCCGATCTTCCCGCCGAAGCCGACGTCGCCCTTGTCGTCCGCGGATGCCCACTGGGTGGGTGTGTCGCGCAATTGCGTGCGGGCGTAAGTCACGCTGGGGAGGACCTCGCGCACGAGTCGCGGACGGATCTCGTCGAAGCGTAGTGCCGCGTTCTGCTCGAAGACCCATCGACCGGGCGCGAGCGCCGGCCATGACACCGAGACGCCGAGGCGGCTGATGCGGCGCCAGAACAGGATGCCCATCCGCGTGTCCGTCCCGCCCTGGAAACGAATGCTCTGTAACGGCAAGCGGATTTCGGCGGTGTAGCCCGTGGGCGTGAGCCGCGCCGCGCTGTTCCAGATCCAGTCCGGCGCGTTGTCTTCACCGTTGGCCACGCTATTCAACATGTCCGCTTGCACGCCGCTCGGGTTCACCATCATGTGATACGACAGTTGTCCGGTCCCGAGCGCATCGAGGCTGAGCCCAACCCAGTCGTCTTGCCAGATGTTGTCGCGCCGCGTGACCGAGGTCTTGATGCCACCCGGTTCCGGGTCGTCACACTTGAAAGCGAAGTAGATGGCGTCGGCGTCGTGGGCGACCCATACCGTCGTCGATTGCGGGATGGGGTCGCCGTACAACGGGTTGTACGAGAGCCATTCGCCCGTCGGAAGCGGGGCTACTTGCCATGCCTCATCGTCGAGCAGGCCGTCGATGGTCGGAGGGCGGGTGACGTGGGTCGCTTGCACCTCAGCTCGAGCAGTGGGTTGCGCTCGAGCCGTGGAAGCCCAGCCGGCGGCGAGCAGGCCGATACACGCGTACAAGACAGTCCGTCGTCGAATCACGGTGGGTTTAGACGGTGGAAGCGCGTTTTGGGATGCTGTCAGATGTACACGAAGCACCGGCCGAGGGTGTTTACTCGGGCCCGCTGGTGAGCCGGCGGAACTCGGGATCGGCGAAGACGGTTTCGAAGTTCCGGTTCTTGGGCAGCTGACGTTTATGGGCCGGGTTCAGCTCGATCGCGCGCTTGAGCGCGTCCATCGCCGCGGGCTTGCGTCCCGCGCGGAGATGGATCGACGCGAGGCCGACCCAGGCGTTGTCATTCTCCGGCGAAAGATCGCAGGCCTTCTGCGCTGCCTCGGTCGCCCCCGGCGTATCGCCGGCCGTCATCTTGCGATTCGCCTCGGTCAGCAACTGTCCCGAGCGCACCATGTTCAGCAGGCGTCGAAGCTCGACGAGCGGTGTCTTGTGATCGTCGATGCGCAGATCGACCACGCGATCGCTGAACCCTCCCGACCCGGCCAAAGGCTTGACCACGATCAGCGCGCCCGATTGCATGCCGCGTGCGTCGCCGCCCGCTGCCTGCGCGGCGTCGAGCGCGGCGAGCAGTCGCTCCGCGAGTGGACCCGTCGAGCCCTCGAACGAACGCGCCATGGCGTCGACGACCTCCGCGCTCACCAGAATGTTGCCTTGTGCGCAAAAGTTCGGGCCGCAGCGATGCCCCTTCCAGTCGTTCGCGCCGCTACCGGTCCACGAGGCGGTTCGACCTTGCGCGTCGAGAATGGACACCTGTCGGCTGTCGCGGCCTTCGTCGCTCCGCACCATCATGTCGAGCGCTTGCTGTGGCGTCATGCCGGCGCCGAGCAGTTCGAGACCGACGGCGCCGTACATCGGGTTGGCGGAGGCTTGATGCGCAATCACCGCGACGCCGCCTTTGATCGTGACGGCGCGATTGCCGGCGGCAAAGGCTTTTGACTGGACGCCCTCGCCGAGCTCGCCGGTGCTCGGATCCCGGGCGATGATCGAGAACGTCCCCATCGCGTTGGGATCCCACTCTTGCGCGCTCGCCAGCGTCGTCGACATCGACGCGCACATCGTCAGAAGTACTAGTGGAGCGTATCGACGAAAAGTGAAGTCGCGAACACCGTTGCTCGGCATAGTTGTCTGGCCCGTTCCTACGGAACGGGCCCCATGGAAATCAACCGTACATCCCACTAGGATGACTTTCATCGGGCCTCCGGCAGTGAGCCGACCCAGATTCTACTCGCGTGTGGGCGCGGGATCGAACGATCGACTGGAGATCGGCAGCGTCTCGAGCGCGGAGAGCAGATCGGCCGCGGTGAGGAACCGACGGCTGGGCTCGGGATGGAGTGCGCGCTCGAAGAAAGCGGTCAGAGGCGGAGCGGGCAACCGGGCGCTAACGTGCGTTGCCGTGTGTGCATGCGCGTGACGAGCCCCTGCGAACGGGTTCACGCCGGTGATGGCCTCGAGCAAGACGACGGCGAGCGCCCAGATGTCGAAGGCCTCGGATGGAGGCATGCCATCGAAGGCCTCCGGCGGCAGATACGCCGGCGTTCCCGCGCGCACCACGTCGCGAGAGGGTGCGCCATTGCGCGGTGAGACCAACGCCGGCTCTGCGAGCGAGGCGAGGCCGAAGTCGAGGAGCTTGGGTGCGTTGGTCGCGGCGAAGCCGATGTTGCTGGGCTTCAGATCGCGATGCAACACGCCGTGTGCGTGCATGAAGACGAGCGCGCGCGCGAGTGGCACGCCAATCGAGATCGCGTCCGTTGTCGACAGTGCCCGATGCCGAAGCGCTTGCGCGAGGGTGCCGTTGGGCAGATACTCGACGATCAGCACGGGTGTCCGGCGCCAGAAGTCCAAGCCGTAGATCACCGCCAGCGACGGATGATTGAGGGCGGCCATGGCGCGGGCCTCGTCGCCCAGCCGAGCAATGCTCCCGGGCTTCAGCTGCGGCAGCGTTTTGAGCGCGACCTCGCGCCCGAGCGCCGTGTCGCGAGCCAAGTACACCACTCCCATCCCGCCCGCGCCGAGGCGGCGCAGCACGACGAAGGTCTCGCCGACCCGCGCTGGCAG
>DAINCF010000424.1:0-6377 GCA_036732565.1 Vicinamibacterales bacterium
CGGGCGATGGACCGCACCGACTCCACCCGCGTGGCGCCAGGAAGCGGCACGAGGTGGGCCGACACGCCGATGAGCCAAGCCAGCGCGATCTCGAACGGCGTCGCGCCATGTCGCGCCGCGAGGCTCGTGAGCGTCGGATCGCCGCTGGCGCGACGACGGCGAGACGACCCGCCGAGCGGACGATAGGCCAGCAGCCGCAGGCCGTGAACGAGACAGTATTCGACCACACCGCTCAGGGCGTGGTCGTCGTGCCAGAGGCTCAGCTCGATCTGGACGGCATCGATCTCGACGATGCGCCGCGCCTCCTCGATCTGACCGACCGTGACGTTGCCGAGACCGATCGCGTCGACGAGCCCCTCGCGTTTCAATGTCGCCAACGCCCGGGCACTGGTCGCGAGCGGTGTCCGCGGGTCGGGCGCATGCAGTTGGTACAGGTGAATGCGATCGACGCCGAGCGCGCGCCGGCTGGCCTCGCAGGCAGCGATCAGATGCTTGGCCCGCCCGTTGGGCGCCCAACGACCGTTCGGCCGCGTGAGCCCACCCTTCGTCGCGACCTGCACCCGCGATCGGTCCCCCTTCCACGTCGCCAGCGCGCGTGCGATGAGCCGTTCGTTGTGGCCCCGTTCCGAGTCGTCCCAACAGTAGGCGTCGGCGGTGTCGAGCAGCGTCACGCCCGCGTCGAACGCCGCGTGCAGTACCGCGATGCCGCTCGCCTCGTCCCGATCGCGTTCGGTCGAGAGGCGCATGCACCCCAGGCCGATGCGTGGAGACGCGCTCATCGAGCGCGATCTTAGGTCACTTCGACGCGCGCTTGGCGGCGCGCGCGGGCCTGGCGCGGCGCGATGCCGGGAGCTGATCGTCCTGGTACCACCGGAAGCCGGCGCGCTGCTCGGCGTTGGCGGCCTTGAGCAGCTGGATGGTCCGGGTCTTTCGGGTCGCGGCGCAGGCGACGAGCAGCAGGTTCAACCAGGCCATGGGCGCCACGTACGACACGCCGTACAACGTGCCTTCCACGGGCGTGACGAAGTACTCCTGCGCGAAGCGGGCGATCGGCGACAGATGCGTGTCGGTGACCGCCACGCAGTAGGCGCCGCGCGTGCGTGCCTGTCGCAGCCCCTCGACCGTCTGTCGCAGCCCTCGCCGGAACGTGATGGCGATGACGAGGTCGGCCTTGCCCAACCCGCTGATGCCATGCACGACCTCACCAGGTCTCGTGCACGCCGTCGCCGGAAGGTCGATGACGGCCAGGTTGTATTGCAGGAACCGCACCAGCACCGACGCGAGATCGCCGCCGAGCAGCACGATGCGCCGCGCGGTATAGAGGCGCTCCGCGACGGCCTCGATGCGAGCGCTGTCGAGCGCTTGCCGAAACGCCGTGAGGTTGTTGGCGTCGAGCGTGAGCGACGCTTGCAGATGCGCGGCGACGCTGGAATCGGTCGGCAGGGCGGGCTGCATCGTATCGAGTTGCGTCGCCTGCACCAGCGCCAGCTCGTGCAGGTAGCGCCTGAAGTCGGCGTAGCCGTCGAAGCCCATGTCGCGAATCGCGCGCAACACGGCCATCGCATCGGCGCCAACCGCCTCGGCGAGCTTGCGCACGCTCAACAGCACGTAGTCGCGGGGGCGCTCCAGGATGGGGGCGATCAGTTCACGTCGCTTGGGATTCAGGCCGCGTGTGAGCTCTGACGGCAGCTTGGGCGTGCTGAGCCCGTCGTGGGTCACCGGCATGCGATGCAAACGTATCACAATGGCAACGAGCACGCACGGATTCGATTGACGACCCGAGAGAAGCTGGTATGATCGGCCCTCTTTGGTGTGACATTTGTATCACTCGCGCCACGTGCCGGGCACGGACGCGAGCGGTTCGGGAGGCAGGGAGGGCTGCATGACCAGGCAGATTGGCTTCCTTCGTCACCTCGCGCTTCTCCTGGCGATCGCCGGCGGGCTCGCGCCACGGCCGGCGGCGAGCCAGACCATCACCGCCACGCTGCAGGGGGTGGTGCGGGATACGAGTCAGGCGGTGCTGCCCGGCGCCACCGTCACGCTGCGCGAACCCGACACCGGCCTGGTGCGCTCGATCGTCACGGACGCGGCCGGCCGGTATGTCCTCTCGCACGTGCCTGTGGGCACTTACGACCTGACGATCGAGCTGGCAGGATTCAAGACCCTGCAGCGCGAGCGCGTCCGTTTCGAGATTGGACAGGAGATCACCATCGACGTGGCGCTCGAGGTCGGCGGCGTCGCCGAGACGATTACCGTCCGCGAACAAGCGCCGCTCGTCGAAATGACGAAGACGTCTGTCGGTCAGATCATCAGTCGCGAGGAGATCGACGGCTTACCGCTCACGGGTCGTCAGGCGGCCTCGCTCGCACTGTTGGCGCCTGGCGTGATCCAACGCGGGACGTCGACCGAGGAGCCGGTTGGCGGCGGGGGCCAGCCCCGTGGCAGCGGCGAGACGCTCGTCGACGGCGTCAGCACCGAGTTGATGGCGACCAATGCCTTCCGATCGAGCATCCCGCCGGATGCCATCCAGGAGTTCCAGGTCATCACCAACCAGTATCAAGCGGAGTTCGGCAACGCCAGCGGCGTGATCCTCAATACGATTACGCGCTCGGGGACCAACACGCTGCACGGGCGCGTCTACTACTTTCATCGCGATGAAGGCCTCGACGCGCGCCAGCCGTTCTCGACGACCAAGGCGACGTTCGAGCAGAAGCAGCCCGGAGGCTGGCTCGGGGGGCCCATCGTCGCCGATCGGACGCACTACTTCGCGTCGTACGAGGGGACGCGCCGCCAGCAGATCGCTACAGTGACGTCGCCGGTTGCGCCAGGCGACGTCGAGCAGCCCTTTCGGAACAATCAGCTCCTCGCCAAGCTCACGCACCAGGTGAACGCCAGCAACCGAATCAACGCCCGATTCAGCCTCGACCGTCCGGAGCAGGAGAACGTCGGCGTTGGTGGATTCGCGCTCGAGGAAGTCGGCCTCCATCGGAGGGTCGAGGATCTCGCCTACGTCGGCGATCTCACGACCATCCTGTCTGGCGGCGCGCTCAACGAGGTGCGCGTGCAGCTCTCGGACTCGAACAACGAGTTGCTCACCAGGAACCCGGACGCGTTCACGATCATGAGGCCGTCCTCGACGTCCGGGAAGGTGGTCAACGCGCCGCAAGCGTTTCCGGAGCGCCGCATCCAGGTCGTCGACAACTTCTCCTACGAACGCGGCGGGCATCGGATGAAGGTGGGCGTCGACGTCAATCGCGTCGAGCTCGGTGAGGGCTACGTCTACAACAACAACCCCGGCACGTTTCAGTTCTCGACCGACCGGCCCTTCGATGCCAACGACCTCACGACGTATCCGACGTCGTTCGTCCGGAGCGAAGGCGACCCGAGATTCCGTATGGTGTCTACGGGTGTGGCCGCGTTCGCCCAGGACACCTGGCGCCTGCCGCGCGACATCACGCTCAACCTCGGTCTGCGCTACGACGCGTGGGACGTCACGGGGCTCGATCTGCAGAAATCGAGCCTTGCGCCGCGGTTGGCGGTGGCGTGGGATCCATTCGGCACCAATCGGACCGTCATCAGGGCGGGATGGGGCACGTTCTACAACAACGTGCTGACCAACGTGACTTTGTTCACGACCTTTCTTTCGAGTCAGAGCTCGATTGCGATTGTGAACCCCGGCTATCCCGATCCGTTCACGCGCGGAACATCCGCAGCGCTGCCACCGCCCAGCACCTACATCGCGCAGCCAGATCAGCCTCTCCCGCGCGCCTACCAAACGACGGTCGGCGTCCAGCGCGAGATTGCCGCGGGATGGTCGGTCGGCGCGGACTACGTCAACTCTCGCGGCCGGGAGCTGATTCGGCTGGTGGATACCAATCCCGTGACGCCGCCGACCTTCACGCGTCCGGATCCCACGCGGGGCTTCGTGCGACTCCTCGAGTCCTCGGGCTTCAGCAACTATCACGGGCTTCTCGTCAACGCGAAGGGCCGTCTCAGCAACCGCGCCCTCGTCCACGTGGCCTACACGTTGTCCACCGCCAAGTCGACGACCGACGCCGAGAACGCCGTCTATCAGCAGAGCGATTTCAACATCGACGATTCGTACGGCTACGGCAACTTCGATCAGCGGCATCGCGCCGTGGTCGGCGCGTCGATCACGCTGCCGTGGCAGGTGCAGCTCGCTGGCGTGCTGACCGCGCGGTCGGGCGTGCCGTTCAACATCACGACGGGCACCGATAACAACCTGAACACGGTGCTCAGCGATCGCCCGAATCTGGTTCCGGGCGCGCGCGTGGATTCGTCTGACATGAACAATCGCGCGAGCTTCAGCGATCCCGGTCGCGCCGCGGGCGATCTGCCACGCATGGCCGGTCGCGGACCGTCGAACTGGCAATTGGACGCGCGCGTCGCCAAACGGTTTCAGCTCGGTCCGACCTCGATCGAGGCGCTGGTGGAGGCCTTCAATGTCACCAATCGCACCAACTTCAACAACATCGTCGGCAGCCTGGCCTCCAGTGCGTTCGGGCGTCCCAATACGGCGTTCGATGCGCGGCAAGTACAGCTGGGCGTACGCGTCGAGTTCTAGACGGGCGCTCCTCACCCTGGTCGCGATAGGCGGGGCGCTGTGTCTCGTCGTGTCGGCTCGGGCCGACGGTGACGGCACGCGCTTGCTGCGCCGGCCCACCGTGAGCCGCGAGCACGTCGCGTTCGCCTACGCGAGCGATCTGTGGGTGGTGCCCCGGAGCGGCGGCCAGGCGCGTCGTCTCACGTCCACACCCGACGTGGAAACCAATCCTCGCTTTTCTCCTGACGGCACGCAGATCGCGTTCACGGCCACCCTGCGCGGCAACACCGATGTGTTCGTCATGTCCACGACGGGCGGCGAGTCGAAGCGCTTGACGTTTCATCCCGGCGTCGATAGCGTGCGCGGCTGGAGCCCGGACGGACGTCGCGTGATTTTTGCGTCGACGCGCGGCACGCTGCCGACGCCGAACACCGCCTCGTACTTCCGCCTCTGGTCGATCGCCGGCGACGGTGGGTCGGCGGCGCCGGGCACGGGAGGTGTGCCGGATCCGTTGCCGATGCCGCGTGCCTTTACGGCGAGCCATTCACCCGATGGCAGGCGCATCGCCTACGAAGAGATCGCGGTCGCGATGTTCGCCGAGTGGGCCGAGAATCAGAGCAGCCAGTGGCGGCGCTACCGCGGCGGTCGCACGCATCCGATTCGACTGATGAACCTCTCCGATTACGCGACGGAGACGCTGCCGTGGACCGACAGCAACGACAGCCATCCGATGTGGATTGGCAACACGGTGTTCTTCCTGTCGGATCGCCAGGGCACGACGAACCTGTTCGGCTATCGTGTGGACACCAAGCAACTCACACAGCTCACGACCCACGACGATTTCGACATCATGAGCGCCTCGGCCAACGGCGATGGCATTGTCTACGAGCAGGCCGGCTACGTGCACCTGGTCGATGCGGCGAGCGGCAAGGGGCGGCGTCTGTCGATCGACGTGACCGGCGATCTGCCGTGGGCGCGGCCGCAGTTCAAGAAGATCGCGAGCACGATCCGCAGCGCGGTGCTGTCGCCGACCGGCGTGCGTGCCGCGTTGGAGGCCCGCGGCGAGATCGTCACCGTGCCGGCGGAGAAGGGCAGCCCTCGCAACCTGACGCAGAGCGCGGGCGCCCACGATCGCAGTCCGGTCTGGTCGCCTGACGGCACGCAGATCGCGTGGCTCTCCGACACGAGCGGCGAGTATCAACTGATGATTGGCGAGCAGACCGGCGGCACCAAGCCGCGCGCGATTGCCCTGCCGTCGAAGGCGTTCTTCTCGGCGCCGGTGTGGTCGCCAGACGGCACGCGCCTGCTGCTCACCGACAACCATCTGCATCTGTGGGTGCTCGAGGTCGCGAGCGGACAAACCACCACCATCGACACGGACACGTACGACGACCCAGGCCGAGGATTCGATGCCGCCTGGTCGCCCGACTCGCAATGGGTCGCGTACTCGAAGAGCCTCGACAGCCACCTCCGGGCGATTTGTCTCTACTCGCTTGCCGACCGAAAGTCGCACCAACTCACCGATGGCCTGTCGGATGCCACGGCCCCGGCGTTCGACGCCAGCGGCAAGTATCTCTATTTTCTGGCCAGCACGAACTACGCCCTTAGAGTTGGCTGGTTGGACATGAGCTCGGTGGAGCGGCCGGTGACCCGCGCGATCTACCTGGCTGTGCTCAGCGCGAGTGAGCCCTCGCCGCTGCTGCCGGAAACCGGGGACGAAGTAGTCCCAGCGTCCAAGCCCGCGCCGGAAGCCACGCCAGCGCCCGAGTCGAAACCCGCCGCGCGACCTGCCGTCCGCATCGACCTCGATCGG
>DAINCF010000425.1:0-6364 GCA_036732565.1 Vicinamibacterales bacterium
GACCCGGCCGGCCGATGGCTGCAACAGGGTTGCGAGGATCGCCAGGAGCGTCGACTTCCCCGCGCCGTTCGGCCCCAGCAGGCCGACGATGTCTCCAGCGTGGCAATCGAAGCTGACGCCGGCCAGGGCTTTGCGGCGGCCAAACCACCGCCCGACGTCGGTCACGGTCACGCGGGTGAAGTCAGCTGTCACGCGGGCGCGCCTTCGCGCCCCACGGCCGTCGAGACCCCGGGCGCGCGGCGCTCCATGTCGGTCATCACCTGCTCGAGCTCCAGGATGATCTCACCGCGACGATCGTGATAGAACGCCGGGTCCACAGCTCCACGCGCGTGCTTGCGCTCCAGCGCCACCAGCTCGCCGAACAGCGCTTCGCGTTGCGTGGCAGCCGGAGCGGCGGGCGTCACGGCCGCAGGGCGCGAGGCGAAGGCTATCCACAGCCCAACCGCGAGGATGAGGAAGGCGAGGGCGATGCCGATGTCCCGCATCCACGTGCTGCGATTCGGGAGGCCGGTCAACGTCAGCGTCATCGGCTGCCCCGGATTCAGCCGCGGGCCAACGCCCATCACGAACGTCTGACCGCTGGCCTGCCCTTCCTGCTGCTGCGTCAATTGCGGCGACGACAGCGTCAGGGCGCCGACTTTCTCCACGGCCACGAACACGTCGTCCATCGCGACCGGCCAGGCCTGCTGAAACTCAACCGAGCTGCCCCGCCACGGCAACCGATACGCAAGCTGCAGTGAGGTGCTGCCCGGCGGAAACGGTCCGGTGATAATCAGGTCCTCGTTGCGCATGGATCCGAGCCGCGACGAGCCTTCGAGCAGCGACGCGTTACTCGCGTCGGCCGGCAGGTCGATTACGAGCGGCTCACCCGTATCGATCGGCGTACGCGCGTCGTTGACGACGTCCAGGATGTAGAACACCGTGAGCTCGTCATCCTGGAACTCGATGATGACGCGCGACTGGTTGCCAAGCACGACCACGCCGGGACGCGCGGGCTGTTTGGCCGCTTCGGCCGCGGAGGCTTCTTCGCGAGCAGCCGCAGCGGCGATGCCGGCGATCAGCGCGACCCGCGTGCCGCCTTGCGCGGCGACCTGAAACTCCTGCGACTCGAGTGCTTCGTCGTCGACGTCGGCCCGCACGCGGACCGTCTGACCCGGTGTCAGCCCGGTGAACTCCGCGCGACCCTGCGCGTCCGTGGTCGCTTTGCGTGAGCCCTGCGGGCCTTCGAGCGAGACCGGATGATTCGGCACGTTGTTGCCGATACGCTCGCGGAACAGTCGAACCGTGACCGTGCCGGTGGCGAGCTCTGGTGTGTTCAGCGGCACGCCGTGGACCTGACTGGCCTGCGGCATGTTCTGCGCGGATGCGAGAGGAGCCAGCATGCATACGATCGCAAAGATGCACGCCGTCCGGCGTGTGGCAGGCCTAAAGGCCTGCGCTACGTACGACGCGGACAGGGTCGAGAGAGCGTACGTAGCGCAGGCCTTCAGGCCTGCCATCGGGCGGCTCATCGCGCGGCCTCCAGCTTCGTGCCGCACTCCTTGCAGAATCGCGCGTCCGGATCGTTACTCGTGCCACACGACGGACATGTGGCCACGGACGGCGGCGGCGCCGGCTTCGTCTTGCCCGCGCCGCCCTTCGCGAGCCGTTCGGCGAGCTCACGCTCGATCCGATCGCGGTGGGCCACGCCGCCTTCGAGCTGCTGGATGAGGCCAACGGCGCGACGGCGCAGGCGCGCGCTCATCTCATCGAAGTCGGCCTGATCGATCTTGCCCATGCCGCGGTCGAATTCGAGATCCTTGATCGCGCGCAAGACCAGTGTCTTTTCACGCTCGATCGCGGCTCGCGCGCGGCCGGCCGGCGCATCCGGCGACAGAATCGCGGCGGGGCCGACGAACGGCACCAGCGTGCGATAGGTACCAAGGCCCGCCAGGCTGGCGGCGACGACAGTGAGGCTGAGCGTGATGATGGACGCCATCGACTGCCCGGTCGCCACGAGGACCGCAGCCGTGGCCGCGAGCATGCCCGCCAGAAGGAAGAACTGCCAGGGTTTGAGCGCTTTATCGTCCGGGGGTACCGCGTGCGCCCCGCTGCCGGAGGGCACCGCTTCGGCGGTGCTGGCGGTATCAGTCGAGATCGCGGAGCTCATCGTTCAGTCGCGCCTCGAGGTCGGGATCGGTGGTCGGCGCGGAGGGTGAGGCCGACCGGCGACGGTTCCATCGAGCGGCGGTGATGCCGACGTACACGATGCCGAGCGCGCCGAGCGTATAGGGCAGCATCCACGTCAGCACGCCGATGCCGTCGTTCGGCGGCTCGGCCAGGACGTGCGAGCCGCCCGCCTGCGCGACGTAGTGCGCCAGAATCTGCTCCTGGGTCTGCCCCTTCGCGATCATGCCTTCGACTTCTTGCCCCACCATCGCGCAGTGACCACAGGTGCAATCCCCCACCGGCAGATGCGGACATCCGCACCAGCAGGCGAGCTTGCGAGTGATCACGCGCTCTTCATTCGAGCGCCGCACGATGCCCGACGATTCGACGTGCTGCGCGAACACCGTCCCTGGCATCAGCAGCAGCGCGAACAGGAGGAGCGCAGCCGTCGCCTCGGCGGGCAGGCGCGCCACGGCAAACGAGAAGACGCTGTCCGGCAGCAGCGCAATGCCAGTCCCGAGGGCGAGGATGCCGAAGCCGAGCCAGATCCAGTTGACGAGCGGATTGAGGTGCACTTCCATGCTCGCGGTCTGCTCTTTGACGTCGAACGCCGGCATGACGAGATAGAGATCCTGCGCGAACGACCGCAGGATGGCCACCTCGCTCGTCGGCGAGTCCTCGTGCTTGCGGAAGAACCACTTCCCCGGCGTCATCTTGCCGACGTCCTGGCCGTCCTGGTCCAGCACCGTCACATGCGCCGTGACCATCTGCTTCTGGCCATCGTCGGTGACGCGCAGCGCGTCCATGCGGAGCGTGTAGCGATCGAAGACCTCCGTCTGCCCGGGCGCCAGGATGACCTGCTGATCGCGGCTGATGCCCTCACCGGCAAAGCCCAGAAAGATGAGGACGATGCCCAGATGCACGGTGTAGCCGCCGTAGCGCCGCTTGTTGCGGCCGACCAGCCCGACGAGCGCGGTGAAGAGATCGGTGCCGGTCGATCGTTGTCTAACGATGGCGCCGCGCACGAACTCCTGCGCGATGGTGCCGAAGACGAAGCCGCACAGCGCGAAGCAGATCCCCGAGCTCCATATCCGCACGCCCAGCGCCACGACGATGCCCCCGGCGAGCAAGCCGGAGGTCAGCGGCACGATCAGCTGCTGAATCAGATTCACCGCTGACGATTTGCGCCACGCCATCAGCGGCCCGATCCCGGTCAGCGCCAGCAGCATCAGACCGATCGGCGTCATCCACCTGTTGAAGAACGGCGGGCCCACCGTGAGGCGCTCGCCGGCGATCGATTCGCTCAACGTCGGGAACATCGTGGCGAAGAGCACGAACAGCCCCGAGAACAGCAGAATCCAGTTGTTGGCGAGGAACGCCGCTTCGCGCGACATCCACGAATCCAGCTCGTTGCGCGCCTTGAGCAGCGGCAGGCGGTAAATGACCAGGCCGAAGCTGACGATGAGCGTGCCGATCATGAAGATCGTGAACAACAGCGACAGCTCGCGGTCTTCGCCGAACGCATGGACCGATTGCACGATGCCCGAGCGCGTCATGAACGTGGCGAACAACGTCATGATGAACGTGATGATGACCAGCGTGACGTTCCAGACGCGCAGCATGCCGCGCTTCTCCTGGACCATCACCGAGTGCAAGAACGCTGTGGCCGTGAACCAGGGCAACGCGCCCGCGTTCTCGACCGGATCCCACGCCCAGAACCCGCCCCAGCCCAGTTCCTCGTACGCCCAGATCATGCCGAGCGTCAGCCCCAACGACAGGAAGAACCACGAGAACATCGTCCAGCGACGCACCGCGCGCAGCCACGAGTCGTCGAGGTGTCCGGTGATCAGCGCCGCCATGCCGAAGGCGAACGGGATGGTCAACCCGACGAACCCGAGGTACATCGTCGGCGGATGGATCGCCATGTAGAAGTTCTGCAGCAGCGGGTTCAACCCGCGTCCATCCGCGTGCGACTCCGTCAGATAGGTATCGAACGGGTTGTTGTGCACGGTCATGAGGAAGAGAAAGAACATCTCCACCACGGCCGTGACGGCGACGACATAGGGGATGAGCTCGCGATGGCGCTCGCGGTTGACCTTCACCGCCACCGCGCCGAAGCACGACAGCAGGAAGACCCAGAACATGATCGAGCCCTGGAGCCCGCCCCAGTACGCGGTGATCCTGTAGAACAGCGGCTGCGTGCTGTCGGAATAGCGCTGGACGTACTTGATGGAATAGTCGCCGGAGACGAACGCGTAGATGATGATCCCCGACGCCACCGTCATCAGCGCGGTCACCAGGTAGAAGGCGCCGATGCCACTCTCGACGAGGCGGCTACTTCCTCGCCGCGCGCCGACAACGGATGCGGCGGCCGCGTAGGCGGCCGCGATGAGTGAGAGTAGAAGGACGAACGCGCCGAGTGATGCCATCAGAGGCTCGCGGCTTCGGACCCGAGGCTCGGGCCTCGTATGTAGCGGCCGGCCTTCAGGCCGGCCGACGACGGGCTAGTACGTTCCGGCGGTTGCGCCGCCCGCGCCTGGCTTGGCTTCGTACTTCGAAGGACACTTGGCCATCACGCCGTTCGGCGCAACGGCGAATCCTTCGGGCGACAACACGCCTTTCAACACAACCTCGGCATCTGGCTTGAACGTGTCCGGCACGATCCCCGTGTAGGTGGCGTCCACAACCTGTCCGTTGCTGTGCACTTTGAATCGATAGTCGAGCGAGCTGCGGCTCCGCAGGATCGAGTCCTTCACGATGAAGCCGTGAAGCTGGAGCTTCTTGCCGTACCAGGCGTCGGGCGCCGTCATCACCTCGTCCACGTGCTTGTAGTACTCGGTGCCTTCGGACAGCGAGCTGTACAGCAGGCCGCCGAACGCCAGGGCCAGGACGAGTCCCGTGATTCCGATTCTTGCGGCTTTCTGGCTCATAACTCTGGGTGCTCTAGCTCTCAAGGATACTGCATCCACCCCGCGTCTACCAGCATCCGGTAGACCCGGGCGACTGGCAGCCCGACGACATTTGAATACATTCCGTCGATGCGCTCCACGAAGCGCGACGCCTGCCCTTGCACGGCGTAGGCGCCGGCCTTGTCCATGGGCTCGCCGCTCGCGACGTAGGCCGCGATCTCATCCTGCGAGAGCCGGGCGAACCAGACGTCTGTCGACTCGAGCGCCACTCGAGTGGTCCCCTCGGCGACCACCGCCACGCCCGTGAGGACCGTATGCCGCGCCCCGTTCAACATCTGAAGCATCCGCGTCGCGTCCTCGGCGTCCCGCGGCTTGCCAAGGATGTGCCCGTCGACGACGACAATCGTATCGGCCGCCAGCACCGTACGGTCGGGCTTGACGGCGCTCACTACCTCGGCCTTCGCCGTCGCCAGTCGCCGGACGTGCGCCTCGGGCAGCTCGTTCTCCCAGGGCGTTTCGTCGACGTCGGCGGCACACGCCTCGAACGGAATCCCCGCCGCGCGCAACAATTCCGCGCGCCTGGGTGAACCGCTCGCCAGAATGAGTGTAGGGTGATCGGGCATTGCCTGTTGTGATTTGAAGTGTACGTTTGTGATCGTATGTTTTCGGGCGGCCGATGATTCCTGCACAGTCCGCGATCCCAGCTGTCCTGGCCGAAATCCTCCGCAAGGCGCCGCTCACGCCCGACAAGGTGAGCTTTGCCTGGCGCGTCGCGGTGGGACCAGCGGTGGCCCGCGTCAGCACGGTCCGCCTCGGCACCGATGGCATCCTACAGGTGACGGTGTCGGAAGAACACTGGGGCCCAGCCATTGCGAAATCCTCTACGCTGATTCTCAGACGCCTGGCCACACTCCTCAGCCCCGACCTCGTCACGCGCATCGAGATCTCAGGGTCGCGTGGATCATCCAAGGTGTAAGGGCGGCTCGCGACCAACGTGTAGGGGCCGTGTAGGGGCGGGCGTGTAGAGGCGGCAGTGTAGGGGCGGCTCGCGAGCCGCCCCGGGGTCCGACCCACGCCTCGGGCCCCAAGCCTCGGGACGACTGCTATGAGTTACAGTTGATCGGTTGTTTTGATCGCCATCATCGGGAGTCTCTATGCCAGAAGCTGTCATCGTCAGCGCGGTGCGCCTGCCCACCGGCAAGTTCCTCGGCACGCTGAAAGACATGCCCGCGCCAGAGCTCGGCGCGCTGGTCGTGCGTGAGGCCGTCGCACGGGCGGGCATCGATCCCGCGAGCGTCGAGGAATGC
>DAINCF010000426.1:0-6356 GCA_036732565.1 Vicinamibacterales bacterium
TCATCATCGACGAGATCAATCGCGGCAACTTGAGCAGAATCTTCGGCGAGCTGATGATGCTGATTGAGGCCGACAAGCGCGGGCAGCAATGGGCGATTCCGCTGGCTTATGCGACCGATGCTGATGACAGATTCTACGTTCCGGAAAATCTCTATGTGATCGGGACGATGAATACAGCCGATCGGTCCCTCGCCATGGTCGACTACGCCCTTCGTCGGCGCTTCAGGTTCGTGACGCTGCGACCCGAGTTCGCGAGTCCGGCCTTCGGTGCATATCTCGAGACCAATGGCGTCGATGCTGGGTTGGTGAAACGAATCGTCAGCAGGATGAAAGCGCTGAACGACGCGATCTCAGCCGACACAAAGAACCTTGGTGCTGGCTACCAGATCGGCCACAGCTTCTTCTGCCCTCGCAACGGCGCCGTCGCGGACGACGCTTGGTACCGTCGTGTCGTGCAGTCTGAGATCGTCCCGCTACTGCAGGAGTACTGGTTCGACGATGACAAGAAGGTCGATGAGCAGCGGGCTGCGTTGCTGGCATAGGTGTCGATGGAGATCCCGATTCAGAACATCTACTACCTTCTCTGCTATGCGTGGGACAAGCTGGAGGAGAAGGAACTAGTCGACGTCGACCCTGCTGGGATGACCGAGCTGGTTGATCTGTTCGCGCGTGTCCTCAGCGCAGGCACGAATCATGTCCTGAAGCGCGGCTTCGATCGCAATTACGTAGGGCGGGATGAATGGACCAGCAGACTCAGGGGCAAGATTGCATTTTCGGCCGTGGCAAAGACCGGCACACTCACCGCCGCCCTCCCTTGTGAATTCGACGAGCTCAGCTACGACGTTCTTCACAATCAGATCCTGAAGGCAACGCTCGTCAGACTCGTTCGCACCGACAAGATTTCCCGGCACAATGCGGACGAACTGTCCGGACTGGTGCGCCATTTGGCCGAAGTGCGGAATATCGAAATCACGAGCCGCGGATTCGGGCAGGTGCAACTGCACCGGAACAACCGGTTCTACGATTTTCTGATGAAGGTCTGTGAGCTGATCCATAGGAACCTGCTCATATCAGAGGCATCGGGGCGCAGTCGTTTCAGAGACTTCTCGCGCGACCGGCAGCAGATGGCAGTCCTTTACGAGAGCTTCGTCAGGAACTTCTACCGCATTCACAGCCGCTACAAGGTCAAGCGCGAAGACATTTATTGGAATTGGATCGCGGAAGACCAGGTCGCTGCTGGCTTGCTGCCAAAGATGCAGACCGACATCAGCCTCACGGCTGACGGCAGAAAGATCATCATCGATTGCAAGTACACGCCAGAGGCGACGCAGCATCACTACGACGCCAACACGTTGCGCTCAGCCCACCTGTACCAAATCAACGCGTACTTGGACAACTTGTCGAGCGCGGATAGCGCGTGTGATGCGATGCTGCTTTATCCGACCGTAGACAAGCCGTTGTCAGCGTCATACGCACACAAGGCCCATCGGATAAGCATCAGGACGATCAATCTGAATCAGCCGTGGCCCGACATCCACAGAGATCTTCTGGCGCTGGTCGCATGACTTCGCAGACACCCTTAGCAGTCGTCCTCGCCGGTCCCAACGGCGCCGGCAAAAGCACGACCGCTCCGTATCTGCTCAAGGACGCACTCGCCGTAGACGAGTTCGTCAATGCCGATACGATCGCGCAGGGACTGTCGGCGTATCGGCCCGATGCAGCCGCCGTTACCGCCGGAAAAGTAATGCTCGAGCGCTTGCGCGCACTCGCGAGCATGCGACGGGACTTCGCCTTTGAAACCACGCTATCGGGGCGCTCGCATGCACGCTGGCTCCGGGAGCTTCAAGCCTCAGGTTACCGGACTCATTTGATCTTCCTGTCGTTGCCTTCGGCGGACTTGGCGGTGGCTCGTGTGGCAGACCGCGTCCGCCGCGGCGGTCACCACGTTCCTGACGCCGTCGTGCGGCGACGATTCGTTGCGGGATTGAGGAATCTGTTCTCTGTCTACATGCCTGCGGTTGATGCGTGGAACGTTTACGACAACGCCGACGTCGTGAGCCCGCGTCTGATCGCTTCCCGAGCCTTTGGTGCCTCCGCAGTGGTTGCTGATGCGGAGGTATGGAAATCCCTGCAGGAGCTGCAGTCATGACGATGCCAAATTCAGGCGCGACACCCGTCGAGCGGGCTGGTGATCTTGATCGAATCGGGCGTGCGCTTCGCGCGGCCGTTCGTGATGCCCTTCAACGCCATAAGCGAGACGGCGATCCGGTTGCTGTGTGGCGGGAAGGCCGAGTCGTCTGGCTGCCTCCAGATCAAATCCCGACTGCTGACGAGTCGAGCGAAACGCCAGGCAAGTAGTGCGCTCCGATGAATACCGCATGGTGGACGATTTAACCGTGCGGTCATTGACCGCGTCGCTCCAGTAATTGCCAGGCCACTGGGAGCGCGCCGGGCGGGTCAAGGCCGCGCAGCGCCGTAGGGCAGTCTTGACGCGCTCAAGCGCTCCCGGAACAATCGAGTACCGGAGCGACGCAAACGTTCCCGCTACTTGCCTCGGAACACAGCTCGCGTCAACTCGATCGGACTGGCGCCGTCCAGCGGGAGAATCGGCGTCTGCGCCAGGAACCGAATCAGTTCCTCCGGCGTCTCGGGTTCGGGCCGCCGCGCATTCCCGACCTGCGCCATGAAGGCGAAGTCATTCATGGTCCCGAGCAGGCTGCGGTTACGTGTCCGGCCGAAGGCCACCTCCGACATCCGCGCATGTTCCTCGGCGATGTCCACTGCGGCGACGCCGACAAGGTCCAGCACTTCGCATACGGCGTCCGGAAACACTGAGGCCAACCGCTTGCCCTCGCGAATGGGAATCACGACCGGAAGTCGAGACCGCTCGCTGATGAACAGCAGGTGCTGACGACGACCGAGTTGGAGGATGTTGCCATACCAGTCGCCGAGCCGTGTCGTGGACTCGACGACGGGCAGGTTGTCGGTCTGTTTCAGGCGCGCGAGCAGCTTCTGTGTGCAACGAAGAACGACCATTGGTTGCGCCTACGGTACGACACTGCGCGCGGACGATCATCATGACGTTGACCAGCGCGCGCGCCGGGTCAAGATCTCGGCCCGGATCTGGTCACACGCATCCGGTCACGATCTGAGCACATATCCTGGCCGCAACTTGCCGGACAACCGAAACCAGACACGGGCGTGAGCGGCCCCGCCCGCAGGGGGCCGAACAGGGCCAGAGCGGGGTCGCTCACGCCCTCACTCACCCCTTCTCTCTTCTCTTGTCTGCGGCCCGGCCGGCACAGGGCGCCGGCCTCCCGAAGCGAGCATCGCGCAATTCCTGGTCTTTCTAGCGGCTCCTGCGCCACGAGGCAGGCTCTGCGCGTCTGTGGCGGCGGCATCGTGGGGGTCGACGTCGCCGGGAACAGGGAGCCGCTGACGCGAATCGCTGTCGGCTCCCCGTTCGGCTCCCCCCTCTTGGTACTCAGTGGTCGTCACCCTTCCACGGATCGCCTGGAAGAAGCTTGACCAGGCGCTCTGAAATGAGTGCCTCGGCGGCGATGGGATCCCACGCTTCGCCGGTCGCAAGAAGTGGGCTGAGGTCGGCCAGGAACGCGCCGTCGCGCTTCTTCAATGCGAGGTTCTGTTCGACCTGCGCGCGGGTGATCGGGTGGCCGTCGCGGACCATGTACTCGAGGAACGCCGCGACGATTCGCCGTGGTTGCACGGGCAAGCGCGTGAGGGCGATCTCGAGGTCGAACAGGTCCCGTGCCTGCTTGCGCTGGTAGAGCGCGCGGAGCTTGGTGCCGAGCAGTTCGTCGAGCTCGTAGGTTTGGATGTCGCATTCACCCTCGAACCACCGGGAGGCGACCTTGAACGGAGCCTTTCGAAGGCCATAGAGCGCGAAGTGTTCGCGGGTGTTGGTTTCGACCTTAAGCCGCATCGGCACAGGCGACGCGCCCTCGGCCGTGTAGCGGAAATAGAACGTGATTCGGCCCTCGCCCTGCTTCCACTTCGGCTTGCCAAGCCAGGGTTCCAGCACGGCCCTCAACGCGTTCATCATCGGCCCGGCAGGCTGGGCCGTGGTCTGCACGAGATCGATGTCCTCCGAGTACCGCGCGGGCGGCCGGAGCTGCAGCTTGGAGAGCGCCGTGCCACCCCGCAGGGCAAGCGAATCGGCGAGCGCTGGATGCCTGAAGATCTCCAGCAGCGCACGGCTGATCACCAGGTCCTGCTCGACCTGCGCATCGTCAATCCACGGTGCCTCGGCGCGCCACTCGGTGATGTAGTCGAACGGGATCACAGGTCGGGCTCCACGCTCGCGTTGACGACGATCTTCCAGCCCGTGTCACGAGTCCCGGAGTTGCTATTAGCTCCTGCCAGGAGGACCGCGGACTTGTGCGCGTGGGCCTGAACCCATGCCTTGAGCGGAGCGGCTTTCTCGGCCGCGTCGACGCGTTCCAACACGTAGCCAAGACGCTGCGACCAGGCCGGGGGCGCGGTGCCGGCGACGGCCACCAGCTTGTCGGCGTCGAGCCGTTCGGCAAGCTCGCCGAGCACGGTGGCCACCTGGTTCAATCCACCGGCTCGATGCGGGTAGCCGACGAGGTCCAGGGCGGTCGCTTCGGGGGTAGAGATGAGCAGAGTTCCTCGCGGAGTGTTGACGCTCTGAACGGGTACATCGCGGAGCCGCTTGCGGACGATGAAGGCGACGCGCACGCGACTGCAGGCAAGCGGTCGACGAGCCCGTTCGAGGCAGACTTGGAACTCTTGAGGGCGCTGGTGCGCGGCGCCGTGGTACTGCGCGGCAGTGAGGAGGCCGGCGTAGTAGCGCAGGCCCAGTCGCTCCATCAGCGAGGGGACGAATTGCTCGGCGGGAAGGCAGCCAAGGGCGTGATACTCGGGTGGCACGACAACGTAGTAGCCGCGTGCCGGTGAGGAGACGAGCCCCTGCTGGGACAGCCGGTGGAGGGCCACCTTAGCCGCCTCCGCGGACACACCGAGAGCGTCCCGGGCGTCGGCGGAATTGAAGAAATAACGTCCCGACCGGGCGAGGCCTTCCACGTATTGCCGAGCGTTCTCTGCTCGTCCTTCCATGTGCATAAAGTAACACAATCAGTTACTTTGCGCAAACGAAATGCCTAGCTCGGCTGGCAAGAATATAGCGTCTTTGACTATTATTGCCAGCCAAGCCAACTGCCTTCGGCGCAGGTAGATAGCCGTTCCCTACGCCACCCCCGCCAGCGGCGCCAGGTGGCTGTAGGCGTGCGGCAGCACCAACGCTTCAATGACGCCGACCTCACGGAACAGAGCGTCGCCGATCTGCGCGGCCACGGTCGGGAACACGTCGTCGCCCTTCGCGACCCAGAGCGGATAGAGCGCGGAGAACCCGAGGCCGGAGAACCGTCGCAGTCTCGCGCGGTGTGCGCGCTCGTCATCATCTGACACCGCGTCCGGGTTGCCACCGGCGCGCCGGGTTTCGAAGTACCAGCGGAGGTCGTCGCGGAACTGTCCGTCGAAACGCCAGCGCAGGTTTCGTCGCGCCTCGTCGACGAAACGCATCGCGTGGGCGGTCATGTGAGCGGGGATGACGACGCGGAGCGTCCAGGTCGGCAGAGCGGCGAGGAACATGAGGTGCCGCTCGAGGAAGGTCCGCAACTCGCGCTTGCCGTCCTGCGTCAGCAGGCAGACCAGAATCCACCGCCCATCAGGATGGATGCCAATCGGCGCCTGGTCCGGGAAGTACCGCGCCGGCTCATAGCTCCCCCGCGGCGTCGTCATCTGCGGCAGCGAGTCCTTCGTGATCGACGTGAACGTCGAGACGTGCGTCATCTTCTCCTCGGACGTGGCTAGCCAGACGAGGTCCGGCTCCTTCAGGATGACGTCGAGCAGCATGATGCGTTCGAGCGCGCGTGGCACGGTGGGCGGTCGCCTGAGGCGGGACTCGGCATCGCCGACGGCCTCATACAGCTCCCGATGGCGCACGTGGTAGATGCGCGCGCGTCTGCGCGCGCAGTCATAGGTCGAGACCCACCCGAGGCGCTCGAGTTTAGTGAAGAACCTCCGCGTGGTGTGGCCGAAGACCACGCCTGCGAACCCGGCGTACTGGCGCATGACGCAGACGCCGGAGTGGCGTGCGACGAGCACGAGGAAGCGTGCCTGCCGCTCGGTGAATCCGCGCGAGATGATGGTGCCGATGGCGTCATCGAGATTCATCGCAACAACTCCTCTGCGAGCCTTGGATCGGGAGTGCGACGACCCGTCCCACCGGTGCTTGCGGTGAAAACGAATCCGCCGCTGCCACGCCGGCTGCCTCCGCCGCCGGCCCCTCGTGAGCCGACGACCCGCATGCCGGC
>DAINCF010000427.1:0-6356 GCA_036732565.1 Vicinamibacterales bacterium
CCTTTCAATCGATTGAGCGCGGATCGTAGAAAGCCATAGTCGTTGCCCACACCTTCCGGCCGCGGCAGCAATCGGTCGATCGCGTCCCGGGCGGATGCGACGCGCGGGCGCGCGATCACGTTGTCATCAGGTCGCGCGACCTCACGCTCGCTGTACAGCAACATCCCCATCGAAAGCAGCATAGCCGTGAACGTAGCTACGTCATCCATAACATTTGTGTGTCGAGTCGTGATGTGTCGCGCAGAACTTGTTCAAGCTCGACGGGCTACTCATGAGCTGCAAGATCAGGCGGCGATGCCTCGCGGAAGCACGATCTCGAAGACAGCGCCGCGATCGTTGTGCGCCGACACGCTGCCGCCGTGCTGTTCGATGATGGCCTTTACGATGGAGAGCCCAAGGCCGCTGCCACCTGCCTGACGTCGCGCGGTGTCCGCCTTGTAGAAGCGATCGAAGATGAGCGGCAGGTGCTCCGCCGGAATGCCCGCGCCGCTATCGCGCACGCGAATGCGCACTGCGTTGTCGACGGGCTCGGCGGTCATCCTGATCTCGCCGCCCTCCGGAGTGTGACGCAGGGCATTGGCTGCAAGGTTCTGCAGCGCCTGCTCGAGACGATCGACGTCACCTTCGACGCGCTCCGCGCCCCCAGCGACATCGCTGATGAAATGGGTGCCGCGCGCCTGCGACTCGCGCTCGTGCCGCGCGCGGACGCGGTCGAACAGCGCCCGCACCGACACGACCTCACGTTTGAGCGGCGCGCCGCCGCCTTCGAGCCTCGCGAGATCAAGCAGATCACCGATGATGCGCTCCAAGCGATGAGTCTCTTCGCCGACGATGGCGAGATAGCGCTCGCGGGTCGCTGGGTCGAGCTGCAGCTCTCGCATCGACAGCGTCTCCACATAGCCGCGCATCGCCGTCAGGGGCGTCATCAGCTCGTGTGAGACGTCGGCAAGCAGCTGGCGGCGGGCCTTGTCGGACGCGCTGAGGGCGCGGGCGCGCTCCGCGAGCTCATCGGCCATGAGGTTGAACGACCTCGCCACCTCCGCGACTTCATCACCGCCATGCTCGGGCGCGCGTGCCGTCAGATCGCCCGTGCCGAGCCGCACCGTTGCTTCCCGCACCTGACGCAATCGTTTGCGGACGGGACCGAACACGAGCAGCGCGATCAGGCTCGTCCCGACGAGGAGGACGCCTCCGCCGACCAGAGCCATCGTCGGCCCGAGCTCGCGCAGGACCAGCCCGAACGGCGGAGGGCCGAAGATCACGGCCACGGTCCCGACCGGCCCGCCGTCGGCGACGATGCGCGCGAACTCCGCCCGGCGGCGGATGCCGGGGATGGTTCGCCCGTCGCCTCGATCGCCCGACGACCGCGTGCGCGTGGCATCGTCGCCCGAAGGCGGGGGCACACGACGAAACCGGCTGAACGGTCCAATCCGATCCGCTTCAGCGCGCAATGCGGCCACGAACTCCGGCGGCGCCCACGACTCTCCGTGGTTCGAGACGGTGCGGCCATCGCGCATCAACACGAAGAAGGGCTGGAACACGTGGCCGTACTCGGCGCGGATGTACTGATCGAGATCGAGCGCGGGATCGGCCTCGAGCGCGTTGCCGACATCCGACGCGACGATGATCGCCAGACGTCGCGGTGAGCGCGCCGGCATCGAGCCGGCGATGCGATCCGTCGTCCACAGGAACAGCGCGCCTTGCGCCAGCAGCATCAGCGCGAGGAAGGCGATGAGCCCGATCGCGATGCGCCAGTAGAGGCTGCGATACCAGTGGAGGTTAGACATCGGCGGCTTTGTAGCCGACGCCCCATACGGTGAGCACGGTGGTGGGGTTGGCCGGATCCGGCTCGATCTTCTTCCGCAACCGCTTGACGAGCGTGTCGACGCTCCTCACGGTGACGAAGGTCTCGTCCTTCCATACCCGGTTGAGGAGCGCTTCGCGGCTGAATACGATGCCCGGGTTCAACAGCAGCACCGACAGCAGCTGAAACTCGTGCAGGGTCAGCTCCACGTCGCGACCGGCGATGCGGACGCGGTGCCGCGCAGGATCGATCTCGATGTCGCGATAGATGAACGGCGCTTGGCCGTCGGCGGGTAGCACCCGCGGGGTCTGTGGCCCTCGGCGCATCAGCGCGCGCACCCGCGCCAGCAGCTCGCGCACCCCGAACGGCTTCGTCAGGTAGTCGTCGGCGCCGCTGTCGAGGCCGAGAACCTTGTCCGCCTCTTCTCGTCGCGCCGTCAACATGAGAATCGGCACGGACAGGTTCTGCGAATCGCGGCGCAGCGCGCGGCACACGGTCACGCCATCCAGACCGGGCAGCATCAGATCGAGGATGACCAGATCGAAGCGCTGGCTACGGGCCAGCTCCAGCCCCGTCTGGCCGTCCGGCGCCTCCACGCACTCGAGGTGCTCGAGCTGCAGGTGCAGGCGGAGCAACTCCCGGATATGGGCCTCGTCTTCAACGATCAGGACTTTGGGCCACGGTTGCGGCTCGGCAGCGGCCATCACAGGTTCAGATTCAGTGTACTGCTGGGGCATTCCCAGAAACCTCTGTGCCCATTCCAGCCCGGAACCGTGGTGTGCGCGTGGCGCAACTGTGAAGAAACCGTGGCAGGTTGAGGCGCTTGGGGGCGGCTCGCGAGCCGCCCCTACCTGCGGCCGCCTCGGAAATGTCACAAATGCGCCATGGGCGCGCCACCGCCGTCTCGTCCAATGGGCATATGAAGAAACGGCTGCTCCTCATGCTTGGGGTTCTTTCCATCGTCAGCGTTTCGGCGGCGGCCTATTACCGTTCGAGCAAGGCAGACGATGGCCCGCAGCTGGTGACCGCGGCGGTCACGCGCGGTGATGTGGTCGAGGCCGTCCAGGCGACAGGCACGCTGCAAGCGGTGACGACGGTCCAGGTCGGCACGCAAGTGTCGGGCACCATCCAGACGCTCAAGGCGGACTTCAACTCCGAGGTGAAGAGAGGGCAAGTGATCGCCGAGCTCGATCCGTCCCTGTTCCAGACGCAGGTCGACCAGGCGCAGGCCACGGTCACGCGGCTCCAGTCGGAAGTCGAAAGGGCCAAGGTCGATCTGGCCGATGCGGAAGTAAAGGCCAGGCGCGCCGTGGAGTTGAAGGCAAAGCAGTTGATTCCGGAGGTCGACTTCGAGACCGCGCAGACCACCGCAAACGCCGCGCGTGCCGCGCTCAAATCGGCCGAAGCCCAGGTGGTGCAGGCAATCGCATCGCTCAAGCAGAACCAGGTGAACCTGGAGCACAGCATCATCACGGCACCGATCGACGGCATCGTGATCTCGCGCAACGTCGACGTCGGCCAGACCGTGGCGGCGAGCATGCAAGCGCCAACGCTGTTCATCATCGCGCGCGATCTGACGCGCATGCAGGTGAGCGCGAGCATCGACGAGTCGGACATCGGCCGCATCACGACGGGGCAGAGCGTGACGTTCCGCGTCGATGCCTATCCCACCGAGACGTTCAGCGGTACGGTGTCGCAGGTGCGACTGCAGCCGGTGGTGGACCAAAACGTGGTCAGCTACGCCACGGTGATCGACGTGCCGAACCCGGAGATGAAGTTGAAGCCGGGCATGACCGCGACGGTGACGGTGCAGGTGGCGCGCAACGACAACACTCTGCGAGTGCCGAGCGCGGCGCTGTCGTTCCGGCCGACGTCCGAGGTGCTTGCGGCCTACGGAGGAGGCGATCACGACGAGTCGGCGGTCGGGAGTCGGCAGTCGGCCGTCACGCAAGCGTCCGACCGTCAGGGCGCGGCGGGGCCCGCGCGCCGGAATCAGCAGCAGAGTGGATCCAGAGTCTGGATGCTTGTCGACGGTCGCCTGGCCCGTGTTCCGGTGCAAGTTGGCGTGAGTGATGGCACCACGACCGCCGTCGTCGGCGGTGACCTCGCGGAGAACGCGCAGGTCGTGACTGGAGTGACGAACCGCGCGGCGAGTGCCACGACCCAAACGTCGGGGTCGCCGCTGCTGCCGTTTGGCGGCCGACGGCCCAACAGCGGCGGCGGTGCGTCGCGCACAGGAGGGGGTCGATGAGCCACACGCCATCAGCCCTGATTCGCGTCCACGATCTGACGCGGACCTACGTCGTCGGCGACGTGCGCGTGCCGGCGCTCCGCGGGGTCTCGCTCGACGTCATGCCCGGCGAGTTCGTCGCACTGACCGGACCGTCAGGCTCGGGCAAGTCGACGTTCATGCACCTGCTGGGCTGCCTGGATCGACCGACCAGCGGTCAATATCATCTCAACGGCCAAGACGTGGCCGCGCTCGACAAACGCGCGCTGGCGCGGGTGCGCAATCGCGAGATCGGGTTCGTGTTCCAGGGCTTCAACCTGCTGCCGCGCACGAGCGCGCTCGAGCAGGTGGAGCTGCCGTTGCTCTACGGCGGGAAGCTGGGCGCCCGCGAACGGCGCGCCAAGAGCATCGCGGCGCTCACCGCCGTGGGCCTTGGCGATCGGCTGGATCACCATCCGAATCAGTTGTCGGGCGGACAGCAGCAGCGGGTCGCGATCGCACGGGCACTGGTCAACGATCCCGCGCTGCTGCTCGCAGACGAACCGACGGGCAACCTCGACACGCGCACGAGCGTCGAGGTGATGGGGATCTTCCAGCGTCTCAACGCCGAGCGAGGGCTCACCATCGTGCTGGTGACGCACGAACCCGACATCGCCGAGTACACGACACGCATCGTCGCGTTTCGCGACGGCAAGGTGCGCGACGACGTGACGGTCGAGACTCGACGCAACGCCGCGATCGAGCTCGAGCGGCTCAACCAGGAGGCGGACCTCGAAGCGCGGTCCGCGTAGGCGACGACCATGTCTCTGTTCCAGACTTGCCTCACCGCGATCCAGGCACTCCGCCGCAATGCCATGCGCACGGCGCTCACCGCGCTCGGCATGATCATCGGCGTGGCCGCCGTCATTGTCATGGTGGCGATCGGCGCCGGCGCGCGCTCCTCGATTCAGAAGACGATCCAGAGCGCCGGGTCGAACATCGTGATGGTGAGCGCGGGTTCCAGCCCGTTCGGCCCCGTACGACAGGGGCAGGGCGCCGTCACCTCGCTGACCGCGCAGGACGCCGACGCCATCCGGCAGCAGGTGGCAGGCGTTCGCTATTTGTCTCCGGGTTTGAACACGCGCACGCAAATCGTCGCGGAGAGCGCGAACTGGGCGACGCAAATTCAGGGAACCGGAGCGGAGCTCGTCGACATCCGCGCGTGGCCGCTCCAGTTTGGCGCGTTCTTCACCCAGGCCGAGGTCGATCACGCGGCAAAGGTGGCGGTCCTGGGATCGGTCGCTCGCGACGAGCTGTTCGGCGCCGGCGCGGATCCGATCGGCGCCACCGTACGCATCAAGAACCAGCCGTTCCGGGTCATCGGCGTCCTGAGCAGCAAGGGACAGGCGGCGATGGGGCAGGACCAGGACGATACGGTCATCGTGCCGTTCACCACCGTGCAGAAGAAGCTCATGGGCGTCCAGCACGTCGGGAGCATCACCATCTCCGCCAGCGACGATGCGCCGCTGACGGCGGTGCAGCAGGACACCGCGGCCCTGCTTCGAGCGCGGCACAACATCCACCCCGGCGAGGACGACGACTTTCTCGTGCGGACGCTCGACGAGATGACGTCGATGCTGACATCGACCACGGATACGATGACGTGGCTGCTGGCCGGCATCGGCGCCGTGTCGCTGCTCGTCGGCGGCATCGGCATCATGAACATCATGCTGGTGTCGGTGACGGAGCGCACTCGCGAGATCGGGCTGCGCCTGTCGCTCGGCGCCCGCGATCTGGATGTGCTCACGCAGTTTCTCGTCGAAGCGCTCGTCCTGAGCATGGCCGGCGGCGCGATTGGCGTGGCCCTGGGCTTCGGCGCGTCCCACATCGTCAGTCAGGTCATGCACTGGACCGCGATCGTGACGCCGCAGGCAGTGGCGATGTCGTTCGGCGTCGCGGCGGCCATCGGCATCTTCTTCGGGTTCTATCCGGCGCGTAAAGCCGCCGCCCTCGATCCGATCGAGGCGCTTCGCTACGAGTGAGGTGTCACCAATTTGTCTCAACTGTGATGACAACGCGCCACAGATGAAAACGTCCAACTCTTCAAGACACGCAGCGAGTCGCGAGGACGCGATTCGACATGGAGGACAGCAATGACACGAGTTCGTTTACTCACGTTCGGCGCCATCGTCGCCGCCGTGGTGGCCGTTGGCGCCGCGGTGCACGCGCAGGGACCCGGACCGGATGGACATCGCGGTCGGTTCGGGCGCTTCGGGGGGCCGGGCGGGGATCTGCCGCTTCGCGCGCTCGACCTGACCGACGCACAGCGACAGCAGGTGCGCG
>DAINCF010000428.1:0-6318 GCA_036732565.1 Vicinamibacterales bacterium
GCGGGAGGGAATCGCCGCTCGGCCTCTTCCCGGACGCGCTCGGCGAGCGCCTCGCGGTCCTTCAGGTAGGCGTCGACTTCAGGCTTGCGCCGGAGGTAGTAGGTGATGACGGAGTACACATCGACCAGCGGAACCGTTGGGTACTGCTGCGCGATTTCCTCGGCGGTCGCACCGGTCTCGAACGCGTCGACGATGGTTTCGAGCGTGACCCGGGTACGCGCCACGCGCACGACGCCATGATCATCGGTGTGGATCGGCACCCGCTCGAGGATGTTCGTCGCGTTCATGCTGAGACCCTGCTCGAATTATAGGCGGGCTCTCTCCCCTGGCCCGCTGCCCCTGCGAGAACCGCCTTGATAGACAACAGGGTAGACAATGGCCCGGGAGCCGCTTGTCTACCTTCATCGGCCGCACCGAACGACTGTCTTGAGCTCGAACAGACGAGCGCGAATCGAGGCGTTCACGCTCTGGGAGGCTCTCAGCGCCCAACCGTCCGATGCACGAAGCCGTTCAGGTTGAACACGATGGCGACTCCGCGTGCGGCGCACGTCGTTCGCCGGCCGCATCTTACGCGCGGCTTTCACCGACGAACCGGCGGCGCTCTGAGCCGCCGGCCGGGACAGGCAAGACGACGAATCGGGGCGTGAGCGACCCCCCGCTTTCGGCCGATCGGCCTTTCAAGCCGCGGCCCCGGGGGTCGCTCACGCCCCGTGTGTTGGCGTCACTGTCTGGCCCGGCGGCAACCGAACGCGGGTGCCCGCAGGCCGTCCTCGTTGTAAGGAATCGACGCGTCCGAGCGTTCATCCAGAGAGAGGGACGCCAACTTCCGCGCCGACGTCACCCTCCCCTGGCTCGCCTCAGCGGCGAGCCAAGGCACCGCGATAGGAGCCGCAAGTTCCGCACGGCGTTGCCCAACGCCGCGGCGGCCTGCACGTCAGGCGACCCGGACCATCACGCGGTGGATGGTGGGCTCGCTCTCGTTCCCGTCAAGGCGCCTCGCTGGCGCTCAGCCCACGCCTGCGGCGTGGCTTCGGCCTTGACGGGAGCCTCGATCGAGCCGAAGACCGGCAATTACGTGATGGTCCGGACAGGTCCGCGCCTTCACATCGTGCCGGCCACTGCCCACGACGTGCACAATGCCCGACTCGAACGAAGTCGAACTCGTTCCGGAACGAGTCACGATCACGCGTTGCCGCGAGTTGCTCGGCGACGAGGCCGTGGAGCTGTCAGACGAGGACGCCGATGCGATTCGGCGCCACGTCCACGCGATGGCGCACACGCTGATCGAAGTGTTCCTGCAGCAGCCGGACGGCCGACGCTGACCGCATGGTCACGTCCACAATCGCCTTGAAGACGCGGGACGAGGAGACTACGCTGCGATCCATGGCCGGCGCCGTCATCTACATCCGCGTCAGCACCAAGGAGCAGACGGAGAACCTGAGTCTGCCCACCCAGCTCCGGGCCTGCGAAGAGTACTGTCGCCGCGAGGGGCTCGACGTCCTGGCGCGGTTCAAGGAAGAGGGCGAGAGCGCGAAGACCGCCGACCGCACCGAGCTGCAGAAGCTCCTTACGTTCTGCCGCACCAACAAGGGCCGCGTCCACTTCGTCGTCGTGTTCAATCTGACGCGCTTCGCGCGCGACAAGTACGACCACTTCGCGCTGCGCTCGCTCCTGCAGTCGCTGGGCATCTCGCTGCGGTCGGCGACGGAACCGATCGACGACACGTCCACCGGCAAGCTGATGGAAGGCGTGTTGGCCGCGTTCGCGCAGTTCGACAACGATGTGCGGGCGGACCGAACGCGCTCCGGCGTGAAGGCCGCGCTCGAACGGGGACGATGGGTGTTCCTGGCGCCGATTGGCTACCTGAATGCGCCGCGCGCAACCGGCAAGAGCTTGATGCACGACCCTGAGCGGGCACCGTTGGTGCGAGGAGCGTTCGAGGAGTACGCAACCGGCCGCTACACGAAGGAACAACTCCTCGGAAGAGTTCGGAGTTGGGGGCTCACGAACCGGCGCGGCAAGCCCCTGACGTCACAGGCGATCGGCGTGCTGCTGCGCAACCAGCTGTACGCTGGCATCGTAGACGTGCCCGAGTATGGCGTTCGCGGCAAACGCGGCGACTTCGAGCCGCTGATCTCCGAGGACCTGTTCTACCAGGTGCAAGGTGTGCTGTTGGGACGAGTGCCGAGTGCGGCGCCGTGCCAGCGGGCGCATCCAGACTTCCCGCTGCGCGGCTTCGTCCGTTGTCTGTCATGCGGACGCGCTCTGACGGGCAGCTGGTCGAAGGGTCGGAGCGAGTACTACGCTTACTACCATTGCCGCCCGGGCTGTCGCGCGGTCAACGTGACCAAGGCGAGACTCGAAGGACTGTTCGCAGACGAACTCGCGCTACTCCAGCCAACTCCAGGCTATATGCGGCTGCTCAAGGAATCGGTCCTGGAGATCTGGAAGGCGCGGAAGGCAGCGGTGCGCGAGGAGGTCGCTCAGGCAGAGCGAGCCGCAAAGGCGATTCAAGACAAGCTAGACCGCCTCGATGAGGCGTTCCTCTTCGAGCGCTCGATTCGACATCGAGCGGTACGACCGCCACGCCGAGAAATTGCGCGAGGAGCTCACGCTCGTCCGGATCGAGCGTCACTCAGGCTATCTGGAAGAACTCGACGTAGAAGGCATCCTCGCGTTCGCGGAACGCGTTCTGCCGCGCGCCGCCGACCTGTGGGTCCAGGCCTCACTCGACCAGCGCCAGCGGTTCCAACAACTGTTCTTTCCAGACGGAATTGCGTTCGACGGAAATCGATTTGTTCGAACCGCCGTAACCGCACCGGCTTTCAGCTACTTGCAGCCGATTGACGGTGGGAATGAAGGTTTGGTGGACCAGACCGGGATCGAACCGGTGACCTCGTGAATGCCATTCACGCGCGCTCCCAGCTGCGCCACTGGCCCACTTCGACGCGCCTCGCTTGGAGCGAGGAACTTCTTATGGTATTTCACCTGTGCCGCCGGCGCAACCAGCCGGGGGCGCACGTCGTTGCTGCGCGTTACGGCACGCCCACGGCGGCCAACAGATAGAACGTGAACGCCGCAATCAGGGCAGACGCCGGGATCGTGAGGATCCACGCCCAGACGATGCGCCCGGCGACGCCCCAGCGGACGGCGGACATGCGACGCGTGGATCCCACCCCGACGATGGCGCCGGTGATGGTGTGGGTCGTGCTGACCGGCACACCGAGGGACGTGGCGAGGAACAACGAGACCGCGCCGGCGGTTTCGGCCGCGAACCCACTGACCGGCTGCAGCCGCGTGATCCGCTGCCCCATGGTGTGGATGATCCGCCATCCGCCCGACAGCGTGCCCAGCGCAATCGCGGCGTGCGCCGCGAGCACTACCCAGAACGGGATCGAAAACGTCGTGAGCATGCCGCCGGCCACGAGCGCGCCGGCGATGATGCCCATCGTCTTCTGGGCGTCGTTGGCACCGTGCCCGAGGCTATAGAGCGCCGCCGACAGGAGCTGCAGCCGTCGAAAGACCCGATCGACGCGCGATGGCGCGTAGCCGCGGAACAGCCAGTAGATGCCAATCATGAAAATCAACCCGAGGGACAGACCGATCGCCGGCGCGAGCACGATGAACACGATCGTCTTGGTCCAGCCGGACGCGATGATGGCCGAGGTCCCGGCCTTGGCCACCGCGGCTCCGGCATAGCCGCCGATGAGCGCGTGCGACGAGCTCGTGGGCAACCCGTAGTACCACGTGATCAGATCCCACGTGATGGCGCCGATCAACCCCGACAGGATCACGGCCTGGGTCACGACCGAGATGTCGATCATCCCCGAACCGATCGTCGAGGCCACCGCGGTGCCGAACGTGAACGCGGCAATGAAGTTGAAGAACGCCGCCCAGCTGACCGCTTGCCCGGGCGAGAGCACCCTGGTGGAGACCACTGTGGCGATGGAGTTGGCCGCGTCGTGGAACCCGTTGATGAAATCGAAGACGAGCGCGACGACGATCACGAGGACGACAAGGGCGACGTCCACGCGCCTTATCCGTGTTTGACGACGATGGTCTCGAGGACGTTGGCGACGTCCTCACAGCGATCGGTCGCCTCTTCGAGCAGGTCGAGCATCTCCTTCCACTTGATCACCGTCAGCGCATCCCGCTCCTCCTCGAAGAGTCGACGCAACGCTTCATCATGGACATCGTCGGCCGCGTTCTCCAGCCGGTTCACTTCGACGGCGCGGTCGTGGACGCCCGCGCGTCGCTCGAGCTCTTCGATCGCCACCTTGACCTGCATCGACGACTGCCAGATCAGCGACGCCAGCTCGCGGGCCCCGTAACGCATCGCACTGATGCGGAACCGGCGAACGACATTCGCCGCCGCGTCGATCGCATCCATCACGTCGTCGAGCGACTTGGCCAGCCCGTGGATGTCCTCGCGATCGATCGGCGTGACGAACGTCGAGTTCAAGCGCTGGATGATCTGGTGCGTAAGGCTGTCGCACTCGCTCTCGATCTGCTTGATCTGGAGGGCCATGTCCCACGCCGGCGGGTCGGCCGCCAGCATGCGCTCCAGCAGGGTGGCGCCGGAGACGATCCGGTCGGCCAGTGTGACGAAGTCGGCGAAGAACTTCTCTTCTCGAGGGATCAGACGGAATCGGGCCACGCGACGAGTATGTAACGTACATGTTACGGCGATGTTTCGCGCCGGCCCGATGCCCAAGGCGCAGCTATTTCAGGACATAGGCAAGAGCCGTGGTCGCCCACGCCGTCGCCGCCGTCGAGATGAACTGGCTACGTCCGTAAGGAAACCCGGTTTCGAAGTACGGCTGGAAGCCGAACGCACGGGTGCGCACGAACCACGTGCCGTCGTCGAGCTGTGTCTCGAGCAGATAGCGAACCCCGTTGCGGTAGGTCGGTGTGTCGACCGTCATGGCCGCCTTGTGAAGCGCGAACAGCGCTTGTCCCGTGGCATACGCGTCGGGCGACATCGACGGCATTTGCGCCCAGCCACCGTTGGCTCGTTGCAGCGACTCGAGCGCCGCGCGTTCGCGTGAGACTTCTGACGAGGCCGCGCCGGCCCAGAGCAAGCCGAGCAGCTTGAACGTTTGATCCTGCGTGTCGAGCGGCGTCACGCCGCGCAGGTAGTCGGCCGCGCGGGCGATGCGCACTGTCATCTCCTCACGTCGCCCTGGTGGCGTGAAGTCTCGGATGCCGCGCAGCGCGAGCGCCGTGCTGACGATCGGTGTGGCCGTCAGCGGGGGGCGAAGGTCGGCCGCCGGAGGCCAGCTTCCATCGGCTGCCTGCCGCCCCGCGAGGCCGAGCACCATGACGTCGCTCACGGGCGTCGGCTTGGCACCCGCTTCTGCCATGTCGAACAGCCCGTAAGACACGTTGGGCTGAAACCCGGCGGTGCTGGTCTCGCCGAGCAGCGCGATCTCACGTCGTCCGCGCCAGTTTTGCTGCGTGACGTCGAACGAGTGGGTTGCCAAGCTTTGGTCGATGAGCACGCCACGTTCGCGTGCAGTGCTGATCGCGATTCCGGGAAGGTTCTGGTTGTGACACGAGTTGCAGCGGGTCTTGTTGCTGAACGCAGGCCCGGCTGGTTGTAACTTGGCGATCGCACGGCCAATCGCGTCCTTTGGCGCGTACGGCGCGGCCGACCGCGCCGGCGCCGGCGGCAACGGTGACGCGTGTCCTCCGGCACCCCGGAGGAATGCGGATGCCGGCGTTTCGCCGCGGGTCAGCGCCCAATCGAGCGCGGTCTGGCCATCATCGTCTCTGGCGTTGACGTCGACGCCGGCCGCCAGCAGATGGCGCATCGCCGGCTCGGAGGCCGCATCGTCGCTTGCCGCGAGCATCAACGGAGTCCAGCCGCGAGGACCTTTGACTGTGGGATCCACCCCCGCCTTCTCGAGCGACCGCATCGCGTCCACGCGTCCGTCGCGGGCGACGGCAAAGTACGTCGGCAGCGTCATCGTGATCAGCGGTATCTGCTGGTTGGGATCGACGCCTGCCGCCAGAAGGTCTTGAAACACGCGGTGGTCGGCGGAATGACGCACGAGCAGCGGGCCCTTGAGATCTCCTGCAGCTGCAACGGTGATGTGCTGCGACGCGAGGTAGTCGCGCACCGCGTACCCGCGTGAGGTATAAGCCGCGGTCAGCAGCAGCGTGCGCGTCGCCTGCGCTTTCGTGTCCGCTCCGGCTGCCATCATCGCCTGCATAGCCTCGACGTTTCCCACTCGCGCGGCGACGACGAGTGGCGTGGTGCCATCGCTCGCCTTCGCGTTCACATCGGCTCCACGCGCGAGCAGCAGGCGGACGATG
>DAINCF010000429.1:0-6318 GCA_036732565.1 Vicinamibacterales bacterium
AGACAGCGATGTGCATAGGGGGACGTGCGCGGCGAGCTCTCGGTTAGCGCCAGGAGCGGGCAACGCGCCGTCATGATACCGGACGGTTCCACCCCAGGCTACCGCCCCGCGGAGCGGGCAAGAGATGCTGTCCCGCCCTTGCTGCGATCCAGGAGGTCGGATCTCTTCTCCGAGATGCTGGACGTGGAAGGACTTCGGACGAATGGAGTGACAGGACACACGCGTCTCCAAATCCACATCGTGCCACTCCGGCGACGACGCTCATCCCTTCGAGCAACCGTTGGACACTCGAGGGTTGCTCGCGTCGTGTCGGTGCAAACACGTGCAACGCGAAGGCATCCGCATTGCGTTTGCGGGGGGCGGTGCCGCCTTCGCGCTGGGCTTCGGCGGACAGGGCCCCTGCGTCGACGCTGGAGGAAAGACGATGCCACGCATCCTTGGAATGTTGAGCTCGTTGCTCGTGTTGCTGACCCTCGCCAGTCCCGCCGCCGCGCAAGGCGTGCAGACCGGTGTGCTGAGCGGTTTCGTACGCGGCAGTGATGGCCTGTCGCTGCCAGGAGCGACCGTGACCGTGGCGTCGCCGGCGCTACAAGGCACACGGACGACCGTGACCGACGTCAACGGGGCGTACCTCATTCGCGGCCTGCCGCCTGGCGCGTACACCGTGACGTTCGAGTTCACCGACATGAAGCCGGTCACGAACACCACCACGGTCCCGCTCGGTGGTGCCGCCAATCTCGATGCGACGATGAGCACCATCGCGATCGCCGAGGCGGTGACGGTGGTGGCCGAGACGCCGTCGGTGCTCACGCGTCCGACCGGCGGTCTCAATTTGACCAAGGACGAGATCGACCGGCTCCCCGCCGGCCGGAGTCCCGATCAGATCGCGGAGCTGGCCCCGGGACTGACCAACAACACGCCCAACAGCGGCCAGGTAACCATCTCCGGTGGGTTCGCATGGGACAACGTCTTCCTGATCGATGGCGTCGACGTCAACGACAACTTGTTCGGCGATGCCGACAACGTATTCATCGAAGACGCCGTGCAGGAGACGCAAGTGCTCACCTCGGGCATTTCCGCGGAGTACGGGCGTTTCTCCGGCGGCGTCGTGAACATCGTCACCAAGCGCGGCGGCAACGATTTCTCAGGCAGCTTCCGCGCGAATTTCACCAACCCGGCGTGGGTGCAGGAGACGCCGTTCGAAGAGGAGGCTGAATCGGAGCGTCAAGGCAAGTTGAACAAGTATTACGAGGGGACGCTTGGCGGGCCCATCGCGCGCGACAAAGCATGGTTCTTCCTCGCGGTCCGCGATCAGGAAACGAGAAACGAGACGCCGCTGCCCGAGACGAACGCACCGTTCAGCTCGGTGAACTCCAGCACGCGCTTCGAGCTCAAGGGGACGGTGACGCCGCTGCCGAATCAGACGTTCCAGGCCAGTTACGTGGACAACGATCAGGAGCAGCACCGGCCGTCGTTCAGCTTCACCATCGATCCGAACGCGTTCGAGGACGCGAAGTTTCCGAGCAAGCTGTTCGTTGCCAACTGGAACGGCGTGATCAACCAACGGATGTTCGGCACGTTGCAGTACTCGCGGAAGCAGTCCGGCCTCCAGATCGGCGGGTCGGATACGAGCCTCCAGAACTCGCCGATCTTCAGCGTCGGCGTGGTCGCGCCGCCCGACGTCCACTACAACGGCCCCTACTTCGACGCGACGGATCCCGAGGATCGCGACAACGATCAAATCACGGGAAGCCTGGCGTACTTCCTGTCGAGCGCATCGGCCGGTACCCACGATCTGAAGGCGGGCTTCGAGCGCTTCAACGCCATTTCGAGGGGCGGCAACTCACAGGCCGCCTCCGGCTTCGTCTTCTTCACCGACTATCTGGTCGACCTCGACGGGCGGCCCCTCGTCGACGGCAGCGGCCGGCTGATTCCGGTGTGGGATCCAGAGTTCTCCGCCAGTCAGAACTGGCTGCCCTCGCGCGGCGCGCAGCTGGACACCACGACGTGGTCGTTCTACCTGCAGGATCGCTGGACGCCGATGTCGAGGCTCACGCTCGATCTCGGGCTGCGCTTCGAGCGGACGCGCAGCGAGGCGACAGGGGACATCGTCGGCGTCGACACCAACGCCGCCGTGCCGCGGTTCGGCGCCACCTACGACATCGAGGGCAATGGGCGGACGATCGCGTCGGCGTCGTACGGGCACTACGCCGGGAAGTACAACATCAATCAGATCGGCGGCAATAATTCCGTCGGCAACCCGGCTCGCATCACGCGCGTCTACAGCGGTCCGGCCGGCACCGGCCGGAACTTCGCGCCGGCGTTCGATCTCGATAACTACGAGATCCTCAGCGGCTCGTTTCCAACCGAAAACGTGTTCCTCGAAGACGGCCTCTCGTCACCGGTCACTCGCGAGCTGACGCTGGCGCTCGGCCGCGAGCTTGGCGCCAGGGGCGTGGCGCGTGCGCTCTACACCTGGCGGAAGACGACGAACTTCATCGAAGACTTCATCGACGACCCGACGGCCAGCGGCAGGACGACCGTCATCGTCGACGGGCGGAACTTCGGCACGTTCGACAATCTCGAGTTCCGCAACAGCGACGCGCCCGAGCGCGACTATCAGGCATTGCAGTTCCAGACCTCGTATCGTGTGGGCACCCGCGCGCAGATTGCCGGCCATTGGACCGTGCAGCTGAAGAACGAAGGCAACTACGAGGGCGAGGCGACGAACCAGCCGGCGCTGACGTCGGACATCGGCGACTACCCGGAGATCCTCGTTCCCGAGCGCAACTTTCCCGTCGGGCGGCTCGACGACTTCCAGCGTCACAAGGTCCGCATCTGGGGCTTCTACAACGTCGACCTCGGACGCTACGGCAGCTTCGACATCGCGCCGCTCTGGCGGATCAACTCAGGTCTGAGCTACAGCCTCGTCGCGGAGACCGTGCCGCTGAGCAGCATCCAGCGCGGGCGGAATCCTGGCTACGCGCGGCTGCCCGGCACCGGCTCGGGCGGTTCTCAAGATCTGTACTTCGGCGAGCGCGGCAGCGAGTCGTTCCCGGGTTACGGGCTCGTCGATCTCGGCCTCACGTATCAGGTGCCGGTGTGGCGCACAGTGCGGCCCTGGGTGAAGCTCGAGGTGCTCAACGTCTTCAACAACCAGAAGCTGATTGCGTGGGACACGACCGTGACACCCGATCCGTCGAGTCCGACGGACGCGAACGGCCTGCGGACCGGCTTCATCCGTGGTCCACGTTTCGGCGAGGCGACCGCGGCTGGCGACTTCCCGGCGCCGCGTCCCGGCGTCACCGGGTTCAACGATGGCGGCCGGGCGTTCCTGATGGCAGCGGGCATTCGCTTCTAGGTGTTACTCGGTCTTCAACGCTTGCGTGAGATCGACCCTCGTGGCGCGTCGCGCGGGGAGGTAACACGCGAGCGCTGCCGCACCGACGAGCAACCCGATCGCGGAGACGAGCGTGCGCGGGTTCGTGGTCGAGATGCCGAACAGCAGCGCATCGATGGTCGGCTTCATGGTCCACAGCACGATGAGGCCGATAACGCCACCGGTCATGACGACCATCATGCCCTGACGCACGATGCTTCGGATCACCCGGCGGGGCGCCGCGCCCAGGGCCATTCGGATGCCAAGCTCGTGCCGGCGCGACGCGACCGAGAACGCGAGCACGCCGTAGACGCCGAGGGCTGCCAGAAGGAGCGCGAGCGCCCCATAGATGTTCATCAGCAGCGCGGCAAACCGGACGCCGCCCTCCTCGGCCTGCAGGCGGTCCGCCAACGGCGCGATGTCATGGGCGGGTAGCGTTGGATCGACGTCCGCGATCGCGGCGCGAAGCGCGGCCGCGGTGATCGCGGACGACGTGCGCTCGCGCACGCCAAACGTCACGATCGGATTGGCGCGCTGCGCGAACGGCAGGTAGATGTCGAGCTGCGGTTGATGCCCCCACGCTCCACCACGAAAGCGAAAACGCCCGCGGTGCCGCGCGTCGGCGGCGACGCCGACGACCTGTATGGGTGTGAGCGTGCCATCGGACGCACGACTCATGAGACGACGCCCGACGGGATCGCCGCCAGGCCACAGGCGCGCCGCAATCGACTGGCTCACAATGGTGACGAGTGGCGCGGACGCCGTGTCCGTGGTCGAGAGGTCCCGGCCGCTCTGCAGAGGAATGCCCAACGTCGAGAGTGCGCCGGGATTGACGCTGTGCCGCCAGACCATCACCAGATCGTTCTGGCCTTCGATGGCCCGGCCCTCCGGGGCGACGAGCGACACCCACGTGGACCGGCCGAACATGCTCGGTCCCCACACCAGCGCATCGCTCACGCCAGGCTCCGATCGGAGGCGCTCCAGCGTGGCCGCCGCAAAGAGCGCCCGGGCGCCGGGTGTGCCATATCGCTCCGCCGGCAGGTCGATGCGGAACGTTACCAGCCGATCGCTCGAGAAGCCGAGATCGGTCCTGGTCATTGCGGTAAAGCTCTCGAGCATGAGCAGCGCTCCGGAGACGAGCACGAGCGCGGCCGCGCTCTGGACGCACACCAGCCACGCGCCGGCGCGAGACGGACGCGCCACCTGCGGCGTCCCCGACGCGAGGAGCACGCTGCGCACGTCGGCCGATCCCGCCCGCCACGCCGGGACCAGTCCGACGAGCGCGCCGACGAGTGTTGCCACGGCCAGACACCAGGTCAGAATCTCGGCGTCGAGACCGACCGTGACGTGCGGTGGCAGTTCCACGCCGCTGTAGGTCACCAGCGCTGGCGTGACCCACGCGGCGATCATCACGCCGAGGCCTGCGCCCAGCAATGACAACAACACGCTTTCGACGAGCAGTTGTCGAACGAGCGCCGAGGTACTCGCACCGATCGCCCGGCGGATGGCGATCTCTCGTAGACGCCCGCTGGCACGCACGAGCAGCAGCCCCGCGACGTTCGTGCAGCAGATGAACAACACGAACAGCGCGCCCGCCATCAGCAGCCACAGCGGGCGGCGGATCTCGCCGAAGAATGTCTGGTCGAGAGCCTGCGCGGTCAGGCCGAACCCGGCGTTCGTGGCAGGGTAGGCCTCGGCCAAACGAGTGGCGACGGTGCGCGCCTCGGCTCGCGCGATCTCGGCGCTTGCTCCGGGTGCCAGTCGGCCGATCGCCCACAGCAAGCGACTCGATCGATTGCGGAGATCGATTTGCCCGACCAGCCCGGGCGCCTGCTCGATGGGTAGCCAGAGGTCCGGTGGGGCCGACTGGCGCATCGAGACATCCACGAATGCCTGCGACACCACACCGACGATAGTGACCCCTCGTCCGTTTAGACGCAGCTCGCGGCCGACGATCGAGGGATCGCCGCCGAACTGTCGATGCCATGCCGCCTCGGCGAGGACCGCGACCGCCGCACCATCGGTGTCGTGGTCGCGTTCGTCCAGCAAACGACCCCGATAGGCGCGCGCGCCGAGGATGTCGAAGTAGCGTCGGCCGACGAAGTTGGCCGGGAGGCGCGTCGCCCCATCCGACTGCTCGAGCGCAAGGCCCCACGCATTGCTCCAGACCGCGGCTTCCCGGATGCCCGACGAAGAGGCCATGAGATCCACGAAGTCCGGATGAGAGAAGTTGGAGTCGGCATGTTCATCTTCGCCTGGAAAGGCGCCACCGAGCGCAACCAGCGTGGACGGTTCCGGATAGGGGAGCGGTCGCAGCAACACGCCCTGCACGACGCTGAAGATCGCGGTGTTCGCGCCGATGCCGAGGGCCAACGTGGTCGCGGCGACGATCGTGAACGTTGGGCGCGCCCACAACTGTCGCCAGGCATCTCGAAGGTCGCGATTCATAGGCGGCCGCATCAGCAAGAAGCCTGCCCTGCGCCGACGGTCGGTTCCGGAGAGCGACGGCGGCCATCTTCATGGTGGGCCGGTCGCTGTTAGGAAAGCGTCCGATCGTGGGATTAGTACGAGCGTGGATGGGAAGCTGTCACATGAGCGTGACAGCCCGGTCTGGCGCACGGTCTGGAAGGCCTGCGCTACGTACCCAACGGCAATTTCGGAACGCACTCCACGTGCCGCTCGTCGATCCCATCTTCTATGTATGGGTCACTGACAGGTTTTCGTGGCGCACTTGGTGACGCGCAACGCTCCGGCCGTCGCGTCCTGATGGCTGATGACGGGCAGGGCGTCGACACCGATGGCGATCGCGGTGTAGAAGCCCACGCCGTTCGCCGGGTCGTCGACCGTCGTGCTGACGTTCCCGGCGGTGCAGGCGGCATTGCCGCAGTGCGTCACGCGCAACGCGATGGACGCTGCTTGCGTATGGCTGATGACGGGGA
>DAINCF010000430.1:0-6313 GCA_036732565.1 Vicinamibacterales bacterium
CGCCGGCCTCGCCGCGGCCATCGTCGCTGGGGCGCAGATCGCCGGCGGCCTCCTGGTGCCGTACGTCGGACGGCTGTTCCGTCGCCGCACCAGCGTGCTGCTGTGGGGCACGCTGCTGAGCACCGGGTCCATCGCGCTCATTGGCATCATCCCGCATTTCTGGACGGTCATCGCGCTGCTCTCGCTGTGGGGCCTGATGTTCTCGGCGGTGACGCCGGTGCGTCAGTCCTATCTCAACGGGCTCATCCCATCGGAACAGCGGGCGACGGTGCTGTCGTTCGACTCGTTGTTGGGATCGACGGGCGCGGTTGCCATTCAACCGGTGCTCGGCAAGACGGCGGACGTGTGGGGCTACGGGATCTCGTACACCTGCAGCGCGGCCATTCAGGCGCTGGCGATCCCGTTCATCTGGCTCGCGCGCCGCCAGCGAGCGGCGTCCGATGCACTCGAGTCAGAAAGTCCCGCGCGAGAATGACGACTTCGTCCAGATGGGTCTCCAGCGCCCAGTGCCCGCCGTCGAGCAGATGCAATTCGGCGTCGGGTAGATCGCGAATGTACGCTCTCGCCGCGCCCTCGGGCATGTAGCCATCTTGCGGTCCCCAGACGATCAGCGTCGGCGGACGATGCTCGCGGAGGTAGGCCTGATAGCGAGGAAACCACTCGAGGTTCTCACGAAGCCCCTCCATCAGCGCGACCATGATCTCGCGCCGGTCTGGCGTCATCAGCGACCACGACAGCTTCCAGAGGTCGGGCGGCATGCGGTCGACCAGCCGCGCGTCGATCTCACCAATGAACTCATCGCGGAAGCCTTCCTCGCTCACTGCCTCGACCAGCTTCGCTCGCGCGTCCGGGGTCGGGTTGGCCCAGTAGCTCTTCAGCGTCCCGTATTTCGGTCCCAGCTGATCCTCGTAGACATCGCCGTTCTGAATGATGAGCGCCACCACACGCTCGGGCCGCTTCATTGCCAGGCGCAACCCGATCTGTGAGCCGTAGTCGTGCAAATAGAGGGCAAAGTGCGTTAGACCCAGGGCATCGACGAACCGATCGAGGAGGTCGGCATAGCCAGTGAAGTCGTAGGTGAACCGTTGCGGATCTGGCGTATCGCTGTACCCAAACCCTGGAAGATCCGGTGCGACGAGCCGCCATCGATCCGCCATCGCCGGCATGAAGTGGCGAAACTGGAACGACGAGCATGGGTATCCGTGCGGCAGCAGCAACGCCGGCGCCCGTTCGGGACCGGCGTCCCGGTAGAACACGCCAATGCCGTCGAGGTCGACGCGCTGATGACGCACGGTTGAGGCACGCATGCGCTGGACGCGTGCAAGATCCGCGCGCGAGGTCGAGCGCCGTTCGCCTTAGAAGCCCGCCACGAAGAGTCCGGTCAGGCTCGAGTGTCTTACGCTGGCGCTGCCGCCGAGCTCTTCGCACACCAGATTCACGGTTCCGGCCCTTCAAGGTACGAGCCGATCGATGGGGACTCGAACCGGGAAATCTCAGCCCAACTGTGTCTTGTGTGATGTGGAGTTCGCTATAGTCACGACATGGCGAAAGCCGCGGAGCAGGAGCTCCTGACGGTCGCGGGACGTGAGGTCCCGGTGACCAATCCCACCAAGGTGCTCTTCCCAGACGCGGGCTATACGAAGCTGGACTTGGCTCGTCACTACATCGCGGTCGCCGAGGGAGCCTTGCGCGGCGCCGGCGGGCGGCCGAACGTGCTGGTGCGGCATCCCAACGGCGTCGGCGGCGAGTTCTTCTATCAGAAGCGTGCGCCCACGTCGCGACCCGAGTGGATTGAGGTCGTAGCGCTGTCGTTCCCGTCCGGACGAACGGCAGAGGAGGTCGTGCCACGCGACGCCGCCACGCTGGTGTGGATGGCCAACCTCGCGTGTCTCGAGCTGCACCCGCATCCCGTCCGCGCGGACGATCTCGATCATCCGGACGAGATGCGCATCGATTTGGATCCAGTGCCCGGCGTGGAGTGGTCGCAGATCCGTCAGGTCGCGCACGTCGTGCACGCCACACTCGCCGACTTCGGCCTCATCGGCTGGCCCAAGACATCGGGATCGCGCGGCATGCACGTATGCGTACGCATCGAGCGCCGCTGGACCTTCGACCAGGTGCGGCGCGCGGCGTTGGCCTTCGCGCGCGAGGTCGAGCGGCGCGCGCCGCAGATTGCGACCAGCAAGTGGTGGAAGGAAGAGCGGCACGGCGTGTTCCTCGACTACAACCAGAACGCGAAGGACCGCACGGTGTGCAGTGCGTACTCCGTGCGCCCAACGCCCGACGCGCGGGTCTCGGCGCCGCTGGCCTGGGACGAGATCGACGCCTGCGATCCGCACGATTTCACGCTGAAGACCATGCCCGCGCGCGTGGCGGAGGTCGGCGACCGTCACGCCGAGATCGATCGCCACGCCGGGTCGTTGGCCGCGCTGCTCGAGTTGTCGGCGCGTCAGGCGAAGGACGGGCTCGGCGACGCGCCGTGGCCGCCGCACTATCGCAAGCAGGCCGGTGAAGGGCCGCGCGTGGCGCCGTCACGCCGCCGCGTGCCGAAGCATCCGCTGATCGAGATCGGACGCGCGCGCGAGAAGGCCGACGTGCTGGCGGGCTTCGAGCGGTGGAAAGCGCGTCACCCCGACGCGGCTGGACACTTGCAGCCGGCAGACGTGCTCGTCGATGCCATGCGCGGCCGCTTTCGGACGTGGACGCGCGTGCGCGTCAACTTGCAGCACGTGCCGGAGGCATTGCGACCTGAGCAGGAAGCGCTCGATCCCAACGAAGAGATCAACGATTGGGCGGGCGTCACGAATCCCGGTGACTGGCCGCACCGAAGACCCTCTCGAGCTCGTAAGGGGTCGTGACCTCCAGCTGATCGTACTTGCAGTCGCTCGTCGGCTTGTCTGGGCGCCAGCGCTGGAAGACCGCCGCATGCCGAAACCGATCGCCCTGCATGTGGTCGTACTTCACCTCGCACACGCGTTCGACCCGCAGCGGCTCCCACGACAGATCCTTGCCCGCGCTCCACCGACTCTGCCCACCCGGCATACGCGTCGTCTCGCCGGTCCACGCCTCGGCCCACTCGCGCCACGGATGTCCCTCGAGCGCGCGCTCGCGCAGCGGCGCGAGCTCCACGGCCAGCTCCTTCCGTCGCGCCATCGTGAACGACGAGGTCACACCCACGTGCTGCAGCCGCCCCCTCGCGTCGTACAACCCAAGCAGCAGCGACCCGATGCGCTCCCCTTTTCCATCCTTGTGCCAGCGGAACCCGGCGACGACACAGTCCGCGGTGCGGACGTGCTTGATCTTGATCATCGCGCGCTTGCCCGGCTCGTAGACCCCCTCGACCGGCTTGGCGATGACGCCATCCAGGCCCGCGCCTTCGAAACGTGACAGCCACTCCGAGGCCAAGCCGGCATCGCGCGTCGCCGGCGTGAGATGGACGGGTCGTTCAACGCCGGCCAGCAAGCGTTCGAGACGTGCGCGGCGCTCACCGAAGGGGATGTCGCGGAGATCCTGGCCATCGACCGCCAAGACGTCGAACGCGACAAACGATGCTGGTGTCTCCTTCGCCAGCTTCGCCACGCGCGACGCCGCAGGATGCAAGCGCAGCTGCAGCGTGTCGAAATCCAGCCCGTGCGGCGTGGCGATGACGATCTCGCCATCGATCACACACCCATCGGGCAGCCGCGTCAGCAGCGTCTCGTGCAGCTCTGGAAAGTAGCGATCGAGCGGGCGCAGATCGCGGCTCTGAGTGTACGCGTCGCCGCCGCCACGGAACACGATGGCGCGGAAGCCATCCCACTTCGGCTCGTAGAGAAACCCGTCGCCCACCGGAAGCGCGGTCGCCAGCGTCGCGAGCATGGGCTCGATCGGAGGCTCAATCGGATACTGAGATGGAGGCATGGGCATCACAGCCAATCAAAATACAAAAATACAAAATACAAAAGGCAACACAGATGGCACAGATGGCTCAGATAAATTCGCGCCCGGATTCGAGCCTCTCGAGAACGTCACCGGCGGCTCGCATCTGTGGCATCTGTGCCATCTGTGTTGCCTTGGGAACGCATGGCTCGAATCTCTCCTTCAAAGGCTATCCGATTGCTGGTCTAGAATCGCTCGCGTGACGGATCGAGTGGGACGTCGGGCGTTTCTGCGGCGCGTGGCGGGACCGGGTGTGGCCGCGAGCGTGGCGCCGCGACTGGCGCTTGGTTCAACGGCGCCACCTCATGGTCGGTTCGAGCCCGCACAAGACGCCTCCGCTGCCGCCGTGTTCGCCGAAGCTCGTCAGCATTTCCTGATCCCATCCGGTGTGGCGTATTGCAATACCGGCACGCTGGGCGCCTCGCCGCGAGAGGTGGTCGACGCGGTCGCGAAGGGCACCGAGCAGTTGGAGCGCGACCTCGCGGCGTGGCCCTATGAAGTGGCGGACGGCGAGCCGCTCACCGGCTATCAACAGCTGACGAGCGTTCGCGGCCAGGTCGGCTCGCTGATCAACGCGACCGCTCACGAGATTGCGCTCACCCAGAACGCCACGATGGGCATGAGCTTCCTCGCCCACGGGTTGGACTGGTCCGCGGGTGACGAAGTGTTGTCCACCGATCAGGAGCACACGGGCGGGATCTCGGGTTTCCGGCTCATGGCCAAGCGCCGCGGCATGGTCGTCAAGGAGCTGCCCATCCAGCAGGCGGTCGACAAAGGGCCCGAGGCCATCGTCAAGCTGTTCGCCGACGCCGCGAGCCCGCGCACGAAGGCCATCATGGTGAGCCACATCACCTCCGGGCTTGGCATCGTGCTCCCCGTAAAGGCGCTTGCGGCCCTTGCTCGTGAACGTGGTGTGCTCTCGCTCATCGACGGCGCGCAGGCGGTCGGCCAGATCCCGGTTGACGTCAAGGCGCTCGGCGTCGACGCCTATGCCGGGAGCCCGCACAAGTGGCTGATGGCGCCGAAGGGCACTGGCTTCCTGTATCTGCGCCGCGACGTGCAGGAGCGCTTCTGGACGACGCTCGCGAGCTCGGCATGGAACGACCACGAGAAGGGCGCGTTCCGGTTTGGGCAATACGGGACCGGCAGCCTCCCTGTGATCGACGGACTGGTGGCGGCCATGCAGTTCGTCACGCGCATCGGCGTCGATCGCATCGCGCGATGGGATGCCATGCTGACCTCGCGCCTGCGTGACGGTCTTGGGCGCATTCCCGCTGTCCGGCTGACATCGCCGGCACATCCGCAGCTGACGGCGGCCATCACGACGTTCCGCATCGAAGGCGTGACCGCCAAGGCGCTTCAGGACGCCCTCTGGGCGCGCAAGGTGCGGGTCCGCGCGCAGAACGATCAGAACGGCGTGCGCCTGTCCGCGCATCTCTACGTGAGCCCCGCCGATATCGACACCGTGCTCGACGTGGCGTCCACATTGAAATAACCTGCGTCGCCACCTGCTGGAGCCGACCCTGGACGTTCATCTCATCGACGGAACCTACGAGCTGTTCCGGCACTTCTTTGCCCTGCCGTCGGCGCGCGATCGCGATGGCCACGAGGTCGCCGCGGTGCGCGGCGTCCTGACGTCGGTCCTCGGCATGATCAACGGCGGCGCCACGCACGTCGGGGTCGCGACCGATCACGTCATCGAGTCGTTCCGCAACGATCTGTGGCCGGCGTACAAGACCAGCGCAGGCATCGCGCCGGAGCTGCTGGCCCAGTTTCCGCTGCTCGAAGAGGCCCTGGCCGCGATGGGTGTGGCCGTCTGGCCGATGGTGGAGTTCGAGGCGGACGATGCGCTCGCGGCGGCCGCGGCCAAGGCGGCACTCGATCCGCGTGTCGACCGCGTGATCATCTGCACGCCCGACAAGGATCTCGGGCAATCCGTGCGCGGCACGCGCGTGGTCCAGATGAATCGCCGAACACGTGAGATCCGGGACGAGGCCGGAGTCATCGCGAAGTTCGGCGTGCCACCGGCCTCGATTCCTGATTACCTGGCGCTGGTCGGTGACGCCGCGGACGGCTATCCCGGCTTGCCAGGCTGGGGCGCCAAATCGACGGCTGCGGTGCTGGCGCGGTTCGGTCATCTCGAGTCCATTCCGGCCGACGGACGAACGTGGGCCGTGAACGTCGGCAGCGCCGCGACGTTGGCGCGCACGCTCGTGGAGCAACGCGACCGAGCGTTCCTGTTCCGCGATCTGGCGACGCTCAGAACGGACATCCCGCTCTTCGAGTCGGTCGCGACGCTGGAGTGGAACGGACCGACGCCCGCGTTCGCGTCCCTGGCCGAGCGCCTCGACGCCAAGCTCGGCGAGGTGCCTGCCGCGCCGAAGCGTCTTCGCGG
>DAINCF010000431.1:0-6273 GCA_036732565.1 Vicinamibacterales bacterium
TCGAAGTGCGCGTCAAACGGCGCGGCGCACGGGTGGAATCGCGACGAGGGTACTGGGCGCCGAAGGCGGCGGAGCTCACGGTGGATGTCGATCCGGCGCCGGAAGAGCCCGGCCTCCGCGAGTCGCTGAAAGCGTTCTCCACGCCGGTCGACGGGCAGGCGGTCGCGGTGTGGGTGGGGATGTCCCGCGGCGAGGCCGGCAAGACGCGCGTGACGGTCTCATGGGATCCGTCCGGCCGCATGTCGGCGACAGGACTTCAGGAATCCGATCGCGACCGTGCTGTCCGGCTCGACGTGGAGCCCCGCACGGCTGCCGGCATCTCGCTCGCCGAGGGCCGCACGATCGCCACCGGACTGTTGACGACGGATACGGCGACCACGGCGACGTTCGATCTCGATCCCGGTGACGTGACGCTGCAACTGCAGGCTCGCGACGCTTCGGGCGAAACCGTCGATCGATGGACGCGTGCGATCAGCGTGCGCGATCTGGCCGAGGACACCATCGCGCTCAGCACGCCGCGCTTCCTCCGCGCGCGATCGCCGTTCGAGCTGAAGGCCCTTCATGGCGCAGCCGCGCCGTGGCCGATTGCATCGCGCGACTTCCGCCGGACCGATCGCGTCTTCGTCGAAGTGGACTGCTATCGCGCGGGCGATGGGACCCCAAGCGTCGCCGCCGAGTTGCTCAACAGCAGCGGGAAGGTTCTTGCGACCCTCACTGCGAGCTCCTCGTCGGTCGGCGTCTCGTCGGTGAGCGACGACAAGACACGCGTCGAGGTGCCGATGGCCAACCTCGCCATCGGCAGCTACGTGCTGCGCCTCAAAGCCACGGACGGTACCGAGCAGGCCCAACAGCTCGCCGCGTTTCGGGTCGTCCCATAGGTGCTCGCAGCGTCACGGTCGGACAAGGATCGTGTTGACGTGCGTGTCCGCATGGATGTCGTAGCCTTGCGTTCGAAGGAACTCGACGACTTTCTCGTTCTTGCTTTCCTTTTGCTCCTCGTCATAGAGCAGCGTTTCCACACAGATGACTCGGGGCGCATGGCGGGCGTAATCGAGTGACTGAAGGATCTGGAGGTCCAATCCTTCTCCATCCAATGAGATGAAATCGGGCGGCCGGTCGAAGTGCCTTTCCATGACCGTATTGATAGTCAGCAACGGGACTTTGATGACCTTCTCATGTTTGATGGGACCGATCTGTTTCATCCCCACTCTCGCCCAGTATTCTGCCCCCTCTTTGGAAAAGGTGCTGAGGCCGCTCGCTTCCGGCGGGAAGACATAGAAATCGGCATCGGGTTTCTCGTCGACACCGATGCCTACCTCCAACACCGTGTCGCGCGGCCGCATCTGCTTGAACTTCCTGGATAGATAAGGATTCGGCTCCACGCACACACCTTTGCTTCCTTGGAGATAGAAGTAATACGTGTTGCTGATGTACCTGGGATCGTTGGCCCCGATATCCAGATAGCTGGGATTGGGGATGTTGAGCCGGTAGAACAGATGACCGAGGATCAGATCCTCACCATTTTGAGCATATGTCAGCTGCGAATGACGAAAGATCAGCCTGGTGACAAACTTCCGGGGCAGTTTCTTCATCGTGTCGGTGCGACTGTAGCCGTCCTGGGCTTACGACAGCTCGTCGTCTATGAGGGGGGAACATCGATTGTCAATCGCGGCCGCCCGGCGGTCAAGGGAAATTGCGGTGGGCCCTGAACGCTTCGTCGTCGACGCCCCGCCGGCCCCGTCCGGTGCCTGAGACCGCGCCCGAGGTTGTGCCTTGGCCCACGCCGACCAGCCGCGCGCCCCGGTCGCGCTACCCATTCCTCGCGACGCGGCGGTTCTGCATGGAATCTGCTGCGGTTGGTACGCAATCATCTCCTCGTCATGCTGACAGTTCTGAGATCTGTGTCGCTGGGCTGCTGCGCGGCCCTGGTGGCCTACACGTCGTTGATCGCACAGCGCGGCCCGATTGGTGAGCCCATCAAGTCGTATGTGACCGTGGACGCACCGGTGGTGGCGCTGATCAACGCGCGCGTCATCGATGGGACGGGCGCCGCGGCGCGCGCGGGGCAGACCATCGTGATCAAGGATGGCGTCATCGCGGACGTCGGCGACGCCAGCCGCGTGACCGCGCCCGCGGGCGCGACGATTATCGATCTCGCCGGTAAGAGCGTGATGCCGGGTTTGGTGATGGTGCACGAGCACCTGTACTACCCCGCCGGGGGCGGATCCGGCGTCTACGGGCAGTTCGGCGAGAGCTTCACGCGTCTGTATCTCGCCGGCGGCGTCACGACCATGCGGACCGGCGGCAACATGAACGGCTTCATGGACATCAATCTGAAACGGCGCATCGACGCGGGCGAGAAGGCCGGGCCTTGGATCGACGCCACGGCGCCGTACCTGAATGGGCCGAACACGTTCATTCAGATGCACAGCCTGAAGGATGCCGCCGATGCGCGACGCCAGGTGGCGTACTGGGCCGACGAGGGCGCGACGTCGTTCAAGGCCTACATGCAGATCTCACGAGCCGATCTCGGCGAGGCGATCAAGGAGGCACACACCCGCAAGCTGAAGGTCACCGGACATCTCTGCTCCGTGACCTACGGCGAGGCCGCCGACCTCGGCATCGACAACCTCGAGCACGGGTTTCTCGCCGCAACCGATTTCGTCGCGGACAAGCAGCCGGATGCGTGTCCGGGCCAGGGTCGCGGGCAGCAGTCCATCAACGCGCTGGACGAGAAGGACCCACGGTTCCAGGCCCTGGTCAAGAAGCTCATCGAGAAGAACGTCGCGTTGACGTCGACGCTGACCGTCTTCGAGACGCTGACACCCGGACGGCCGATGCCGCCGGGCCAGGATGTCCTGGCGCCGCACTTGCGCGAGCAGTTCGAGCAGGCCTACGCGCGGGTGGCGAAGAATCAGGAGTCGATCTACCACACGCTCTTCGCCAAAGCCATGGCGCTGGAGCGCGCGTTCGCCCGCGCCGGCGGCACGCTCATCGCCGGCACCGATCCGACAGCCGCCGGGGGCGTCGTCCCGGGCTTCGCGAACCAGCGCCAGCTCGAGCTGCTCGTGGAAGCCGGCTTCACGCCGCTGGAGGCGATTGCGATCGGCACGCGCAACGGCGCGCGCTATCTCGGCCAGGACGCACGCATCGGCACCATCGCTCGCGACAAGCAGGCCGATCTCATCGTCATCAACGGCGACCCGTCGACCACCATCGCGGACGTACGCAAGGTGGACACGGTGTTCAAGCAAGGCGTCGGCTTCGATCCCGCGAAGTTGATCGAGTCGGTCCGAGGAAAAGTCGGCCTCTGGTAAAGCGGTAGACTGAAGGCATGAGTGCCACGGTTCGCGTTCGCGTGTTCGATGCCAACGGCCAGCTCGTCGGCCCAATCGAGATGCCTCGCGTGGTCAAGTCGGACGAAGAGTGGCGCGCGCAGCTGACCCGCGAGCAGTACGAGATCGCGCGCGGCAAAGGCACCGAGCGACCCTTCTGCGGGACGTTGCTGGACAACAAACGCAGTGGTGCCTACACGTGCATCTGCTGCCGGCTGCCGCTGTTCGCGTCCAATTCGAAGTTCAACTCCGGCACCGGATGGCCAAGCTTCTTCGCGCCGGTCGCTGAGGAGAACGTCATCAACCACGAGGACCGCAGCTCCGGCATGACCCGCACGGAGATTCTCTGCGCGCGCTGCGACGCGCATCTGGGGCACGTCTTCGAAGACGGCCCACGTCCGACCGGGCTGCGATTCTGTGTGAATTCAGAGTCGCTCGACTTCACCGACCAGACAGACTTCGCGATGCTTGCAGATCCCGTCACGCGCAGCCACGAAGACGCCAAGGGCACGAAGTAATTCGCCACCAAGACACCAAGCTCACACTCTTCTGAGTGATAGGAATTCTTGGTGTCTTGGTGGCCATTGTTCTTCGTGATCTTGGTGGCGCCTATCGTATGGGCGGCGTAGTCGGCGGCGGCCGGCGATGGCGCGTCGCTTGCTCGTAGGCATACGCGAGCTTGATCAGCGTCGCCTCGGACCACGCGCGGCCGAAGAAGGTCATGCCCGCCGGCAGCAGACCTCCACGCGTGTAGCCCATCGGCACCTGCACCGATGGATAGCCGGTCGTCGGCGAGAAGAACTGGCTGTTGTCGCCGTGCGGCGTGTTCAGATCGCCGATCAGCCTCGGCGGGTTGCTCCACGTTGGGTACACATACGCATCCAGCTTCAACCGATCCATCGTCGCGTTGACCGCCGCGCGCACCTTGTCACGATATTCCGCGTCCGCCTTGCACTCCGCGGACTCTGGCCCGTTCTCGGGACCCTGCTCCGCCTGCTCGAGTCGTCGCTGCACGCTGGGATGAAACCGGCCCGACTTGATGATCTCCGCCAGGCTCTTCATCGGCACGCGTTCACCGTGTGACGCAAGGTAGCGGTTGATGTCGTACTTGAAGCCCATGCACGGACCGACACCCGATGGTCGACGAATCTGATCCAGGCCCTCCACGGCGGCCGGATCGACGATCACCGCGCCGGCGCGGCGCATGTCGTCAACGGCTGCCATGAAGACGCCGACGATTTCGGCGTCAGTTGTGTCCCGCTCGTACGCCTCGCGCAGAATGCCGATGCGCGCCCCCTTCAACCCATCGCGCACAAGCGCACGTGAGTAGTCTTCGCGAGGACGCCCACGCGACGCCGCCGTGGCTGGATCGTCCGAATCCTCGCCGACGACGACCTGGAAGATCGTGACCGCATCGGGCATCGTGCGGGCCATCGGTCCGGCGATGTCCGCGAGCAGGTTCAGCGGCATCACCCCACTGCGGCTCGTCAGCCCCATCGTCGATCGAATCCCGGCAAGCGCTTGATGCGACGAGGGACCGCGAATGGAGTTGCCCGTGTCGCTGCCCAGTCCGGCCGCGCCGAAGCTGGCGGCAACGGCAGCGGCGGTGCCGCCGCTCGACCCCGCCGTCACGCGATCCAGGGCGTACGGGTTCTTGGTATAGCCCGGCAGGATGGAGCCGACCGTTTCGTATGGCGTGAACGCCCACTCCGCCATGTTCGACTTGGCGAGCACGACGGCACCCGCGTCCTTGATGCGGCGCACCTGAAACGCGTCGCGGTTCGAGATGAATCCGGACAGCGCCAGCGAGCCGTTCGCACTCTGCAGGCCGATGGTTTCGAAGTTGTCCTTGACGATCATCGGGACGCAATGGAGCGGTCCCACGAATCCGCCTTGCGCAAACCGTCGATCGAGCTCGGCCGCCAGCTTCTCGGCCTCGCCGTTGACCACGACGATCGCGTTGATAGCCGGGCCGTTCTTGTCGTAGGCCTCGATACGCCGGAGATACTGGCCGACGAGGCTGTGGCAGGTCAGCTGTCCCGCCGTCATCGCCGCGTGTATGCCCGCGATGGTCGCTTCTTCGACGACAAACGGCGCGGAGGATTGTGCGCTCGGCAGGGTCACGAGCGCGAGGGTCAGAACCACTGATGTGAGGGCGCGACGCACGGGCGAATCTTAGAGCTAAAGACTCGGCGGTGAAACGTTGAATGGGACAACTGAAGGGCCAAACCGCCTTGCCCGTCGGGCTTCGGCGGAACAAGACACGCAGTCAAACTGTCACGCCGTCGCAACGACGCGCGTGCTACGATCCGCCTTCTCACCGCGCGATATCACGTCGCGCTGGAGGCACAGGCACGAAAGGAAGACACCTCATGGCGGTCAAACCCATTCCCGATGGCTACCACAGCGTTACGCCGTATCTGGTCGTCGACGATGCAGCGAAAGCGATCGACTACTACACCAAAGCGTTCGGCGCGAAGGAAGCCTTCCGCATGAACGGCCCCGACGGCAAGGTCGGGCACGCTGAGATTCAGATCGGAAACTCGATGGTGATGCTGGCCGACCCGAATCCGCACTGGGGCGCCAAGAGCGCCAAAGAATTTGGCGGCTCGCCCGTGAGCTTGATGGTGTACGTCGAAGATTCCGACGCCGTCTTCAAGCGCGCGATCGCCAGCGGCTCGACGCAGCTCAAGCCGGTCGAAGATCAGTTCTACGGCGACCGTTCTGGCACTCTCACCGATCCGTTCGGATTGATGTGGACCATCGCGACCCACAAGGAAGACGTCGCACCCGACGAGATGATGCGGCGCGCGGAAGAGTACGCGAAGAAGGCGCAGGCGCCAGCCTAGACCTGGGGCCTGTGGCTCGAGACTTGGGTTCGCACCTTCGTAGGGGCGGTTCGCGAACCGCCCCTACACGAGCCTCAGGTCACAGGTCT
>DAINCF010000432.1:0-6266 GCA_036732565.1 Vicinamibacterales bacterium
GTGGGGTCCGCCTTTAGGCGGACCTGAGGGCCGGCTGAAGCCGGCCCCCACGAAGATCCACCTGATCAGGTGGAGGCGCGCGCCGTCTCGGGTGCTACAGTCCGACACGTCATGCGCATTCGCCTCATCGCCTGCGTCGTCCTCGCAGTTCTCACGACCGTCACGCTCGGCGCCCAACCGCGGCCCCGCCTGACCGCCGAGAAGCTGGCGAGCTTGAAAAGCTCGTCGAACGATCCATCCGGCGACTTTTTCGCCGATACGCCCGAGAATCTGGCCGCGCTGATCGATGCGTTCGTGGCCGACAATTCGATGGTCAGCCCGATGTACCTGATCGTCGCGGCCAATACGGCTTTCCGAATGACGCGGGTGGAGGATGCCGCGTTCCTCTTCTACGCCGGCCAGATCCGCGCGAAGTTTGATTTCGATCGTTACGACATCAGCTCGCGCGCCGATGGCAACAACGCGGCGACGTATCTCGGATTCTTGATCCACACGACCGGGCAAGGGATCAATCCGGCGATCCAGAGTCAGCCGAAACAGTTCGCCACGGTGATTCAACGCATCGAGACCTGGGAGGTCGTGCCGTCGCCCGATGCGTTCTACCCGGAGTTCGAGGAGGCCAAGGGCTTCAAACTACCGCGTGAACAGTGGCCGACGCTGGCACAGTCGCTGAAGGCCGATTTTCTCGATCGGTTCGGCCGGCGCTACGTGAAGCTCCTCAACGACCCGGAGTATTTCAAGGCATTCAAGGTCTTGCAGGATGCGAATGTTGGCCCCATCGCGCCGGACGAGACGACACTGAAGCGCGTCGACGCGGCGATGAAGACGATGGAAGAGGTCGAAGCGCGATTCTTCCCTGGCCCGACTGATGTCCAACGTCTTCGCGAGTTGAGCGAGGCGGCGGTCGAACGGACCACAGAGACCGAGCTCGAAGATCCACCGGCGCAGCCGCTACCAGCCGAGGAGCTGCCGATGCGAGTCGGCGGCAAGGTGCCGAAGCCGCGGAAGATCAAGCACGTAGAGCCGGATTTTCCTGCTGGCACGCGTGGGTCGATGGTCGTCGAGCTCACCATCAATCGAGTGGGGCGAGTCGAGAAGTTCGACGTCCTCCGTGGCGATTTCGGATTGGTTCCGGCAGCCGAGGCAGCGATTCGCCAGTGGGAGTTCGAGCCGGTGATGGTCGACGGCAAGCCGGTCGCCGTGCTCCAGGCCTTTACAATTACCGCGAAATAGCGGGTAGGGCGGTTCGCGAACCGCCCCTACCGAAGACAACGAGGCGACCTGGGGCCTCAAGACTCAAGACTCAAGACTCAAGACTCGAATGATCTATCGCGAGTTCCAACCGTCGGCGGCGCTTCGCGCGATCGTTGAGCGCTTCTGGTGGCTCGAAGGGTCCGCCGGCGACATCGGCGCCGAGCCGATCGCTCCCGACGGCCACGCCGAAATCATCGTGCACGGCGGCGATCGATTCGTGGAGGTCCGCGCGGATGAGACGCGGCACGTGCAAGATCGCGTGCTGCTCGCGGGGCAGATGACCCGCGCCGTGTGGCTCGCGCCGTCAGGCTTCGCCCGCGCCGTCGGCGCGCGACTGCGTCCGGATGGCGCCCACCTCCTCTTCGGTGCGCGACAAGACGGCTTGACCAACCACATCGTCAATCTCGGTGATGTCCATCGTGGCCTCGCGCGCCGGTTGACCGAGGATGTGTCGGGACGCGAAAGCGGAGAAGAGATGGTGCGCGCGCTCGACTGCGCACTGAGTGGCATCACTCCGCGAGCCGCGCACATCTCGGCAGCACGGACCGCCACGACCCACGCGCATCGACGTCGCGGCCTCGTGCGCGTACCCGAGCTCGCCCGTCACGCCGGCCTGAGCACTCGTCAACTGGAGCGCGTCTTCGCCGAACAGATCGGCGTCACGCCGAAGCACTACCTTCGAATCATCCGCTTTCAGGAGGTGCTGCGCACGCTGCGCAGCGGCGTGGGCGCCACGACGTGGGCAGACGTCGCCACGTCACACGGCTACTACGATCAGGCGCACTTCATCCGCGACTTCAAGACCTTCCTCGGCATCGCACCCAGCGCCTGGCAGATCAACGACGAGAGCCTGACGGCGGTCTTCAGCGCCATCCGACGCGAAGCACCCAAGGCACCCTAGCACCCAGCACCAGCACCCAGCACCCAGGCACCCAGGCACCCAGGCACTCAGGCACTCAGGCACTCAGGCACTCAGGCACTCAATTGATGACGCATTTTTCCAAGATCACGACCCACACAGTCCAGTAGCCTCGTCGCGGAGGCTCACCCATGATGGCTCGCATCGCCGCGTTTGGCATCGTCACCCTGGCGCTCGCATCCGTGAATGCATCGCAGCCGCCTGCTCACACAGTGTCGCAACTGAGCTGGATCGCCGGCTGCTGGACGCGGGCGTTGCCGGACGGCGTCAACGAAGAGCACTGGATGAAGCCCGCGGGTGGATCGATGCTCGGCATGAGCCGCACCGTGCGCGGCGGTCGGACGACGGAGTTCGAGTTCCTGCGGATCGCCGAGGCCGACGGCTCGCTCGCCTACATCGCGAAGCCGTCGGGTCAGGCCGAAGCCAGCTTTCCCGTGAAGACGCTCACCGAGCGCGAGGTAGTCTTCGAGAATCCGAAACACGATTTCCCGCAGCGCGTCATCTATCGCCAAAACGCGGATGGCACCGTCGCAGCGCGCATCGAGGGGACGATGAACGGGCAGCTACGCGGGGTGGATTTCCCTTACACACGCTGCAAGTGACGTCCCGCGGAGCGGGACCAATGGGATGTACCTTGAAACCACAACTGGGCCGTTCCGTAGGAACGGCCCGAAAGGTGCTTCCCGAGCTTTCGGCAGATAGTAGCAATTCTGTCGATACGCTCCACTAGACGATCCAGTCAGGCCTTGGAAGCCATGGTGTTGCGGATGACGCCGATGATGGCCATCACCACGCCTCCACCAACGCCACCGCCGGCAATCTGCCCGATGATCGCGCCGAGGTCCGGGCCCGCAGCGGCAGGCGCGGCGCCCAAGCCCAGGGCCGGACCCAGAACACTGAACAGAACACCGCCGAGGATCCCGGCAACCGAGTTGCCGGTTGTGCCCAGGCTCATGTTCTTGAGGACGGCGCCTGCGATGTTGCCGCCGACGGCGCCGCTGACGAGGCTGATGAGCAGACTGACCATATCCATGGAGCCCTCCTGACGAGTGACCGGCCGACCATCGCTAACGACGCGCCAGATCTGTCGATGAAGTGCCGCGGATGGAACAGAACAAGCTCAGCGCGCGCCACTCTAGCACATCAGAAGAGGCCCGGGACCTGTGACCTGGGGCTTGGGGCCTCAACGCTTGGGGCTTGAGACGTGGGGCGTGGGGCGCGGGCTCGAGGCTTGACATATCATTTTAGTTTTATCTAAACTACAAGAAATGGATGCAGCCGTCTTGTCCGCGATTGCCTCGCCTCGTCGTCGCGAGATCCTGCGCCTGGTGTGGGATCGCGAGCTGGCTGCCGGCGACATCCATCGCGCCATGCCAGATGTCACGTTCGGCGCCGTCTCGCTGCAGTTGCGCGCGCTCATCGCCGCCGGCATCGTCGATGTGCGCCGCGATCGACGGCATCGTCTCTACCGCGCCAAGCGCGAGACGCTTGGCGAAGTCGCCAGCATGCTCGAGCGCATGTGGGACGACGCGCTGTGGCGATTGAAGCTGCAGGCGGAGCTCGAAGCGTCGCGCCGAGGGCCGCGCGCAAAGCGCACACGCAAGCGAAAGCAGGAGCATCCACGATGACCAATCTTCCCCATCGGCTCGAGCGTACTGTCGTCATCCGCGCGGATCGAGAGACCGTGTTCTCGTTCCTCAGCAACTCCGATCGCTGGGCACTCTGGTGGGGCGTGGGCTCGACCATCGGCACGCGTCCCGGCGATCGCATCTACATTCGCCACCCCGGCGGAGTCGAGGCCGCCGGCGAGATCCTGGAAGTCGAGCCCCCGACGCGCATCGTGTTCACCTACGGATACGTGAACGGCAACCCGATTCCGCCCGGCGCGTCGATCGCCACCATCACGCTCGAGCCGGAAGGCGCCCACACGCGGCTCCGCCTCGTGCACGACTTCGGGGACGCGGGCGTGCGCGACCACCACATCCAGGGATGGCGGCATCAGCTGTCGCTGTTCGCCAATGCAGTGTCGAATTACATCAACCGGGACGCCGGCGCGGTCGTCGACACGTGGTTCAGCGCATGGGCCGAACCAGACGCGGCCGCCCGCGCACGAGCGCTCGCGGACATCGCGTCGGCGAGCCTGACGTTCCGCGACCGCAACAGCACGATCGATGGTCTCGACGAGCTCTCCGCACAGATCGGCGCCTATCACACGTTCATGCCGAACGTCTCGCTCGTGCGCCGTGGCGACGTGCGCCACTGTCAAGGGATCGCGCTCGCTGACTGGGTCATGGTCAACGGGGACGGGAAGGAGATCAGCACGGGCACGAACGTCTTCCAATTGACGACCGATGGCAAAGTCGAATCGGTTACAGGCCTGTGGAAGGCCTGAGGCTCGAGACCTGAGACGTGTGGCACTGCGGGCCCGTGGCCGCTCAAGCCCCAGGACTCGAGTCTCAAGCCTAGTGGCGAAAGTGGATCTTGATGAACTCGTCGTAGCCGTTGATGAAGATGCCCACGCCGCCGTATTCGCGCGGGACTGCGTCGAGAAGTGACAGCTCGACGCCGTTCCGTGCCGACCACTCGGCCAGGCGCGCGCCAGGCGGATGGCCGGCCGCGAGGTCGGACTGCATGACGGCGATGACTTCCCCGGCCACCCGCCATGGGCGCACGTTCAAATGGAGCGAGACGGCCAGGACCACCGCGAGTGCCGCCACCGCGGCTGCGAATGGATGCGGCCGGGACACGACCGCGGCCGCGAACGTGGCGACGATGATGGCCCATCCTGCGGTTGCGAGATACAGATACCGGGCCGAGGCGAGATCGTCTCGCACGAAGAAGTAACTGTAGAGCGGCGCCGTCGAGGCGAGGATCAGACACACGCCGATCCACACCCCTCGCGACGCGCGACGGATGGCGACCGTCCAGAACAGCATCGCAATCGCAAGCATCGCCGACGCGCACAAGACCACCCGCGGGGTCTCGATCATGACGACGTTCCAGGGCTGGACGAAGAACCGGTACGGAAGCGTCACGAACTGCTTGAAGAGGTAGCGCGTCGGTTCGACGAAAAACGACGGCTCCATTTCGACGAACAGCGACCTCGCGATGAGGTAGCCCACCAGTTCGGCCGCGAACCAGCCGTACGCCAGGCGCAGCAGCGCGCCACGCTCGCCGCGGAAGAGCAGCAGGTCGGTCAGTGGAACCAGCAGTACATAGCTGATCGCGGTTTCCTTACTGAGCAGCGCCATCGCCAACAGCGCCATCGTCGCGACGATTCTGATCGGCGACAGATGCTGGGCGCCGGTATAGACCACCAACGCGGCCAGGACGCCGAACGCCCAGAGCAACTCCTGGAGGCCTGAGATCCAGAGCACCGCTTCGAGCTGCAGCGGATTCAAGAGGAACACCACGAAGCACGCGATCGCGGGACCCGAGGAGAGGAACACGCGCGCGGCCAGCGTGTAGATCAGACACGCCGATGCGAGATGCAACGCCAGACTCGTCAGATGGAACGGCACGGGCGAACCGGAAAAGGTGGTCGAGACGAACCAGAACACCGCCGCGAAAAAGGGTCGAAAGAACTGGCCGACTTTCGCGACGTCCCCGAATTGGCGATAGCGATCGAGGAAGACGTAGTCGTCGCTCAGAAACGGAAGGGTTACGAGGGGCGCGTAGATCGCCGCCCACGTCGCCACGGCGACGACCGCGAGGAACATGGACGCGTGACGTGACAGCTCGACGCGCGGTGGCGGATCGGCCGCAGTCCGGATCGCGCGAGGCAGCAACGCCACTATCAACGCGATGACGGCCGACTCGACGCGGTAAGTTCCAACGCCCTCACGGAAGATGTAGACGTAGACGCAATTCGCGAGCGCCCAGAGGAATGCCATCCACACCAACGCCGCGTACGCACGCATCGACGCATCATTGTGCCTCAGGCACAGGCTCGAGACTTGGGTCCTGGGACTCGAGGCCCTTGAGCCTCGGGCCTCACGCCCCAGATCACCCCAGGCCTCAGGCCTCAGGCCTCAGGCCCCAGGCCTTAAGCCCCAAGCCCCAAGCCTATGTGGTAGTGTCTGCTCTCTCTCCT
>DAINCF010000433.1:0-6266 GCA_036732565.1 Vicinamibacterales bacterium
AAGACGTCGAGGCTGCTGCGATGCTCGACGCGCGCGCGGATGTCGGGGCCGTAGATGCCGTCGGCACCGAAGAGCTGCTCGGTCATACGCGCCAGCGGTGGCGGTCCGTAGACCTGGAGGTCGGGGATCCGATCCGCCCCCTGATCCCACCGCTGCAGCACCAGCCGTCCGTAGTCCATGCAGTGGTCGTAGTGGAGGTGGGTGAAGAACGCGTGGGTCGTATCGATCGTGCGATGTCCGCTCTCGATCAGCCGTTGATGCGCGCCCGGCCCGTGGTCCCACACGATGAGATCCGTGCCGACCTCGATCAGGTAGCCTGAGCTCTGCCGGGCGAGCGACGGCGCCGGCGTGCCCGTGCCGAGCAAGGTGATCGCTAATGGCTTGACGGGTGGTGGCGGGGGACTTGCTGTCGGCTGTTGGCCGGATCCGGCAGTCGGAACGGCGGGCGCAACAGCGAGAGACGCGATGAAGTCTCTGCGCTTCATGGAAAACACCTCTCCCGGCCAGGCTCGACGAACAATCACCGAATGACGCCCGGGCATCACCGGGCGATCAACCCCAGTAGTAGACGAAATCCGACAGCGAGCCGTCGGGCGGCGCGATCACGCCCGACTGATCGCGGGTGAACGTGCCGTAGGTGCCCCGGTAGAACACCAGCGGTTCGGCGGTGCTGACGACATCGAAGCCGACGACTTCGCCGACCAGAATGAGGTGATCGCCGCCCGGATAGGCGGCACGTCTGGCGCACTCGAGGGTGCCCACCGACCCCGACAACAACGCGCACCCGTGCTTGCCCGTGCTGAACTTGACGCCGTCCCAGGTGTTGACCGATGGCTTGGCGAAGCGGTTGGACAACGCCTGTTGTCCAATCGCCAGCACGTTGATGGCGAAATACGGCGCTTGCTCGAATGCCGCGAGCAGACTGGACCGGTTCGAGAGACAGAACAGCACGAGCGGCGGATTGAGCGACACCGACGTGAACGAATTCACCGTGACGCCGATAGGCGCTCCACCAGGGCCGCGCGCCGTGATGACTGCCACGCCCGTCGTGTATTGGCCGAGGGCGGCACGAAGCGCGCGAATATCTGGTTCCGCATCCTGCATCCTCACACCTCTTTCAGCGAGTCAATCCGCGGCAGATCGTAGGTTGCCATCAGCCCATCGACCATGCCGACGGCCCGGTCCCAGTCGTAGGTCCGGAACGCGTGACCACGCGTCACCATGGTAGCGCCGGCGTAGAACATTTCGTACTGCTGATGGCGCGAGCCGAACTCCGAGCCGACGGCGTCCCAGGCCAGCTTGAACAGCTTCACCCGTCCCACCGAGTCGGTCGCGGGCGAGCGCTGCGTTTTCGCGATGTAGCCCGCCATCTCCGGGTTCGTGAAGTCCTCGATCGACGAGGGCAGCATGATCATGCCGCCGCCCGAGAGCTCGCGCAGCGTGGTCACGAATTTCGGATACAGCTGCTGCGTCAAAACCATAGCCGAATACAGCAGCTTCTTGTTCGGCAGGAAGTACTTGCCGTAGTGCCAGCCGCTGGCCTCCATCCCGACCAGCATGCCTTCGACCATCGCGGTCTCGGCGGCCAGCTGGCCGAGCGTTTCGCGGACCGGCGGGAAGTTGATGATGCCGTTGACATCGGCAATCTTCCGGGCAACGCCAAGGAGGAAGCGGAGCTTGACCATCAGGCGGATCTGACACTGATAGTTCTGGTAAACGTGCGTCGGGATCGCGTGCCACTGCGCCTGCGCCAACTGCACGTCGTTGTGGACGAACACCCGCTCCCAGGGAACCTTGACGTCGTCGAAGTACAGGACGGCGTCGTTCTCATCGAAGGCCGACGACAGCGGGTTGTCGAACCTCGAGACCGCGTGCGCCTCGAACGACTTGCGCGACAGGATCTTCAGCCCCTTGGCGTTGAGCGGTACCATGGCCGTGACGCTGTGCTTCTCTTCGCCCGGCTTCAGCGGCTGGATCGCCCCGACGAAGACCTCGTTGGCCATCGGACAGCCGGTGCCGAGCATCTTCGCGCCGCGGATGGTGATGCCTTCGCGATCCTCGTCGCACACCCCGGCGACGAGAAACTCGTCGGACTGTTCGCTCGCGCCTTTGCCGCGGTCGGCCTGCGGGCTGATGATCACGTAGGTCAGATAGAGATCGTGATCGCGTGCGTACTCGTAGTAGTCGCGAACCGCTGCCGCCCGGGCGGGATTGTGTCGCTCGAACAGATCCAGCCCCATGTACATGCCTGAGATGCACGACGCCACGTGATCGGGAGAGCGCCCGAGCATGCCACACGTCAGCTCGGCCCAGGCTTCGAGGGCCTGCCGGCGCTCGACGAGCTCGGCATGGGACGTGGGCAGTTGCCACATGCGGTTGACGCGCTCGCCGGTCGTGGGTGACGGGAACGTCATGCGTTCCAGGTTCTGCGGCTGCGCCTGATACTCGAACAGGCTGGCCGCGGAACGGATGATGTTGTGGAACGCCGGATGGTCGACGTGATTGTCGACGCTCTCGCCATCGATGAAGATGCGGCGCCCGTCGCGTAGGCTCTCGATGTGCTGCTTGCCGTCCTTCGCCATCTGGTTCTCCTCGCAACGCTATTTTGGGATCGTAGTTGAGATGTTTTGAACGCGTTGGGTAGGGGGCGGTTCACGAACCGCCCCTACGGCTCATCGTCGTAATTCGAGTAGGGGCGGTTCGCGAACCGCCCTTATGGCTCATCGTAGTAATGAAACTCGAGCAGCAGGCAGCCGGTCTCCGATTTGAACGGCCCGTGATACGTGCCCGGCGGCCGGCAGGCATAGGTATTGGGACCGAACTTCTCACCGCCGTTGCCGCTCGCGTCAGACCCGACGATCAGGTCCCCTGAGATCAGATAGACCTCCTCCCAGTACTCATGGACGAACGGCGCGGTCGTGTACACGCCCGGCTTGAATCGCAGATGACGCGTCCGAAATCCCTTCTTGCGCTGCTCGTCGAGCGTCCCGGCAAGGATCTGCTGCTCGATGCCCGCCGGATAACCGGGCGGGACTTCCCAGCCAGACTCCAGGTCGACGGTGTAGAACTCCTTGTGCTCCTTGACAATGCTCATACGTCCTCTCAATCTGCGATGTCGAGGCTGCGCACGGCGTAGCCGTGCCGGAGCACGCGGCCCGACCTCGGGTCCTCGAGCTCGATGTCGAAGCGTTCGCCGCCGCCGATCTCCCCGTGCACGGGCAGCGTGCCACCATACATCGCCGTCCCAATCGGCAGCACGCCGGGCCCGCCGAGATACCGGCCGACGAGATCCTCGGGAGCGAGCATCTTGGTGACCGAACCCTCTTGATAGAGCGTCTCCTGTCCCGCACGCGTGACCCACGAGCGAAGGATCAGCGCGTCCCAATGGCCGTGCACGTCGTCGAGCCTCCAGAGCTCGCGGCCGATCGGCTTCGGACACATCTGCTTGGAGACCGTCACGCCGTAGGCTTCGACCTTGCGGTCGGTGTGGTCGGATCCGACGCCGACGTGAACGCCATCGTCGAGCGAGACGAGCACGAACTCCACTTCCCCGCTCGACGCCACGCCGGCGACCTCGATCGCACCGGCGGTCGTCAGCAGGTTCGCGCCCAGCCGATAGAAGCAGGGGATGCTCCGCGGCCGCTGGACGCCGAGCGCGGCGAGCTCGGCGATGTGGTGTTCGACCGCCGCCCGGTCGCGACCCGTCCAGCCGGCGACGATCAAGGTGTCGATGCGGACGGGCCGCGCTACGCCACCGATGGACAGCTCGAGCGGCGCCACGGCGCGTTCTTCAGACAACGAGCGAGCCACGCAATCACTGCTCCCAGGGCAGGCGCACCATGCCGCGCGTGATCCCCTGCAGGTTCGAGGCGCCGACCAGGCCCATCGCGACCGTGAGCTCCGCGTGCAGGAGCTCGGTGACGCGCTGCACGCCGATCGGGCCGAACGCCATGAGCCCCCAGCAGTGCGGCCGGCCGATGAACACGCCCTTCGCGCCGAGGGCGAGCGCCTTCAGCACGTCGACGCCGCGTCGCACGCCGCCGTCGAGGAACACAGGAATCTTGCCGCCGACGGCGTCCACGCACTCCGGCAGCGCTATGAGCGTTGGTACCGCGCCATCGTAGGCACGTCCGCCGTGGTTGGACACGATGATCGCGTCCGCGCCGTGCTTGACCGCGGCCTCGGCGTCCTCGCCGTTCAAGATGCCCTTGACCACGATCGGCAGCTTCGAGCCGCTGCGCAGCCACTCGAGGTACTGCCACGTCACCGTGGGCGTGGACGGTCTCAGCGCGCCGGCCTCGTAGCCCGGGAATCCGTTGCGGATGTTGCCGTCGCGGTTCGGCGTGAACTGGTGATCGACGGTCACGCTCAACCACGTCGCGCCGGCCTCTTCGTTGCGGCGCGCCCACTCGCGTGCGTCGGCCTGGGTATTGTCGCCGAGCGTGCTCGCCATCCAGGCGGGCGCCTGTCCGGCCTTCGTGAGATCGCCGATGAACGCGTGCGCGTTGCCGACGATGCCGTAGATCGTCTTGGCGCCGTGCGCGCCGATCGCGCCCAGCCTGTCGCCCTGCGGGACCACGCGGTTCTTGCTGGCCGGCGCGATCATGATGGGATGGGCGAGCTTCTGGCCGAGCACCGTCAGTGATGTGTCGATCTTCGTCACGTCCACCATCACGCGGCGCCGCAACCACGTCCGACGGAACGCCTCGAGATTGCCGAGCAGCGTGCGATCGTCTTCCGACCCGCCCGAGGCGTAGTCGTAGACGGCCGTGCTGACGTTGTGGCGCGCGATCTCCTGAATCTCATGGACGTTGACCGGCTCCATCACCTTGGGGCCGTGCTGCGGCGGGAACGTCGTTCGCGGCGTGCGCGGCACGAGCTCCTGCGCCGCCAGCGGCGCCGCCCCGGCAAGCATCGCGAGCGTGGCGAGGAACTCCCGCCGGCCTTTGCTGCCGAGTCGTTCGTACCGCCGCATGACACGGAGCGTGGCCTCGCCAGGGTCGAGGCGCAGCCAGCGATCGGATGAATGCGGTGCGTGCGTATCAGACATGTCCATCTTCTCCGTTGTGCCCTGACCAGGCCGCGTCATCGTTGCGCCGATCCCGACGCCGTCCCCGGCTTGTACGCTTTCCACGCCGCTCGCACGAAGCTGCGATCCAGCGCCGCGAGCGAGCCGGCGCCAGACAGCCCCAGCGCAATCCGCAGCTCGCCGTGCAACAGCTCGACGACGCGCTGCACGCCGTCCTGCCCGAACGCGGCCAGCGCCCAGAGATATGGCCGGCCGATCATGATCGCCTTGGCCCCAAGCGCCAGCGCTTTGACGATGTCGCCGCCGCGACGGATGCCGCCGTCCACCAGCACAGGGACGCGACCGTTGACGGCATCGACGATTTCAGGAAGCACGTCGAGCGTGCCGCCCATGCCGTCGAGGGTGCGTGCGCCGTGATTCGACACCACGATCGCCTGAACACCGTTATCCACTGCGAGCCGCGCGTCTTCCGCGGTGAGGACGCCCTTCATCACAATCGGCAGCTTGGTCGCGGGCCGCACCCATTTCATCCACTCCCACGTCATGTTGGGGTTGTAGGGATCGAGCATGCCGGCCTGGAAGCCGACCCGGAGATCCGGCGTCCCGTACACGCCCGTTCGCGCCCACTCCGGATCCCACTGGTCGCGGCTGGGACGATCGCGCGCCCCGGTATACGGATAGTCAACCGTCACGCACAACGCGGTCGCGCCCTGGTCTGCCGATCGCTTCGCCCACTCGACGGCCGAGGCCTGATCGGGATGCCCGAGCGAGGCGGCCCAGAACATCGGCGTGCCGCCGTCCTTGCCGACCTCGGCAATGGTGTTGCCCTGCGCGCCGACCAGCACGGCCTTGGTGTGTCGCGCGGCCTGCGCGGTGAAGCGCTCGCCGTTGGCCGTCATGATGTTCCGCGCGCCGGCGGGCCCGAGCAGAATGGGGTGTTCCAGCTTCTGTCCCAGCAGCTGCAGCGACGTGTCGACCTTACTGGTGTCGACCATCACTTTGCGTCGAATCCAGTAGTGCCCGAACGCCTCGCGGTTGGCGTGCAGCGTCAACTCGTCGCCGGCCCCCGCGGCGACGTAGTCGTAGGCCGCGACGCTGAGGTTCTTCTTCGCCGCATCCTCGAACTCGTGAAGGTTGATGACCTTCATGATCTCGGGGCGATAGGCCGGCGTGCGGATGATGTCGGTGCGCTCCGCCTGCGCTCCCGGGCGGGCCGGTTGCGCGGCCGCGGCCGGCG
>DAINCF010000434.1:0-6257 GCA_036732565.1 Vicinamibacterales bacterium
CCTGGCGTGATGCTACTCGTTTTGGGAGATACAAGGCCTGAAGGCCTGCGCTACGAGACGCCAAGGTATCACCGATGTAACCAAGGAACTTTCCCGACGGCCCATGCGTCAAACAGCATTAGCTCGCTGAACAGTGTTCAAATCGGGCATTTTTGCATACAAATGGGTATCAAGGAACGCCAGGATCGCGAGCGGCAGGCCGTTCGGGAATCCATTCTCGAGGCCGCGCGCGACCTCTTCGTGACGGAGGGCTATCGACACGTCTCGATTCGCAAGATCGCCGAGCGGATCGAGTACAGCCCCGCCGCCATCTACAGCTATTTCCCCGGCAAGGACGACATCTTCTTTGGTCTTGCCGAAGAGGGTTTTCGCCGGCTCGACGAGAGAGTCCGCGGCCACGCCGCGCCGGCCGACGCCGCTCCGCTCGACCGCATGCGGCAGTGCTGGTGGTCGTTCTACGAGTTCTCCAAGGAACAGCCGCAGTACTTCGAGCTGATGTTCGTCGATCGCTCGGTGCCGTCGATCAAGGATCGTTGGGGAGACTTCCAGGTCCTGCACGGCTTGATGATGCACGTCGAGGGCCTGATCCAGCAGGTGATCGACAGCGGCGCCCTGCCGGCGGACCTCAACGCCTGCGTGGCGATGCATGTGTTCTGGGCCGCGCTCATGGGCCCCTCCGTCCTCGGCCTCGGCGGCCGCATGCCCCCTGACGAGGATGTCGACGCGTTGGCGCGAGACGTCATCGAAGCGACGCTGGCGGGACTCGCCACCGGCGTGCGCCCCACCTTTATTCCCTGCGAGCAGGGGCCTTCCTACTACGCGGACTCGGAGCAGTCATCTGGAGATCGTCGTCATGAACCGTAATCGTTCGCCACTGCTGGGCATTCTCCTCCTTGGTCTCACCCTCGCTGGCTGCGCCAGCGACAACACCACCGCCGCCGCACAGCCGCAAACGGCCGACGGTGGTCCACCGCCCGTGGACGTGCAGGTGGCGACCGCTACGGTCGGCGTCCTCGAGTCGGCCCTCGAGATCTCCGGCACGCTCGCGCCGCGCAGCCGCGTGGCGGTGAAGCCGAAGCTGCCCGGCTCGTCGCTGGAGCGCGTGCTCGTCGACATCGGCGATGCCGTGGCGGCGGGTCAAGTGCTCGCGACGCTCGATCGACGAGAGATCGACGCGCAAGTGGACGCGGCGGCAGCCGCCGTGGACGTGGCGAAGGCGGGGCTGGAGACATCGGAAGCCTCGCTGGCGAACGCGGAGTTGGAGCGCGATCGGTCGCGCAACCTATTCGAGAAGGGTGCGCTGCCCCGCCAGCGACTGGACGCCGCGGAGACCGCGCATCGATCGGCGCGCGCGCAGCGCGATCTCGCCCGCGCGAGCCTCGCCCAATCAGAGGCGTCGCTGCGCCGCTCCCGCGAAGTGCAGCGCGACGCCACGCTGACGGCGCCCGTCGCGGGCTTCGTCGTGGAGCGTCATTACGATCCGGGGGCGATTCCCGGCGACGACCCGGTCGTCGTGATCGCCGACCTGCGGCAGCTCAAGCTCGAGGCCGGCGTCTCGGAGCTCGAGGCGGGACGCCTGCGCGTCGGCTCCGGAGCGCAAGTGTCGGTGCAGGCCAAGCCCGGTGACACCTTCAAGGGCCGGCTCGCGGCGATTGCACCCGAGGTCGACGAGCGCAATCGCCATTTCAAGATCGAAGTCCGCGTCGACAACGCGAATCGCGCGCTCCTCGCCGGCATGTACGCCACCGCGCGCATCGTCGTCAGCGCCGCCGCGGACGCCATCATCATCCCGCGCGAAGCGGTCACCACCAAGGATGGCAAACGGGTCGTCCTCAAGATCGACGGCGACACCGTCCGCACGGTCGGCGTCGTCGAAGGTCTGGCCGATGGCCGCCGCGTGCAGATCGTCTCCGGCCTGGCCTCCGGCGACCGCGTCATCTCCGACGCCCGCCGCCAGATTGCCGACGGAGTGCGTGTGAAAGCGATCGGGAACTAGTAACGAAGAATTTTCGGCAGTCGACTTGCGACGTGGGGCCCGCCGCTTCAGCCCCGGGGCAACTTGCCTCGAGCCTCGAGTCACAAGCCTCAAGCCGACGAGTAGTAGACGCTATGTGGATCTCTGATACTTCCATCAAACGACCCGTCTTCGCGACGATGGTCATCATGAGCTTCATGGTGCTGGGCGCGGTCTCGATGACGCGCCTCGGCATCGATCTCTTCCCCGAGGTCAATTTCCCGTTCGTCAACGTCAGCGTGGTCTACCCGGGCGCGGGCCCCGAAGAGGTGGAGACGCTGGTGAGCAAGCCGATCGAGGATGCCGTGGCCGGCATCAACGGTGTCAAGCGCGTCATCTCGACCTCCACCGAAGGCTTCGCGCGTGTCGGCCTGGAGCTGCGACTCGAGGTCGACCCGCAAGCCGCCACCGCGGAGGTCCGCGAGAAGGTCGCGGCGATTCGGGATCAGCTGCCGCTCGAGATCGAGGACCCGACGATCGAGCGCTTCGACGTCGCGGCGCTGCCGATCATGGTGTACGCCGTCGGCTCGAGCCAGGCGTCGGATGTCACCCGCCGGCAGATTGAGGACGACCTCAAGCCATTGCTCGAGCAGATCGATGGCGTTGCGGCGGTCGAGGTCAACGGCGGCGAGGTGCGCGAGATCCAGATCAACCTCGATCCCCGGCGCCTCGAGGCGCTGAGCCTGCCGCTCAGCGAGGTCGCCGCGAAGCTGGCGGCCGACAACCTCGACGTGCCCGGCGGCCAGGTCAAGCGCGAGGGCCGGGCGGTGTCCCTGCGCACGAAGGGCGAGTTCGCGTCCGCCGACGAGATCGAGAACGTCATTCTTCGATCGACGGGTGGATCCACGGTGCGCCTGCGTGACGTCGGCTATGTCACCGACGGATACGAGGACAAGACGTCCACCACCCGCCTCAACGGCGCGGACGCGGTCTCGTTCTCCGTGCGCAAGCAATCGGGCGCGAACACGGTGGAGATCGCCGACAAGGTCGAGGCCCGGCTGGCCGCGCTGGCGCCGAACTTCCCCGCCCTCCAGATTCGCACGGTGCACAACGATGCGGACTTCATCAAGGAGAACGTGTCGGACGTCCGCGGTCACATCATCTTCGGCGGCCTGATGGCCGTGCTGATCATCTTCGTCTTCATGCGCGATTGGCGCTCGACGCTGATTTCCGCGCTGGCCTTGCCGACGTCGGTCATCGCGACGTTCTTCTTCATGTTCGTCGCCGGCTTCACCATCAACATGATGACGCTGATGGCGCTGTCGCTCGTCATCGGCATCCTGATCGACGACGCGGTCGTGGTGCGGGAGAACATCTATCGGCACATGGAGATGGGCGAAGATCCGGTGACCGCGGCGCAACGCGGCACTTCGGAGATCGGGCTCGCCGTCATGGCGACCACGTTCACGATTCTCGCCGTCTTCCTGCCCGTCGGCTTCATGACGGGAATCGTCGGCCAGTTCTTCAAGTCGTTCGCGCTGACGATCGCGTTTGCGGTGGCGATGTCCCTGCTGGTGGCGTTCACGCTCGACCCGATGCTGTCGTCACGCTTCGTGCGCTACATTCCGCCCGAGGAGCGCACGCGCACGCGGATGGGCCGGCTCCTGGAGCGCTGGGGCGAGTTCTACGACGGCATCGATCGCCGCTATCACGGCGTCCTCGCCTGGTCGGTGCGGCGTCCGTGGGCCGTAATCGGCATCGCCGTGCTGGTGTTCGCAGGCAGCCTCAGCACCCTCGGCGTCATCGGCACCGAGTTCGTCCCTGCCGAGGATCGCGGGCAATTCGAGGTCAACGCCGAACTGCCGCCCGGCACCTCGTTCGAGCAGGCCGTCACCGTCGTCGGCGAGCTCGAACAGAAGATCCAGGCGATGCCGGAAGTGCGGCAGGTCTTTTCGACGGTCGGCGTCAACGGGGACGCCCTGAAGGCCAATCTCAAGGTCAAGACGACGAAGAAGCAGGAGCGCGAGATCGGGTTGCTCGCGATCAAGGCCGAGGCTCGCAAGGCGCTCTCGAGCGTGCCGCTCGTCCGGATCATCGTCAGCGATCCGGAGTTCATGCAGGGCGCGCCGACCGAGGCGCCGCTGAACGTCTACGTCCGCGGCGACGACATGAACGAGCTGACGGCGCTCAGCGACGAGATCGTCAACAAGGTGCGGCAGATCCCCGGCGCGGTAGACGTGGATAGCTCCCTCGAGAGCGGGCAGCCCGAGATGGTGGCGCGCGTCAACCGCGAGCTGGCCGCCGACCTCGGCTTCGATGTCGCGTCGGTGGCGGGCCAACTGCGCGGCATGGTCGAGGGCGTCGTCCCGACGAAGCTGCGCGAGGGCGACAAGGAGTACGACATCCGGGTGCGGCTGGCGCCCGAATTCCGCAACGACTTCAACGCCATCTCGCGCGCGCCGCTGCACTCGCCGAACGGGGCGCTGGTGCGGACCTCGGACATCGTGGCGATGGAGCCGGGGATCGGCCCGACCAACATCGAGCGCGAGCAGCGCCGGCGTCAGGCGAAGATCGGCATCGAGCTGACCGATCGGCCGCTGGGCGACGTCACCAACGACGTCACCGCGGTCATGAGCGGCATGCAGATGCCGCCGAACGTCGAATGGGGCTTTGCCGGCGACGTCGAGCTGATGCAGGAGTCCGCGGCGGCGATGGGGCTCGCCATGCTCCTGGCCGTGGCGTTCATCTACATCGTGCTGGCGTCGCAGTTCGAGTCGTTCCTCGAGCCGTTCCTCATCATGCTGTCGCTGCCGCTCGCCCTCGTCGGCGCGCTGCTGGGGCTGCTGGTCACGGGCAACAACCTCGGGATGCCCGCCATGATCGGCGTCGTGATGTTGATGGGCCTGGTCACGAAGAACGCGATCCTGCTGATTGACCTCACCAACCACTACGTGCGCGAGGGCATGTCGGTCGAACAAGCCATCCTCAAGGCCGGGCCGATTCGTTTGCGTCCGATCCTGATGACCACGCTGGCCATGATTCTCGGCATGCTCCCTTCGTCATTCGGCCGCGGCGAGGGTGGGGAGTTCCGCGCGCCGATCTCGATTGCCACCATCGGCGGGTTGATTACGTCGACGCTGCTGACCTTGGTCGTGGTCCCGGCGGCGTACCTGATTCTGGCCCGGGTCGTCGCCCGCGTGAGCGCCTGGCGCAAGCAGCCGGACGCCAAGCTCCCGGCCGCGGTGCGCGTGACGGGCGTGCTCCTCGTGCTTGCGCTGGTCGGCTGGTTCATCTCGGCCGCGAGCGCGTTCGCGCAGCTTCCCGCCGACGTCGGGGCGCCTCGCGAGGCGCCACTACCCCTGACGTTCGACCAGGCGCTGGAACGGGCGGTGACGAACAACGAGACGCTCAAGGTCTCCGAGCAGAAGGTGCGCGAGAGCCAGGCACGGGTCACCGAAGCCAAGACCAACTTCCTGCCATCGATCGACCTCGGATTCCAGTACACGCCGGCCCAGCGCTTTCCACTGATCCAGATTCCGGGCGGCGTCTTCGGGCCGGAGCCGCAAACCTTCGAGGCGGGGTTTACGCGCCGCAACACCATGCAGATCGAGCTGTCGCAACCGCTCTATACCGGCGGCCGGCTGGAGAACACGTTCGGCATGCAGGCTTCGGAGTTGGACGCGTCGCGGCTCGATCTGGATCGGGCGCGGCAGGACCTGCGCTATCAGGTGGTGCAGGCATTCTACGGTGCCCTGATGAACCAGCAAGGCGTCCGGGTGGCGCAGGAGCAGATCGGGCTCGCGCAGAAGCAGCTCGAGCTCGCGCGCGCGCGATTCGAGGCCGGCACCGTCGCGCGCCTGGACGTGCTGCAAGCGGAAGTGGAGCTGGCGAACTCGCAGGCGCGCGTCATCCAGGCGCGCGCGGCCGTGGACACGTCACATCAATCGATCCGGACGGTGCTCTCGCTCCCGCAGTCGCAGCGCCTGCAATTGCAGGGCTCGCTCGACGAGTCGCCCGTGAGCGTCACGCGCGAGGGATTGACGCAGGCGCTCCCCTCCCGACCCGATCTCCAGGCGTTCTCGGCGCGCCGCAGCGTCGCCCAGCATGCCATCGGCCTGGCGAACTCGGAGTGGCGCCCCAGCCTCTCGTTCGCGGGCAACATCCAGTATCAGGAGGATGGCCTCGACGACCTGCTCAACACCAGCAACCAGAGCTACACGTTCGGGTTGGCGTTCCGGATGCCGCTGTTCTCGGCGCCGGGCGCCGCGGCCAGACGCAGCGTCGCGCAGGCGCAAGTGCGGCA
>DAINCF010000435.1:0-6257 GCA_036732565.1 Vicinamibacterales bacterium
AGCGCGCCGTCCACGCGCGCCGCCGCCGGCGCGCCGGCCACGAGCAGCAGATCGCTCCCGCGTCGCTCCAGCGTCTGCGCCAGCAGCGCCTCGACGTTGAGAAACGACTCCCCGGTGCGCACCGTCGATGCGCCGCCCGATGCGTTCAGCTCGCTGATGAGCGCGTCGATCTCATCCTGCTCATCGCCCATATCGTTCAATCTAGCGTGATTTCACCGCCCTCGGAAGGGTTAGACGAGGCGATGTGTTCGATGGTCGGCGGCGGCGGCACGAGCGTGCGGTCCGCCACCATCGCGATCATGATGGCCCACCCGACGGTGAACAGCAGCGCGATCGCGAGCAGGCGCACGCTGGCAGCCGCAGGTTGCATCCACGTGTCAGGCAGTCCAGGTGGCTGCCAGTAGGCCAACTGCCACGGCAGCGCGATCAGCAGGGCAAAGGCCAGCGTCGACACTACGAGCGTCGACGGCCGCAGTGCCCGGCCAATCCAGCGGAGCTGCGCCAACGCGGCTCGACCGCGGACGAGCAGCGCGCCGAACAAGGCGATCACCAGCAGCGGCGCGACCACGGCCCGCAGCCACAGGCTCACGTAGTCGAGCGCGCGCATGATCCACGACACATCGGCCCAGCCGAGCCGGGCGATGAACCATGCGGCGACCTCGCCGGACTGCGCCGCCAGCCACGCGTCCGCTCGCGAGACGAGCCACCACACGACCAACGCCGGTACCACGGCGACGATGATCCATGGGGCTCCCCACACGGCGCGGTTGATGCTGAGCGAGGCCGACGTGAGGATGGCCGATCCGAGCGTGACGCCCGCCACCAGGACCATCGCCAGCACGAGTGCCGCCGAGATCAGCAGCATCATCGTGTTCGACTCGGGTGTCGCGAGAAACCGCCAATAGAGCGCGCCGACGAACAGCTGGCCCGCGATCAGCCACGCGGTGATGAGCGCGACGCGCACCTTCACTGTGGGCCCCCCGACGGCAGCGTGACGATGACCGTCTGTGGTTCCGAGGACGCCGTGACGCCGGGCACGTACATCGGCGCGATCTGCGCCGGGATCGCGCGGAACCGACCCGACGAGATCACCTTGACCAGATAGACGAACTCGTAGCGCCCGTCCTCGAACGTCTCCTGAAAGAACACCGTGCGCGCGTCGCGATACTCCACCCGCGATCCGGTCCACCACAAACGATCGGGTCGACCTTGCTCGAGTGGATATGCCGTCGTGTCCTGCACCGCCTCGACGGCGGCCGGCAGCGGATCCTCCAGGACGAGGTAACGCCAATCCTTCGAGCCCGCCACGGTCAAGCGCACGGTCAACACGTCCCCGGGCGCCGCCGTGCCGTCGAACGCTTCTTCGCGGTAAACGATGGCGTTCTTCTGTTGAACGGGGCGGAGCTTGGCGTAGCGACGGGTAATGGCGAGCTGGCGCGTTCCGCTGCGCTCCGAGGCGCCGCTGGTGTCGTAGTAGGTCGCCGCCGCGGACCAGTACACCGGCCCATCGCCGTTCGTGACGATGCGCACCGCGTTGGTGCCTTCCTGCGCCGGCGCCGTGATGGCGATCGGATCGGGCGCCGTGATCGACGCGGCGCTGAACGCTTGCGTGCCCGCCCACGACCCGTTGACGTAGACCTCGACAGAGACGGGCTGCGGTTTCTCGCTGCGGGCTTTGAGGAACTCCAGTAACCCGTAAAGTGCCATCGCCGTCTGCTTGGTCGATGACCAATAGCCGCCCGTCCGGTTGAGGATCAGCCAGCGAACGGCGCGCTCCACGAGGGGATTGCGCGGGTCGCGCTTCACCAGCGCTTGAACCGCGAACGCGGTCGCTTCGACGCTCGTCTCCACCGTGTCGAAGAGCAGCGGATCGGTTTCCGACTTCCACCACGAGAGCTCGCCGCGCGTTTCCACCTCCGATGAGAGCGCCGTCGCCAGCTCCGCGCCGCGCGCGTCGTTCGCGGCATCGAGGACGAGCAGCAGCAGCGCGCGACCGTACGCGGACATCCGGCCGCGTGCGGTCCAAAGCTCGTCTCGCGCCGCGGCGTGATCGTACCGGGACGCGGCGCCATCGGCGTACCACGTGATCGGTTCCGTCTTTTCCGACGTGCGCGAGAGCACGTACGCCATGTAGGCCTTCAAGTCCGGAACCGCGCGTGGATACTGCGCGTACATCTGCGCGAGCGCGCGCGTGCCGTTGGAGATCCGCCACTCATCGGCCTTGTAGCCCGCGTTTCGTGCCTCGACGAGCCCGTACAGCGCGTATGCCGTCATGAAGGGATGGTTCTGATCCGTCTTCCACCACCCCCACCCGCCATCGTCATGCTGAAAGTCCGCCAATCGCCGGAGACCGTCGGAGACCTGACGATCCAATGCCGACAGGCGCTCGGTCGGCGCGAGGCCGAGTTGGGTGAGCGTGCGGGTGACGAGGACGTTGGGCAAGAAGCTCGACAGCGTCTGCTCGGTGCAGCCGTACGGATAGGTAGTGAGGAAATCGACGGCGCCCAGCAGCGACCCCGCGAGCGACGGCGCCAGGTGCACCGTGACCAGGCGTCCCGCGGGATTCGACATCGCTGGCACGGTGAGCTCCGCTGTCTGTTCACCCGCGCCGTTCATCGAGCCGCTGGCCTGTGCATCTCGACGCAGGCCGTAGGGGAGCACCGGCAGCGGCAGCTCGACGGCGTCGGTATCCGTTTCGGTCTTCGCGTGCACGGTGACCTTCGCGGTCGCGACCGTGGGCGCGGTGTAGCGCCAATCGTCTCGGCGTTCGGCGCCGCTGGCGAGTGCGCCCATCGACTCGCCGGGCGCGGTGGTCTCGCCCGCCGGTGTCAGCCCCGAGACGTCGATCGAGACGCCGGCCGCGCGCGGGTCGGGACGATAGTTGTGCACGATCGTCGGGAGCACTACCTCGTCGCCCTCGGTCAGGAACCGCGGTGTGATCACCCGTACGATCAGATCCTTGGTCGTGGTGGTACGCGAGACGGTCGCGCCGACCAGCGTGTCCCTGGTCACGGCACGCGCGGTGAGGCGCCACGTGGTCAGCGCATCGGGATAGCGAATCGACACCGTCGCGCGGCCCCGTGCGTCCGTCACGAGATCCCCAATCCAGTAGATGGCGTCGGGGAAGTCCTTGCGCACCTCCGGCTGCGGCGATTTGTCGCCCTTGAAGTCGGCCAGTGTGTAGGGCCGACGTTTGCGCGCGGCCAACTGCAACCGGTCGCGGCCCGAGTAGCCGGTGAAGTTGTACTCGCGCGAGAAGACGGTGCCGACCCGGCTGTACTCGCGCGTGTAGAAGAAGCGCGCGGGATCAGGGGTCTCGTCGGCTTTCACGGCGTAGACCGCTTCATCGATCACGCCCAGACTGACTTGCGCCTGCACGGGCGCGCCGGCGGCGTCGGTGACGTTCACGGTGAAGAGACCCGGCTCCTGGGGCTTGGCGACCGTCTGATTGGCCGTGAGGGTGACCTGCAGCGTCCGCTCGACGGGTGGCACGCTCACCCGGCGTTCCGCACGATACAGGCGACCGTCACGCATGTACGACACGTTGATGTAGGTGTCGCCGACGTCGCCGGCGTCGATCGGCACTTCGATGGCGTCCGATGCCGCCGGACGCAACACGCGATACCACGCGACGTGCTGGCCTTCCTTGGTGACGAAGATCGGACCTGACACGGTGTCGCCGCGCAGCATCAGGCGAGCGGTCTCGCCGGGCCGATAGCTGCGCTTGTCGGCGATGAGCTCGACGAAGCGCTCCTCGTCCTCGAGGGTCGTGTCGGTCGCGCCAGGCACCCACACCCATGTTTGACCGGTGAGCTCGCGTCCGATCACGGTGGTCGTGACGCGGATACGGAACGATCCGGACGCGTTCGGCAGCGTCAGCTGCACCGTGGCCGCGCCTTTGGCATCGGTGCGCGCGGTGGTCTCCGCGATACGTGTGGCCGTCGGGTCGCCGTAGTAGCCCTGCGCGTAGGTGATGCGCTCGAGAACGGCGGTCACCGGCACGTTGGGACGCGGCTCGCCCGTGTAGCTGACCGCGCGAATGTCGGTCTCGACGCGGCCACCGGGCTTGAACACGTACCCCCTGGTTTGTGCCGCGACCAGAAACGGACCGTAGGTGGCGTGCACCGTGGTGTTCCCGCTCACCTCGCGGCTGCTGGCGTCGGTGACCTGCGCCTCGATACGCGCACTGAAGTCGCGCCCGTTGTCGTCGATGGTCAGCGGCACGCGAATCTCGCCGTAGCCGTTGGCGTCGAGCCGGAGCTCGCCTTCATCGCGTTGCTGGCCGCCGCCGTACCAATAGGTGCTCTCGGTGCCTTCGAAGCCGTCGCTGAAGCGCAGCGGCGAATAGTACGGCTGCTGGTTGACGACCCAGCGCACGCGGGCGTTGGCGACCGGCTGACCGAAGTAGTAGCGCGCTTGCACCGTCGCCACCGCCTCTTCGCCCTGCACGACGAAGCGCGCCTCCGGCGTCACGATGACCTCGAACTCGGGCTTGCGGTACTCCTGCACCTCGAACGCGCCCGTGGCCACGGCGTCACCGCTGGCGATGCGGAGCGTGTAGGTGCCGAGCGACGCGGTGGCCGGCACCGCGAACGACGCCTGCACCGCGCCGAACTGATCTACGGCGAGCGACTGGCGAAAGATCACCTTGTCGTTGAGATCGCTCGCCGACAGCTCGACCTGCGGCCGATCGAACGGCTTCAGCGCATCACGCTCGCGCCAGCGGAGCACCGCCTTGACGTGCACCATGTGCCCGGGTCGGTAAATCGGTTTGTCGGTGTAGACGTACCCGAGCAGCTGGCGGAGATCGCCCTGCAAGTACCAGCTGCCGGGATCCGTGGCGGCCACCTGATCCTCGCAGCGCGCGAGGCCGACCATGTTGTCGACCTTCTGGTCCGGAAGCGCCTGCTCCGCGAGGCCGTCCGCCGACGTCGCACCGGCGGGTGTCGCCACGCCACCGGTCAGCACGCGCACATCACAACCGGCGATGGGCTCGCCGCTGAAGCGATTGGCGGCGAACATCACCAGCTGTCCGGGCGACACCTTCGTGACCATGCCGACATCCGAGACGATGACGATGGTGTAGGCGCGGAGCAGATCGCTGACCGCTTCGACGAGGTAAACGCCAGGCTCCTTCACCTCCAGCGGCACTCGACGCATCTCCGCGTCGCGGTTGTTCGGCAGCAGCTCGCGCCACGACGTGACCAGCTGATCGGGATTGAGCAGCGGCACCTGCGCAAACGTGTTGACCTCCAGCTGCACGCGCTGCGCGACCACGGTCTGATCCTGAGTGGCGCGGCGCTGGGCCCGATAGCTGCGAGTGACTTGGGCGCGGAGGAAGCCGCGAATCGTCGAGCGCTGCCGCGCCTTCCACGCCGCGATGCGCTCGATCCAACTGCGCTCCTGCGCGACGTACGGCTCCTCGCTCCCGAGTTGATGCGGATCCTTCAGCAACCCGAAGAACGCAAACGGATCGCGGACCTTGTAGACGCGAAAGTCGAGCTCGGGGATGCGCCGGAACGTGAGGTAGAAGTACGGCGCGTCACGGGTGGTGAACACCTCGCTCGAGGAGAGCGTGAACGCGGTCGGCTCCTCAGGGGGCGTTTGCGCCAATGCGGGCGTGGCCGCGGCGACCGCGAGCAGGAAGCAGAAGAGCACCGCGAAACGGCTAGACGGCTTGAAGGCTCGAGTATGAGTCATGCCTGTTGACCAGCCTTCAAGACGTCTCGCCCCGCCGGAGGCGGGGCAACGCGACGCTGCGACGGGCAAGGCGGAGCCGTGCGATCCAGTCCTTTCCTCTGCGGTCCAGGGCGCAGCCTCGCCGGTCATAGCAACGAGAGCCGAAACACGCCGACGAAGGCGTCGTTCGTCGGCTCCGGCCGCCACCGTGGCATCGGATGGCGCGCCAGATCCGACATGCGCACCTTGCGGACGTCTCCAGGCTCGTTCCCGATCGGACCGGTGTGATACACGACCCAGTCCTGGCCTTCGTCCTCGAACAGTGACTTGCCGAGGAAGATCATCAAGTGATCCGGCTGGCGCTGATCGCGCTGGTAGTAGTAGAGCAGATCGCCGGGCTGCGCGGACGCGATATCGCGTCCGCGGGCGCGGGTGTTGAACTGGATCAGCGTGCGGGCGTCCGCGAACTCGGCGTACTCCGAGCTGTCGCCTCCGGCGATGCGAAAGAGCGGCCAGCCGTCGCGGCCGGGTCGCGGCGCCGATCGGACGTCAGGATATTGCGGCGCCAGGATCAGGCC
>DAINCF010000436.1:0-5000 GCA_036732565.1 Vicinamibacterales bacterium
ATGCTCGAGGCCACCACCTCGCCCAACGATCGCTTGCGTGAGGTCGGCTACGGCTACTTCGAGCAACGACCCGATCCGGCGCTCGCCGATCGTTTCGCGCGGGCGCTCGAGAAGGAGCAGGGCGACTTCGTGCGCCCCGCGCTCGTGCGCGCGCTCGCCGCGCTTGGCAACACGAGCCCGGCGGTTCGCGAGCCGCTGCTGCGCGACGTCACGCGCGGCATCGATTTCTTCCGTAGCACGGTGATCGAGGCGCTCGGCGACTACAAGCTGACGTGGGCGGTGCCGCGCCTCAGCGAAGTCGCGAAGCTCGAAGGCCCGTTGCAGGACGATGCCGCGATTGCACTCGGGAAGATCGGAGACAAAGAGACGCTGCCGGTGCTCGCGGGCTTGCAGCGAACGGCTCCACGCGAGACCCAACCGGCGATCGCCGCCAGCATCTGCCTCCTCGGCGTGAACTGTCAGTCTCACCTCGGCTACCTGCAGAAGATCCTGTCGTTTGCCGAGAACAACCCCGGCTTCCAGGAGCTCCTGCGCGGGGCGTCGGCTGGTTTGAGCGCGATCGCGATCAAAGGCGATGCCGAAGCGTTGACGATGCTCTTCGACGGCGGCATTCCGTCCCAGGACCCGTTCCGGGCGCCGATGGCGCTCGCCATCGGTCAGGTGGCGCTGCGGAATACGCCGTTGACGCTGGCGACGCTCGAGAAGCGGAAGGATCGCGACGAGGCGCTCGTGCTGTTGTCCGAGGGCTTCGATATGCTGGAAGAGGATCTCGAGGAGGAACGCTTCTTCGCCACGGTGCGTCGTTCGTACTGGGCGGCCGCGCAGGCGTCACCGACCCGAGCGCTCTGCGAGCTGCTCATCACCAAGCTCGATTTCTGATGGACTACAAAGCTTCTGGCGTCGACATCGATGCCGGCAACGAAACGGTTCGCCGCATTCGCAGCCTGGCGCGCGGAACGTTCACCAAGAACGTGCTGTCGGAGATCGGCTCGTTCGGTGGGCTGTTTCGTCTGCAACCCGATCGCTGGACCGATCCGGTCCTGGTCGCCAGCGCGGATGGCGTCGGCACCAAGCTCAAGGTCGCGTTTCTGGCGCAAGAGCACCGGACCATCGGCGTCGATCTCGTCAACCACTGCGTCAACGACATCCTGGTGCAGGGCGCGACGCCACTGTTTTTTCTCGACTACCTGGCGACGGGCCGGCTGTTGCCCGATGTCGCGGAGCAGATCGTGTCTGGGCTGGCGAAGGCCTGCAAGGACAACGGCTGTGCGCTCCTCGGCGGCGAGACCGCGGAGATGCCAGGCTTCTACAGTGAAGGCGAATATGACGTCGCCGGGTTCATCGTGGGCGTTGTCGACAAGCCCTCGATCATCGACGGCCGACGCATCGACACGGGCGACGCGTTGATCGGCCTGCCATCGTCGGGTCTGCACACGAATGGTTTCTCGCTCGCGCGCAAGATCGTGTTCGACCAACTGCGGTTGAACGTCGACAGCTACGTGCCCGAGCTCGGCGAGACCGTGTGGCAGGTCTTGCTGGAACCGCATCGCTCGTATCTGAAGCTCATCGCGCCGCTGCTCGAGCTCGGCGTCATCAAAGGGATGGCGCACATCACCGGCGGGGGCATCACCGACAATCTTCCGCGCATCCTGCCGTCCGGCACGGCCGCGTGGATCGATCGCAGCACCTGGGAAACGCCGCCGCTGTTTCGCTGGCTGGCCGAGGCGGGACAGGTCCCGGACGAGGATCTCTATCGCACGTTCAACATGGGCATCGGATTGATCCTCGCGGTCGAGGCCGCCAAGGCCGATGCCACGCTCGCCCGGTTGCACGACGCGGGTGAGCGCGGCGCGGTCGTCATCGGTGCGGTGACCGGAGGCGACGGTCTCGTCGACTATGCCTAGCCGAGCGATCGGCCGTCTCGGCGTCCTTATCTCTGGTCGCGGGTCCAATCTTCAGGCCATCATCGACGGCGTCAGCGACGGCCGTATCCCCGCCGACATCGCCATCGTCATCTCCAATCGAGCCGAGGCTCAGGGGTTGGAGCGCGCGCGAGCGCGGGGCATCGAGACGATCGTCATGCCTCATGGCCGGTGGCCGACGCGTGACGCGTACGATCGGGCCCTCGTCGATGAATTGCGCGGCCGCAAGGTGAATCTGGTGTGCCTGGCGGGGTTCATGCGGTTGCTGGGGCCCACGTTCGTCGACGCCTTTCCCCACGCGATCTTGAACGTGCACCCGTCGCTGCTACCGGCGTTCCCAGGCGTCGATGCCCAGCGACAGGCGATCGAGCACGGCGTGCGCGTCAGCGGCGCGACCGTGCATCTTGTGAGCAGCGAGCTGGATGCCGGACCGATCGTGCTGCAGGCGAGTGTACCGGTCGAGCCCGGCGATACGGCCGAGACGCTCGCGGCGCGCGTTCTCGAGCAGGAGCATCGACTCTATCCCGAGGCTGTCCGCATCATCCTGGAAGGCGGTTGGCGCGTCGACGGTCGCCGATTCGTCCTACTGGGAGAGGTGCAATCAGAATTCTGACTTGCGCCGCAGGGTCAGCACGGCGACCTCGGGTGGGCAGTTGAAGCGCACGGGCACGTAGACCGTGCCGACGCCCCGGCTGACGAACAGCGCCGTGTTGTCCTGATGCCCGAGCCCTGAGAGCACGGGGAACTTGCGGCCCGCGATCGCCCCGACGCCGGGCAGCAGCACCTGACCGCCGTGTGTGTGGCCGGATAGTACGAGCTGCACATCGAGCGCCGCGGCCTCGGCGAGGCGCCGCGGATCGTGTGCGAGCAACAGGACGGTCTCTCCCGCGCCATTCAGCACGTTGGCGATTTCCGAGGCCCTGCGCGTCCAGAAACGGATGCCGGCGATATCGAGTCGCTCGCCGCGCACGGTGATCGTCGTCCGCTGATCGCGGAGCACGGTGAAGCCCCGCTGCGTCAACGCGGCCGGCATGTCGCGGTCATCGTCGTGGTTGCCGAGAATCGCGAACGCGCCGGCCGGCGCCGTCGCCAGCGGCGTGAGGCGTTCGGCGACAGGTCCGACGAAACGGCGATCGCCATAGGTCACGTAGTCGCCGCCGAGCACCATCAGGTCCGGCGCCGCGCGACGCAGCACCTCCACCGCCTGTGTCACATCGTCGGCGGACACCGTGGTGCTGTGATGCACGTCGGTCAGGAGCCCGATGCGCAGGCCCTCGAGCGCCGGAGGCAGACCGGACACACCGATATCGAGATCGGTGCGCATCATCTGGTGCCGTTCGTACACCGCCCCGTAGGTGGCGGAGCCAGTGACGAGGCCAATGCCGCTGGCCAGCACGGTCTTGAGCGCCTGGCGGCGGGACAAACCCATCGGGGGCAGTATACGTGTACGATCGCGGGATGACGGATGTGCTGCAGGAGCTCCAGTGGCGGGGCTTGATTCAAGAGCAGACGGAGGGGTTGGCGGAGACGATTGCGCGCGAGTCGCTGACCGCTTACATCGGCTTCGATCCGACGGCGTCGAGCCTGCACGTCGGATCGCTGCTGACGATCATGGGCCTCGCGCGCCTGCAGCGCTTCGGGCACACACCCATCGCATTGGTCGGCGGCGGCACCGGACTCATCGGCGATCCGAGCGGCAAGAGCCAGGAACGACTGCTCCTGGACGTCGAGCAGGTCGAGGTGAACGCGCGTGGGATCAAGGCGCAACTCGAGCGCTTTCTCGATTTCGGATCGGGGCCGCACGGCGCGCGCATGGCCAACAACATCGACTGGCTCCGCCCGATCGGCTTCCTCGATTTCCTGCGCGACGTCGGCAAGCATTTCACCGTGAACTACATGACGGCCAAGGAGTCGGTGAAGCGTCGTCTCGCCTCGGACGAGGGGATGTCGTTCACCGAATTCAGCTATCAGTTGCTGCAGGCCTACGACTACTTGGTGTTGCACGAGCGCATGCGCTGCACCTTGCAGATGGGCGGCAGCGATCAATGGGGCAACATCCTCGCGGGGTGCGATCTCATTCGCAAGGTGCGCGGCACGCGCGTGCACGGACTGGTCTGGCCGTTGATGACGACGTCCGCCGGCACGAAGTTCGGCAAGACCGAAGCGGGAACGGTGTGGCTGGACGCGGAACGGACGTCGCCGTTTCGCTTCTATCAGTTCTGGTTGAATACCGACGACCGTGATGTCGCGAGCCACCTGCGGCTGTTCACCTGGCTCGATCGCCCGACGGTGGAGGCGCTCGCGGAGACGATCGCGGCCGCACCGGAGAAGCGCGAGGCCCAGCGCACCCTGGCGCGGGAGGTGACGCGGCTGGTGCACGGGGACGAAGGGCTGGCAAAGGCGGAGCGCGCCAGCGGGATTCTGTTCGGCGGCTCGTTATCAGACGCCAGCGCCGATGACATCCTGACGGTGTTCGACGATGTGCCGTCGGTGACGGTCGGGCGAGACAGGCTGAGCGAGGGGCTCAGCGCGGCTGAGCTGGCAACAGTTTCGTCATTGGTGGCATCCAAGGGAGAAGCGACTCGGTTGATCCGGCAGGGCGGGCTCTACGTCAACGACCGCCGGCTCACGGATGAGCGCGGCCGAGTCACGGCGGAGGACGCGATCGGCGGCTCCGTGATCGTGCTTCGCAAGGGCCAGCGCGAGCGACGGCTCGTTCGGATCGGGTAGCGCTGGCCCGCGAGCGGAGCGAGCCGGAGCGACCGGCCAGCGCGAGCGACGGCTCGTTCGGATCGGCTGACCATCTCTTCACACTCTTGACACGTCTGCGAAGCTTCGGTAGGATCGGGGAATCGTCTTGACGCGGTGCTTCCGGTCTAGAGGCACCGACGCAGTCCAAGGGTCACCTTCCTTTTTGCTGCCCAGGGTCGACATCGGTTCCGTCGCGGAGCGGCGGCCAGAAACACCTGTTCACGGCACAAATAAAGGTTGACACGGTGGGGTCGGGCGTCGTAAGTTTGAAAGGTTCCCCTGACGGCGGCCGCGGAGACGCGGTGGGGGACGCGGACAGTCAGAATG
>DAINCF010000437.1:0-6237 GCA_036732565.1 Vicinamibacterales bacterium
ACCGCTTCTGCCTGATCGTAATAGCTTACGAGATCGTGGATGCCGCCGCCGCCCACCAGAGCGAGGACGGCGGTTTCCAGCAGCCAGAGACGCCCGAGCTCGCTGCCTCGCGCGCCGAGCGCGAGCCGAACCGCGTGTTCTCGTCCACGTGCGGTGACGCGAGTCAGCATCAACGCCGAGATATTGGCGCAGGCGATGAGCAGCAGCACGACGACGGCGCCGAGCAACAGCCATAGCGCTGGACGCACGGGTCCGATCAGGTGTTCGAGAAACGGCGTCACGATGATCGTGGAGACGAACCGCTTCGTCGCCTTCGTCGCCGTTTCCAGACGACTCAACTCCTGCGCCGCCGCTCCTGGCGTGACTCCGTCCTTGACGCGGCCAAGGAGGTAGAGCACGCCAACGTTGGCCAACGCATCGGTCCCCCATCGCGCCGACGAAGCGACCAGGATCGGGCGCACCGGCGTCCACATCTCCGCGCCTCGAGGAAAGTCGAAGCCCTTCGGCATCACACCGACGACGGTGTACAGCGCATCGTCGAGCGTCATCGTGCGACCGACGATTTCAGGGTCGGAGCCAAAGCGCCGGACCCAGGCACCGTAGTTCAGGACGATCACGCGTGGTGAGCCTGGGGCGTCGTCCTCCGGGCGGAAGGTGCGGCCCAAGAACGGACGGGCGCCCAGCGTATCGAAGAACAACGCGCTCACGCCGGTCGACGGCAGGCGAACGGGATCGCCGTTGCCCTCCCAGACCATCGACCAGTTGGTCGCGCCCATGGCGGCCACGCGCTCCAGACTCTGCGTCGCTTCCGCCAGCTCCTCGACGTGGCGATAGGACAGCTCCGTGACCGCGCGATCGTGGGCCGAGTCCGCGCCCCAGCCAACGATGAGGTTCTGGGGCGTCTCGATCGGTTGCGGCGCCAGCAAGATGGCGTGCACGGCGCTGAAGATGGCGCTCGTCGCGCCGATGGCCAGCGCGAGCGTGAGCACGGCCGCGAATGTGTATGTTCGCGCGGCAAGGAGATTACGAACCGTCAGTCGGAGGTCGCGCAGTAGATCCATAGGAACCCAACGCAGAGTACGTGGGGGCCGGCTTTAGCCGGCCCAGGTCCGCCTGAAGGCGGACCCCACGCCTAATTCCGGAGCGCTCTAAGGGCTCGTGGGCGCCCCGAGTGTATCGCGGTTTCCGTGGCAGTACAGGTGTAAGGGCGGTTCGCGAACCGCCCCTACTTGACTCGGTGCGTTGATTGATATTAATCCTTAAGGGTGAATGTTGTGACCGCGACGCCGACGCATCTCGACGATACGCTGGTCGCGCTGGCCGACCCGACTCGCCGCGCGATTCTGCAGCGGTTGTCTCGTGGCGAGGCACGCGTCACCGATCTGGCGGCGCCGTTTGCGATTTCCCTGAACTCGGTGTCGAAGCACATCCGCATGCTGGAGCGCGCGCGGCTCGTGCGTCGCCGTCGCGCCGGCCGCGAGCACGTGCTGTCGCTGAATCCTCGACCGCTCGAGGACGCCACGGCGTGGATGGCCACTCAGCGATCGCTGTGGACCGCGCGGCTGGAAGCGTTGGATGTGCTGTTACAGGCGGAAGACCGGGCGGCCGCGACCGCTCGCCGGAAGAAAGGACGATCGACATGACCACCGAGCAACCGATCATCGTCCGCGTCACGCATCGCTACACGGCCTCGGCCGAGCGCGTGTTCGACGCCTGGCTCGATGCCACGTTCGCGGCGCAATGGATGTTCGCGACGTCGAAGGGAGAGATGGTGCGAGCCGAGATCGATCCGCGCGTCGGCGGCACGTTCACATTCGTCGATCGCCGCGACGGCGAGGAGGTGTTGCACACCGGGACGTATCTCGAAATCGACCGTCCCCGTCGTCTGGTGTTTACATTCGGGATCCCGGCGTTCTCGCCGGACTTCGATCGTGTGAGCATCGAGATCACGCCGCTCCAGAGCGGATGCGAGCTGGCGCTGACGCACGAGATGCGACCCGAGTTCGAAGAGTACCGCGAGCGGACGCAGGCAGGTTGGACGAAGATCCTGGCCGCGTTGGACGAGCTGCTCGATCAGGACGTCTTGCGCGCCACCCATTCGCGATAGAGGGAGTCGCTCACGACGTAGCGCGCGTGGTCTTCCTTGATGACGATGTCCTGGCGGACGAGCGCGGCCAGGGCCGACTGCACGCTGGACGCGCCCGGCAGCCGGTAGCGGGCGCGGACGTCGGCCGACATCAGCTCGCGGCCGCCTTCGAGCACGAGCGCGCGCAGCACCGCCCGCTGTGCCAGCGTCAGGCGCTGCCACGACTCCTCGAAGACCGTCTGCTGCTCCGTGAGCACGCGCATCAACGTGAGGTGCAGGTCCTCGAGGCCGACCGCGCGTCGCCCGGCCGCCCGGATGTCGTCCCAGGTCTCGTGCGCGAGGCGCTGCACGTCGTACGGGATGTTCGCGCCCAGCTCGACGATGGCCATTCCGAGGCCGTCTTCGGGGCGCATGCCGCTCGCGGCAAAGCGCTTGTCGATGAAGTCGGCGAACAGGCCCTCGTCGATCTTCTCCAGCCGCAGCACCGGACCCGCCTTGTAGAACGGCCGCCGCGGCCCGAGCATGCGCTCCATCAGTGACGGCTCGGATCCCGCGAAGACATAGCCCACCTGACGCTGGTCCTGTACCGCCGCGCGCAGCGCGTGCTCGACCGTCCCGCCATCGAAGGAGGCAATGGTCTGGAATTCGTCCAAGGCAATCGCCATCCGCTGCTTGCGCGCGGCCGCGATCCGCCCGGGCAAGGCGAACACTTCCGCGGCCAGCTTGGCCGTGTCCCTGGCGGTGCGGACGGCCGGAAAGGCGAGCGAGAAGCGCGACTCCTGAGACGGTTTCACGTCGAACCTGAGCTCCGGCCGCACGGTTTGCAGCAGTTCGGTGGTCCAGCGCCTGAGGCGGCTGACCGGCGTGTCGGCCATCACCAACGCCTGCGCGTAGGCTTCGAGGAAGGCCACGTACGAGCTCGAGGCCGCGACCGTGACCTCGACCGTCAACAGGCCTCGACCCGCCAGCCCCTTCATGACGTCGCGAATCAGCGACGATTTGCCATAGCGGCGCGGCGAGATGAGGAAGATCTTCTGGCCGGCCGACAGATCGCGGGTCAGGCGCTGGCGCTCGCCGTTGCGGTCCGTGAACGCCGCGGCCGTGACGATCTCCCCATAGACGAACGGGTTCTCCGTGGTCATTACGCTATTATACGTAACGATTACCCGAAATAACGTAAGCGTGATTCTGGACCTTGACCGGCCGGCGCCGATCCCTGATATCGTGCGCAGCAACGGAAGTGCGACTCGCGAGGAGATCATGAGCCGACCGCTGGAGATTCGCGCCGACCTCGAACGCGTCTATGACGACGTGCTCACCCCCCAGGCCCTGCAGATCGTCGGGGCCCTGGCCCGCTTCGACGTCGATCGCAAGGTCCTGATGCGCGCCCGGATCGAGCGCCGCCTCGCCCGCGCGAGGAGTCGGCAGCGCATCGGCTTCCTCGATCGCGCCGCGCCCATCCCGCGCACCGGCCTCACGGTTCAGCAGGCGCGCGACGCCGACTTCGTCGGCAGCGACATCCCCCGCGATCTCGAACGGCAGTGGATTCAGGGCACCGGGCCAGCCGCCCGGCCTCACACGCCCGTCGACAAGAGCATTCGCAACGTCGCCTATGCCGTGCTCTCCGGCGCCGACGGCTGGATGTTCGACGGCGAAGACGCGTTGGGGCAGGTGTCGACGATGTCGCTCGACAACCAGCGCAACCTCAAGCTGGCTATCCATCGCGATCCCGTCTTCATGCGCGCCGCCGAGCAAGTGGCCGGCGAGATGAACGCGTGGGCGCGTGGGTTCCTCGGCCGGCCGATCATCGACGACTGGACCACCCAGCTCGGCTTCACGACGAAGATCTTTCGCGCGCGCGGCCTGCATCTCGACGATCGGCATGTTCGGCATGGCGACGGCAGCGGCTTCTCCGCGTCGATCGTCGATGCCACCCTGTATGTCGTCAACAACCACGCGCGCTTGCGCAGCGAAGGCGCATCGCTCGTCCTCTATTTGCCGAAGATTCAGACCGCCGAGGAAGCCGCGTTGTGGAACGACATCCTCTCGGCGCTCGAAGCGCACGTCGGCCTGCCGGCGGGCACCATCAAGGCCTACGTGCTGGTGGAGCAGATCGAGGCGTGCTTTCAGTTGATGGAAATCCGCGCGGCGCTGGCCGTTCGGTTCGTCGGCTTCAATACCGGCCGCTGGGACTACATCAACAGCGTCTCCGACGCGCTGGCCTGGGACCCGACCTTCGTCAATCCGAACATCGACGCGATCACGATGACCTACGGGTACATGCGCCACTACGAGGATCGCGTGCGGCGCGCCGTGAACACGCCCGATCGCGCGGGTCGCTACGCGTTGTGGCAGGGCGGGATGGAGCCCAACATTCCGGTCGGGTCCGAGGCCGGCGTGAAGGCCGGCATGGCGCGGGCGGTCGCCGGCGCGGAGCGCGAGCAGCGCGAGGGCGCCAGCGGCAAGTGGGTCGCGCACTGGAAGATGGTGCACATCGTCCGTCCGGTCTGGGAGAAGGTGGGGCAGGCCAATCAGCTCGGGCGATCGTTCCCGCCGCTGACCTACACGCCAGCCGACGCGGACACCCTGATGTTGCTCGAGCCGGCGCCCCGGACCATCCGCGGCGCGCGGGACCTGTTGAGTGTCGCGCTGCAGTACGGCAACGCCTTCGGTCAGGGGCTGCAGGCGGCCGCGCTCAAGCCCGCCGACTTTTTCGGCAACGACGATGTCCTCTATTTGATGGAGGACATGGCCACGGGCGAGATCCGTCTCAGCATCCTGTGGGAATGGCTGCACAAGGCCGCGTCGCTCACGGCGGCCGACGAGGCGGTTGGGGTCAAGGACGGGGACCCGTTCACGGCCGCGTTGTTCGCCCGGCTGCTGGTCGAGGAGTACGACAAGCTGCTGCACGCGAGCAATCGCGACGTGCACGACGTGTCGAAGACCACGACGCTGCCCATCGCGCGTGAGATCGTCGAGACATATGTGACGAGCGACATCAAGCTGCCGTGGTATATCGATCTGCTCAACATCAATCTCGACAACCACGATCTCACTGAAGCGCGGCGACGGATCCGCGCGCTCACGTGGGCGTTCCGCACCGACGGCACGAGAATCACGGAGAATCAGGACTTCTGAGACTGCGTTGCGAAATGACCGATGGCGCGAAATGACCAATGGCGTACGTAGCGCAGGCCTTCAGGCCTGCCAACACCGTCGTGCGCCGCCAAGGCAGGCCTAAAGGCCTGCGCTACGTACACCCGTGCTGTGCTAATGCTGTAGAGACATGACACAGCAGCGCCAGGACGACAACGATCGAACCGCGATGCGCCGCCGGGTGGTAGTGACGGGTGTGGGGCTCGTCTCGCCATCGGGCGTTGGCACCGAGGAGACGTGGCAAGCGGTGCTCGCGGGCAAACCCGGCATCGCCCCAATCACCTTGTTCGATGCCTCACGCTACTCGACGCGGTTCGCGGGCGAGGTGAAGGGATTCGATCCGCTTCAGTGGATCGACAAGAAGGACGTGAAGAAGTGCGGCCGGTTCATCCAGTTCGCGCTGGCGGCGACGACCATGGCGGTAGCCGAGAGCGGGCTACGCGTGACGCCGGAGAACGCCGCGCGCGTCGGCGTGATCATCGGCAGCGGCATCGGCGGGTTCGAGGTCATCGAGCGGGAGCACCGGACGTTGCTCGAGCGCGGACCGGACCGCGTTTCACCGTTCTTCATCTTGTCCGCCATCGTGAACCTGGCGGCAGGGCAAGTGTCGGTGCGACTGGGCGCGAAGGGGCCGAACTCGGCCGTCGCCACGGCCTGCACGACGGGCGCGCACGCGATTGGGGATGCCGCCCGTCTCATCCAAGGCGGTTATGCCGACGTGATGATCTGCGGCGGCACGGAAGCCGGCATCACGCCGCTCGGCATCGCGGGGTTTGCCGCCATGCGCGCGCTGTCCACCCGCAACGATGCCCCTGATCGCGCCAGTCGTCCCTGGGACGTCGATCGCGACGGCTTCGTGGTCGGCGAAGGCGCCGGGATTCTCGTGCTCGAGGAGCAGGGACATGCGGTGCGGCGCGGCGCGCCGCTGCTGGCGGAGCTGATCGGCTACGGCATGAGCGCGGACGCGCATCATCTCTCCGCGCCCCCCGAGGATG
>DAINCF010000438.1:0-6229 GCA_036732565.1 Vicinamibacterales bacterium
GCACCAGCATGCGCGTCCACGCGGAGCAGGTCTGCCCGGAGTTCTGCATGCAGTGGTTGACACCCGCCGGAATCGCCTTCTCGAAGGGGGCGTCGTCCAGGACGACGAACGCGGACTTGCCGCCGAGCTCGAGACACACCTTCTTGATGCCGTCACCGGCAACGGAGCCGATGCGCCGGCCGGCTTGCAGCGAGCCGGTAAAGCTGATCATGTCGACGTCAGGGTGCGAAACGATCGCTTCACCAACCACGCGTCCGGAGCCGGAGACCACGTTGAGCACGCCGTTCGGCAGTCCGATTTCGTGAGCGGCCTCGGCGAGGATGAACGCGGTGAGCGGCGCCAGCTCCGCCGGCTTCAGCACCACGGTGCAGCCCGTCGCCAGGGCCGGCGCGATCTTGCAGATCACCTGATGCAGCGGATAGTTCCACGGTGTGATGCAGCCGACGACGCCCACGGGCTCTTTCACGATCAGCGAGTTGCCGAGCTCCTCCTCGAGCGTGGCTTCGCGGATGAACTTCGCGTTCATACCGATCATCGAGATCGGGAATTCCACCTGAACCTTGGTCGCGTAACCGATGGCCGTGCCGACTTCGTGCGCGATCGCCTGTGCCAGTTGAGGCACACGTGCCTTCATCGCTGACGCAAGCTTCTCGAGCCACTCGGCGCGCTCAGCAACCGTGGTGCGCCCCCACTCCCCCTCGAACGCGCGACGAGCGGCCTTCACCGCTCGGTCGACATCCTCGATGGTCCCCCGCGGCGCCTGCGCGATGATTTCCTCGGTGGCGGAAGACACGACGTCGATGCGGTCGGTGCTCGACGCGGCGTGCCAGTTCCCGTCGTCATACAGCTTGTCGTAAACGATCATGAATGCCTCAATGCGCTACGATGCGGACCGCGCATCCCTTCATTCTATAGCGCGATCGTGGAGCTAGCTGCGATCGTGGCGCCAGCGCGATCGTGGCGCCAGCACGATCGTGGGGTCCGGCTTTAGCCGGACCTTCAAGCGCTGATGCTATCCTCAGGGTTTCACCGGGGGAGCGAATTCATGCGTATCGATGGCAAGACATTCATCGTGACCGGCGGCGCATCGGGGCTTGGTCGCGCGGCTGCGGAAGCGCTGCTCGGCTCCGGCGCGAACGTCGTCATTCTCGACGTGAACGCTGAGACGGGAAAGGCTGCTGAGCAGGCGTTGGGCACGAAAGCACGCTTCGCGCAGGCGGATGTGTCCAACGAGGATCAGGTGAAGGCCGCGACGGCCCTGGCGGTCGAAGCGTTCGGCGGTCTGCACGGCGTCGTGAACGCGGCTGGCGTCGGACCCGCCGCGAAGGTGTTGGGCAAGAACGGTCCGCACGCGCTCGATCTATTCGAGAAGACGATCAAGGTGAATCTGATCGGGACCTTCAACGTCATCCGCCTGGCGGCGGCGGTCATCGCGCAGAACCCACCCGACGAGAGTGGTGAGCGCGGCGTCATCATCAACACGGCGTCGATTGCCGCATTCGATGGACAGATCGGACAGCCCGCCTACGCCGCATCGAAGGGTGGTATCGTCGCCCTGACCCTGCCGGTTGCGCGCGAGTTCGCCACGCTCGGCATTCGCGTGGTGACGATCGCGCCAGGCATCTTCGACACACCGCTGCTCGCCGGCCTCCCTGAGGCTGCGCGCGTGTCGCTCGGCCAGCAGGTCCCCTTTCCCTCTCGACTGGGTCGGCCATCCGAATATGGCGCGCTCGCGAAGCACATTGTCGAGAACGAGATGCTGAACGGCGAAGTGATCAGACTCGACGGCGCCCTGCGCATGGCGCCGCGATGAGGTGAGCTGGCGGCGGCGTAACCGGTCTCAGTAGTACCACTCGGTATCGAGACATGGGACTTCGAAGATGTCGAGATCGAACATCGCCACCTGGCCGTCGAGCGCGATGGCGATGGTGTTCTCTCCGGCCCGAAGGCCGCTGGTTACGTCGAGGAACCACTCCTGAGTCCTGGCCACAGAGCTGAGGAGCACACGGTCCCTGATGCCCGTGATGGGCACACCGTTCACGAACGCCCCGCCTATCCAGTGGACTCCCGCGCTCCGAATGGTCATGCCAAACGCTCGACGAGGCTGAGCAGTGTCGACAGCGAAATTACCGCGCAGCAGCAACTGCGGCGAGCGCCATGTCGCCAACGCGAGATGTGGGCCAGCGAGTGACCGGCCGGTAATCCGACGGGGAAAGTCCAATGCCACCCAATCGGTGTCGGCAAACCCTGGAAGCTCCCACCCCGCGACCGGAGGACGGTGGATGCCCCGCCAGACGGCGCTGGAACGCTCGAAGGCGCAGACGCGATCACCGACGATCCGTACTCCCGGCTCGAGCTGCGTCGCGCCAGGGCCGGTGAGAAGGAACGAAGTGGTCCATCCATCGCGCGGCCCGGCGGCGGGTGTCATGAACTCGGCGGCGGTTTCGCGCCACAGCTCGCCACGAGCTCCGCGCGCCATCAGCATCGCCGTCGCGCCGTCGGGCACGATGCTCTGCACTTCGCGACCAGTGATGCGGAGGTCGCGAAGCGTCGGCGCATAGCCAACGAGGGCTGGACCGCGGATCCCGACCTGTTGGGTTTCCACGCGAATCAAGCCCGACGCGATGGCGCGCCGGTCGAAATCGTGGACGAACCACAAATGAAGGGTGGCCATCGCGCTCAGGCATACCGCGACGGGCAGACGCCCACGAGGCGCCAGACTCACGACATGACCGATCCAGAGGCACACCGCTGGCGCGAGCGCGATGAAGTAGTGCCATGAGATCGCCGCTGCGTAGAAGACCGCCCCGATCACCTCTGAGGCCAGCGACAAGGCCAGCCCGCCCCAAATCGGCCAGTACGCCGTGCGGCGCGCGACGGTGACGATCAGTCCTGCGGCGGCGACGACAGCCTGGACATGAAATACGCCCGTCGACAGATCGGCGCTCGGGTACTGACCGAAGGCCTTCGGAAAGCCGAGCGTGATCTCAGCAAGTGCCACGAGCGTCGGGATGAGATTCGTGGGCATCGCGATGCGACCACCGAGCGCCCCAACGTCGCTCGTGCTGCCCAGCAAACGCGGAAGCACGGGCAGGAGCGGCAACAGACCCGCCGTGACGGCGACCACGAACTGCGGGACCGTCGGCCGCCGGCTCATCATGACCGCCACCGCCAACCCGGCGGCATGGAAGATGCCGGTCGCATGCAGCGGCAACATCAGTCCTGCCGCGAATGCGATGCCTATCAACGTCCAGGTCGAAGGCCACTCGCGGTATCGCACGGCGAGCCACCAGGCGAGCGCCACCAATCCCGGTAACAGCGTGGGATTCCACAGCAACCGGGTGCCAATCACCAAAGTCGGGACGGTCACGTAGCTGACGGCGGCCACGATCGCCGCGGCGGGTCCGGAGAGTCGCCGCGCGATGTCGTACACGAACCAGGCCGCGACGACATCGCACAGCACGCCGAACAGGACGAGAAAGCGGGGATCCTCGCGGATCCACAGCAAGCCCGCGAGCAGATACGAGTAGAGCGGTCCAATGATGTTGAGACCCGAAGCGTCCGGGCCCAAGACATCCCAGTGGCCCGCGAGCACGAGCCGCGCCTGGGTCATGAACTTGATTTGATCGTAGCCAAACCACGCGACGTCGTAATGCGGCAATCGGACGAGCGCTGCAACGCCAAGGATGAGGGCGGACGCCAACCAACGACGCGACATGCGGTAGCGTGATTATAGTCATCGGGCCACAGACAGATGCCGCTCGACACCCTTGCGACCATGACGCTGCTATCGGCCTGTGTGACCGCAGCGCACCCTCTCGCGACGCTGCTCACCGAAGGTCATCGGATCTCCCACAGATGGTGTGCGACCGCCGTCATCGCGTCGTGGCTGTTGACGGTGGTGTTCTACGTGCTCGCGCCGGTCTCCGGCTTTCGTTTGCCGGTCGTCCTGCCGATCTGGCTGCTCCTCGCGAGCGGCGTGCAGATGACGATCGGTCAGAGGCCAGGAATCAAAGGGGTTCTTGCCTCTGACATTCGCGGCGCGCTGTCGCAGCTCCACCACTCGTCCGGTCTCGTGCTATCGGCGGTCAGTCTCGCGGTCGCCGCTGGGCTTGGCCTTCGAGTCCTCAAGGGCCTCGTCGATCCACCGTTGGCGTGGGACGCGCTGACCTATCACCTCGTGAAGGCTGGCCGGTGGGTGCAGCATGGAGGCTGGGCGCCAGACGCGGCCCCGGACGCGTGGCGGTATTACGAGTACTTCCCTCCCGGGGGCGATGTGCTGTGGGCGTGGGCCATGCTCCCCAGCCACTCCGACGCGCTGATCGCACCAGCAGGCGGACTCGTGTGGTCGGTGTGCTTGTTGGCGGCGTACGGCGTGGCACGAGCGCTGCACGCGTCGAAGACGGCGGCGTTCAGCACCGCGCTGGCGATCGTGGCGATGCCGTGCGTCTTGAGCTTCGTCACGAGCGCCTACGTCACTGGCGTGCTGCTCGCCTATCTCCTGCTTGGCCTTGCGTTCGTGCTCTTGGCACTCGAATCCGGCCGCATCCAGGATGCGATGCTCGCGGCGGCGGCGCTGGGCCTCGCGGCCGGCGTCCAGGCGCTCGCACTGCCGCTGCTCGCGATTGGCCTCACCCTGGTGGTATTGACATCGTGGCGGCGTCACGGCGCACCGGCCGCCTGGCGCGTCTGGACTGTGTGCCTCGTGGCATCCGCCCCTCTGCTCACAGGGTATGTCATCGCCTGGATAGGGACCGGCTCACCGCTCTATCCTCTGGCGCTCAGCGTCGGAGGTAAGACCATCCTGGCTGGTAACGAGCAGCTTGCGGGAGTGTTCTCGGGCGCGTTCGTGGCTCAAGCTCCGTATGCAACCACGACCTTCCTGTCTGAGCTGTTTTACGACGTTCACGATCTTCTGATCGACCATCTGAACTTCGGAGCAGGAGCTATCGCGCTCGTGATTCTCGGAGCGGTAGGGCTCACGTCGATGCTGGCGGACCGGACGCGCCACATGGCGCTGCTGCCACTGCTTTCCGTGATCGTCATTCCCGTCGCAGGCATCATGTCGGATGCCATGCTTTCTCAGCGCACGTCCTTCGCCTTCATCGCCGCCAGGCTCATCGCACCGTCACTTGCAGCCCTTGCCCTCATCGGGAGCATCGTCCCTGGCCGGACGGCGGATGTGATGCGAGCGATCGCCATTGTCGGCGGCATTGCCTACGCGATGCCACGGACGATCTCGGAGGTGGAGCTCGCGGCGATCTCCCGTCTCGTTCCCTACGTGCTTGGAGGCGTAACGGTCACGGTCCTCGCCGTTGGAGTTGGATGGCGCATCCGCCGGACGACTCATGCCCTCATCGTCGGGACTGTTGCGGGGCTGCTGCTGATCTCGGCTGGTGTGCATTCGACGCGGACGGCGTTTCGCTATGAGATCTATCGTTCAACGATCGGAGAGCCTTCCCGAGTGCCGTACGATCTCGTTCCGTTGAGCTCGTTCCTGGTGGCATGGCAAATCTGGGCGGACCTCGATCAGGGACAGCCTTGGCGCATCGCGTTCGCCGCCGGATGGGACGGGTTCAACGGTCACACGTCGTTTCGCTACCCGCTGCTGGGCAGCCGCTTGCAGAACACCGTGCTGTACGTGCCGCCGACGCGTGATGGCGACGTCATCGACTACCAGAAGCGCGACCAACTCTTGCGAGAACTGGACCTTCGCGTGTGGGTGCAACGTCTCATCGACGAGCGCATCGACGTTGTCGTCGTGGCCGTTCCCGGCGTGCCCGAGCTCGACTGGATGCGCAGACATCCCGCCGTGTTCGAGCCGTTCAGCAAGAGCCCGGAAGGGTCTTGGACGTGGGCGTTTCGCGTGATCGTCCCCGAGGCGCGACGACTGGTCGACGCTTCCCAGCCACCATCGCCGATTACTCAGCGCTGAGAAGCTCGCGTGCAAGCCCCACGCACGCGGCGACTGGCGCCGTCAGGCCTCCACCCTGCGCGAGGTCGGGTTTGCCGCCGCCTCTCCCACCGCATGTCGCGGTGAGCTCGCGGACGATGCGGCCGGCGTCGACAGCGGGCACGTCGGGTGCGCGGGCGATGACGAAGGCACGGGCCTCGTCGGTCGAGAACAACGCCACGACGACCCCGGGCTCGCTCGCCGCCGCGCTCAGCGCCAGCCGCTCACCCTCGAGCTTGGTGCGCTTGTACGGGACGGCGAGCTCCCAATCCGGCG
>DAINCF010000439.1:0-6202 GCA_036732565.1 Vicinamibacterales bacterium
AAAGGCAACACAGATGGCACAGATAAATACCATCAGCCGCAGATTGCTCAGATTCCCCTGCCAGGCGGTCGGCCGCGAAGCGGCCGAGACGTGCACGCCCTCAACGCGTTCACGCGCGGCTTCGCCGCGCCGCCGGGCCTCGTATCTGTGCCATCTGTGTTGCCTTCTTGTCCCGGCAATCTGCGGCTCGATATACTGATCCTTTTCCATGTCCGGCTCTCATCGTCTCTTCACCCCGCGCTTTTTCTTGATGTGCGGGTTCAGCTTTACGGTGTTCCTGTCAGCGTTCCAGTTGCTGCCGACGGCGCCGTTCGAGATCCTCGCGCTCGGTGGGTCGACGGCGGCGGCTGGGCTGTTTCTGGGTTTCCTGACGTACGCCTCGGCGTTCTCGGCGCCCCTGACGGGCGCCGCGGCGGATCGCCTCGGAAAGCGACGCATTCTCATCATCTCGAGCTTGGCGATCGCGGCGTTCTCGCTGATCTATGCCGTCGTCCCGAGCTATCAGGTGATGCTGGCGGTGGTGGTCGTGCATGGCCTCTTCTGGTCGGGATTGCTGACCTCGTCTGCCGCGTACACCACGGACATCGTGCCGCACGATCGCCGTGCGGAAGGCATCGGGTACTGGGGCCTGTCCACGGTGTTGGCGGTGTCGGTGGCGCCGACCATCGGGTTGTGGGTGTTCGAGCACGGAGGGTGGTGGGCGCTGTGCATCGAGGCGGCGGCGCTCAACCTGGTGATGGCCGCCATTGCCTGGGCGTTGCCGCCGGATGAGCAACGGCATGACGGTCCGCTGGACCTGCGCCCGAGCGCGCTGCTCGAGTGGCGCGTGCTGGCGCTGTCGTTCACGTTGTTCCTGTACTCGTTCGGCTACGGCGGGGTGACCAGCTTCATTGCCCTGTACGCCGACCAGAGCGGCGTGACGCCACGCGCGCTGTACTTCACGGTGTTCTCCGTCGTGATCATCGTCACGCGCCCGTTCGTCGGTCGATTCGCCGATCGGGTCGGCTACTTGCGCGTGCTGTTTCCGTGCTTCGTGCTGATCTGCGTCGGCTATGCGTTGCTGGCGATCGGCGGCACGCGTCCGTTCATCATCGCGTCGGCGCTGATCTTCGGTCTTGGCTTTGGTTCAGCCTATCCCGTGTTCATCGCCTATCTGATGCGTCACGTCGACGAGAAGCGCCGCGGGGCGGCGTTTGGCGGGGTGATCGGCGCGTTCGACACGGGCATCGGCACCGGCTCGATTGTCATGGGCTGGATCATTCAGCACTACGGGTTCCAGGCCGCGTACGGCACCGCCGCCAGCCTCGCGGCGTTTTCCATTCCGTTCTTCATCTTCGCGGAGCGGCGCTTCCTGCGGCCGCTCATCCAGGCACGCGCGGCCGCCTGAGGCCGTATCGCTTTTGCCGCGCTCCGCGCGGAAAGGGAGACGCTGGTGCGCTACGTCAATCTGGGATCGACCGGGCTGCGGGTGTCACGCCTGTGTCTGGGGACGATGTCATACGGGTCGTCGAAGTGGCGGAAGTGGGTGCTCGACGAACCCGAGAGTCGCGTGTTCATCAAGCGCGCGCTCGAGCTTGGGATCACCTTCTTCGACACCGCCGACATGTACTCCAACGGCGTGAGCGAGGAAGTCGTCGGTCGGGCGCTCAAGGATTTCGCGCGGCGCGACGACATCGTGCTGGCGACCAAGGTGTTCTATCCGCTGAACTCGCGCGAGGACACCGGCAACCTGTCGCGCGCGTACATTCTGTCCGCGATCGACGCCTCGCTTCGCCGGCTCGGCACCGACTACGTCGATCTGTACGTCATCCACCGCTTCGACTACCACACGCCGATTGAGGAGACGCTCGAGGCGCTGCACGACGTCGTCAAGGCCGGGAAGGCGCGGCACATCGGCGCGTCGAGCATGTTCGCCTGGCAGTTCGCGAAGATGCTCTACACCCAGCGGCTGCGCGGCTGGACCGAGTTCGTCTCGATGCAGAACCACTACAACCTCGTGTACCGCGAAGAGGAGCGCGAGATGCTGCCGCTCTGCCGCGAGGAAGGCATCGCCGTGACGCCGTGGAGTCCGCTCGCGCGCGGCTTCTTCGCCGGCAACCGGCAGCGCGGACGCACGGACGCGACCCTGCGCGAGGCGCATGACGAGTACGGTCACGGTCTCTACTACACGAACACCGACTACGACATCGCCGACCGTGTAGCGGAGGTCGCACGAGAGAAGGGCGTGCTGCCGATTCAGGTCGGTCTTGCCTGGCTGCTCGGGCAGCCCGGGATCACGGCACCGGTCATCGGCGTCACCAAGCTGGAGCAATTCGACGATCTCGTCGCTGCCGTCGACGTCACGCTCACCGACTCCGAACGACGTCGCCTGGAGGAGCCCTATCAGCCGCATCCAATCCTCGGGCATTCCTAGTGGGGGCCTCACCGGCCGTTCCGTAGGAGCGGCCGGGAAACTTGCTCCCCGAGTTCTCGCTAGATGGTAGTCATTCTGTTGATACGCTCCACTAGACGGTCGGCTGATCGAGCCAGGAGCCCCGATCCGCGAGGCCGCCGCGCTCGGGCTGCATCAGGCGTTCATGTGGGTTGATCAGGAGCGTGAATAGTCCGCCCATGACGGAGACGCCGGCGGTGATGAAGAACGGCAGTGTCCACGAGCTCCACCACTCCACGGCGTAGCCGACGACGAGCGGGCTGATAGCGCCGCCGATGTTGCCGAACGTGTTCATCGTTCCGGTGACGATACCGGCGTTCTTGCCGCCGACATCGTGGCACATCGACCAGGCCGCGCTGACACACAGATCGGCGACACCGAGCGTTGCGGCCAGGAAGATCGCCGCCATCATCGGGCTCTCGGCCATCGCGGCGGCGACGAGAAGGAGGCCGCTGATCGGGAGCGTCACGACGCCGAGCGACCGGCCGACCCTCAGGCCGTAGCGCGTGACCAGAGCGTCCGTCATCTTCCCACCCAGCATGGTCGCCACCGCCCCGGTGAACAGCACGACGCCCGCCAGCATGCCGGCCTGCGACACCGAGAAGCCCCGGACTTCCTGCAGATAGGTCGGCAGCCACGTCAGGTTGAAGTAGAGCGTGTAACCCATACAGAAGTACATCAGGCAAATGAGCAGGAGGTTGCGCGACAGCAGCTCTCGCCAACGAAAGCGCTCGGGCTGGCTCTCCTCGATTCCGCGCTGGATGTGCGCCAGCTCCTCTGGATTCACCGACGGATGTGCGGCAGGCTCGTCGCGGAACCATCGCCACCAGAACACGCACCACAGAGCTCCCACGAGACCGAGCACCACAAAGGTCTGTCGCCATCCGATCCAACCGGTGAGCAGCGCCATCAGGGGCGGCGCCATCGCCCCTCCGAGCCGCGTGCCCATCAGCGCGGTGCCGTGCGCGGATCCGCGCTCCGCGGCGGGGAACCAGCGCGCGAAGCTGCGTGAGATGTTCGGGAAGGCGCCCGCCTCTCCGACGCCGAAGAGAAATCGCGCTACCAGCAGCGAACCAAAGTTCCAGGCCACGCCCGTGAGCATGGTGAACGCCGACCACCACAGCACGATGCGCGTGAGCACCTTGCGTGGGCCCATGACGTCGCCCAGCCAGCCGCTCGGGATCTCGAATGCGGCATAGGCGAACGTGAAGGCGCTGAAGACCCATCCCATCTCCACGGCGCTCAGGCCCAGCTCGCCGCGAATCGAGGTGGCCGCCGAGGAGATGGCCACCCGATCGAGGAAGGTGATGATGGCGAGTGCCAATGTGAAGTGCAGAACGGTGAAGCGCGCGCGTGTCGCGTGGGTCATGACGCCGGGCGTATCGTAGCGCAGTCCAAATCCACGGCAGCGGGGTCTAATTCCTGCAGAAGCCTCGATGTCGCGACGCCAGCGCGCACCAAGGTGGGGTTCCTATGTCGTGGAGCTTTCGTGTGCGCTTGGGTATGGCGGTGTACGCCTGCGGTGTCCTCGTCGCGTGCGGGCCGAAGCAGGCGGTCTCGGTGCCCGAGCCGAAGCCGGTTGACCAACCGGCCGAGGCGACGACTGACACGCGCCGAATTGAGGAGAAGGTCAGTGTCGGCGGCGCCTCCCCGGCTCCCGCCAGCACTGGCTTTGGCTTTGCCGGCAGGTCCGGGCCGCCATTCAACACCGAAGCCTACGACTTCATCAAGGACAACGGCTGGAAGCGGACGGCGCAAGAGCCGCTCTCCACGTTGTCCGCGGATGTCGACACGGCCGCCTATTCGAACCTCCGACGCTTCCTCAACACCGGGCAGCGCGTGCCGAAGGATGCGGTCCGCATCGAAGAGCTGATCAACTATTTCGACTACGAGTATCCCGATCCCACTGGAGAGCATCCGTTCTCCGTGACGACCGAAATAGGCCCCTGCCCATGGGCGCCGAACCATCGGTTGTTGATGGTCGGCCTGCAGGCGAAGCGTCTCGACACCGCGCAACTGCCACCGCGCAATCTGGTGTTCCTCGTCGACGTGTCCGGCTCGATGATGCCGCCGAACAAGCTCCCGCTCGTCAAGGCCGCCCTGTCAATGCTGGTTGGACATCTCGGCGAGCGCGACCGTGTCGCCATCGTCGTCTATGCGGGGGCGTCTGGTCTGGTGCTGCCGTCGACGGCCGCTTCCGATCGGAGCCGCATCCTCTCCGCGATTGCGGATCTCACGCCAGGCGGCTCGACCAATGGCGCTGCTGGCATCGAGCTCGCGTATCAGATTGCGAAGGCGAACTTCGTCAACGAAGGCGTCAACCGCGTGGTGCTCGCCACCGACGGCGACTTCAATGTCGGCGTCACGGATCGCGGATCGCTGCTGCGGCTGATCGAAGAGAAGCGCAAGGAGGGCGTCGCGCTGACCGTCCTCGGCTTTGGGATGGGGAACTTGAAGGATGCGACGCTCGAGCAGCTCGCGGATAGCGGCAACGGCAACTACGCCTACATCGACACGCTCTCGGAGGCGCAGAAGGTGCTGGTCACGGAGGCGGGTGGCACGCTGGTGACCGTCGCGAAGGATGTGAAGCTCCAGATCGAATTCAACCCGCGGCACGTCGGGGCGTTCCGACTGATCGGCTACGAGAATCGCGTGCTCGCGCATCAGGACTTCAACAACGACGCCAGGGACGCCGGCGAGATGGGCGTCGGGCATTCGGTCACGGCGCTCTATGAGTTGGTGCCGGCGGGCACGACGCTGCCGAGCATTGCGACGATCGATCCGCTCAAATATCAGACGAATCCGTCCCAAGCCCCGAGCCTCGAGCCCCGGGCCTCGGGCGAGTGGCTCACGGTGAAGTTGCGCTACAAGCAGCCGACGGCTGACGTCAGCGTGCCGTTCGATCGGCCGGTCACGCCGGCCAACACGACGAAGGCGTCCGACGATCTTCGATTCGCGACGGCTGTCGCCGCCTTCGGCATGGTGCTGCGCGAGTCCGAGTATCGGGGGAATGCGTCGTATCCAATGGCCCTGGAGCTCGCGCGCGCCAGCCGCGGCCGCGATCCGCACGGCCACCGCGCGGAGCTCGTCAGGCTCGTCGAGCTCGCGCAGAGTCTGGGTGTAAATACGACGTCACAACGGTAGCCACGGAGACACAAGGACTCACAGGCTCGTCAGCGGCGATTGTCGTCGATCTGCCGAATCGCCCATTGCACCGCGCGCCGCATCGCCGGGGAGCGATCGTCCTTGACGGCCTCGAGTGCCGGCAGGGCCGACCCGCTCTCGATCTCGCCAAGGGCCCATGCGACGACGACGCGGACGTCGGTGTCGGGATCCTTGAGCAGGGGCGTGAGGCTGGGCACGCCCCTCGAGTCCTCGATCCGACCCAGGGCCCATGCCGCCATCTGCCGCACGTCGGCGTCGCTGTCCTTGAGCGCGGGGGCCACGACGTCCGCGCCGGCTCCGTCCTCGATCTGGCCGAGCGCCCATAGCGCGGTGAGCTTCACGTCGCGATCGCTGTCGCGCACCGCGGGAGCGAGGACCGAGACCGCGCGGGCGCTTTCGATCTCGCCGAGGGCCCATACCGCCATCCGGCGGACGCGCGCGTCGCCGTCCTTGACGAGCGGCGCCAGGACGTCCACGCCGGAGGCGTCTTCGATCTCGCCCACCGCCCAAATCGCCGTGCGGCGGACGTCCGGATCGCTGTCGGCGAGGGCCGTCCGCAGCATCGGCACCGCCTTGGCGCTCTCGATTTCGCCCATGGCCCACGTC
>DAINCF010000440.1:0-6193 GCA_036732565.1 Vicinamibacterales bacterium
TGGCCACCAGGTGGTCTTCACCGGCCGCGACGAGCCGCGGATCGACGAGGTGGCGCGCAGCACCGGCGCTCACGGCATCCGGGCGAGCGTGTCGGCGTCCGACGACAACGCCAAGACACTCGAGGCCTGTCAGGCGCAGATGGGCGGCGTCGACGTGCTGATCAACAACGCGGCATCCCCCTACACCGCGGAGATCGGTGAGCTGGACGTCGCCCGCATGCGCGCGCTCTTCGATACCAATGTTTTCGGTATGGTCGACATCACCAACCGCGTGGTGCCGCTGATGAAGGCGCAGGGACACGGAGACATCGTCAACATCGCGTCCACATCTGGCACCAAAGGCGCGAAAGGGGGAACGGCGTACGGCGGCAGCAAATGGGCGGTGCGCGGCATCAGTCAGTGCTGGCAGGCCGAGCTCAGGCCTCACGGCATTCGGGTGCTCAGCCTCTGCCCGTCGGAAGTGCAGACCACGTGGGGCGGCAAGCTGGGCCGCAACAACCCGAACAAGCTGTACGCGGAAGACATCGCGACGACGATCATGACGGCGCTTGACATGCCGCGCCGCGTGCTGTGGCCGGAAGTTGCCGTCTTCGCGAACAACCCCTGGAAGGAAGACTAACGGGCTGCGGCTCGCGCCGTAGGGGCAGGCCTAAAGGCCTGGCTACGTACAATTTCCAATTCCGTAACGCGCTTCTAAATTAGACCTTCGCTGCCTTCAACGCCGCGAGCACGCGCGCGCTCCGGAACGGCACGCGGCGGAGACGCACGCCGGTCGCGTCGTAGATGGCGTTCGCCACCGCCGCGAGCGTCGGCTTGCAGATCGTCTCTCCAGCCCCGTAGTGCGGCAGGTCGGGCCGAGCCGCGTTCGGATCGCCATTGACGAGCACGATGTCGATCTTCGCCGGCGTGTCGGCATGCGTCAGCGTCGGTGACGACACCCAGTCCACGCTCGTGATCTTCTCGGCGTCGAACTGCACTTCCTCGTGAAGGGTACGGCTGAGCGAGTGCAGCGTTCCGGCCTCGAGCGTCCGGCGCAGCGCCTCGGGGTTGATCACCAGGCCGCAATCGTGCGCGCACACGAACCGCTTCACCCACACATGCCCGGTGCGGCGATTCACTTCGACCTCGGCGATTTGCGCGACCACGGTCTGACTGCGGTAGGCGTAGGCAATGCCGCGACCGGTCAGGATCTCGGCGCTGCCGATCGACCAGGGTGACGGACGCGGCTCCCACCCGTAGGCTTCAGCAGCGGCCTTGATGACCGCGATCGATCGCGCCCGCTTGAAGCCGCCGTCATCGTCCGTCTTCGCCCGCAGGAGCCGGATGCGGAACTCCACCGGATCGGCTTTCGCGGCGGCCGCGAGCTCGTCGATGAAGGACTCGGAAGCGAACGTCACCTGCGGACCGTCGGGATCGCGGAGGTTGCCCGTCCTCAGCGGCGTCTCCCAGACCAGCGGCAGCGCCACGACGTGCGTCAACGCGCGACGGTTCGGAATCGCATACATGTCCGAAGGCGTCGAGGCGCGCCCGCGCGCCGGCTCCGATTTCCGCCGGCCGGTGAGCTGTGCGATCAGCACGCTGTCGTGCTCGTTGTAGCCCAGGTGATTGTGATCGGCCGCGCGTGCGTCGTACTCCCACGCGACGAGGTTGCCGTCGGCATCCAGGCCGCCGCGCATCTTGACCGCATACGCCGGCCCTTTCGTGTCCCAGGCCGTCTCTTCGTGCCGCGACCACTGCACACGCACCGGCCGGCCGATCTCCTTGGCCAGAAACGCCGCCTCGAATCCCACATCGTCCGCGGCCGTCCGGCCGTAGGCTTGCGGACCGTCCATCCACACGACACGCACGCGATCGCGAGGCATCGAGAGGAACTGCGCCACGCCGTTGCGCAGTCCGTACGACTTCATGTCGTTGGAGTAGATGGTCAGCTGATCGTTCGACGGATCGGCCATCGCGTGCGCCGGACCGAACGCCGTATGGCCCTGAAACGGGACGTCGTACTCGGCCTCGACGACCCTGGCCGCACTCGCCAACGCCGCGTCCGGGTCGCCGGTGACCTCCGGCTTCCCACTGAACGACGGCGTCGCGCCACGCATGTAGGTGAAGAGGTTCTCGGACGTCGGGAACGGCGCCGTCGCCGGCTTCTGCCAATTGACCTTGAGCTCCCGCGCGGCGCGCACGGCTTGCTCTTCGCGCTCGCAGACGACGGCAACGTAGTTGCCCTGGCTGACGACTTTGATGAATCCCGGAATGCCGCGTACGGCAGCCTCGTCGATGCTGACGAGCGTGGCACCGGCCACCGGCGGCTTCACGTTGCGCGCATGCACCATGCCGGGCAGCTTGACGTCGACGGCCCACTTCAACGAACCGTCCACCTTCGGCGGGATGTCGTAGCGCGGCGGCGACTGGCCGACGCTTTTCAGCTCCTGGATCGACTTGACCTTCGCGACCCCGCTGACGGTGTCGACGTTCTTGCCCGTCAGCGTGACATTGAATCGCTTGCCGCCAATCAACTCGCCGTAGGTCACCTTCTTCGACGCATCCGCCGCGACGGAGACGACACCGGCGCTGACCACGAGTTGCTCGACCGGCATACCGAATCGCGTCGACGCGAGCTCCAGCAGCACGCGGCGGGCCTCGGCGGCGACGCGGCGCATCGGCCATCCGTCGATCTGCAGCGCGTCCGAGCCTCCCGATCCGCCCTGGTCGACGGTCACGTCGGTACTGCCCATCACGCAACTGGTCTTGTCGTAGGCGATGTCCAGCTCGTCGGACATGATCTGCCGGAACGCCGTCCCCGTGCCTTGGCCAAGGTCGGTCTTGCCGACGAAGAAGGTTGCGGTGTTGTCCTCGCGAATGACGATCCACGAGTCGAGCTGTCTGAAGTCCGGGTCGGGGTACGGACCGGCGGTCTGCCCTTGGGTCGCGGACTGAGCCGCCGCACCCAGCGGGCCAGCCACGGACACGGCGCCGACGCTCACGATGAGCATGCCCGAGGTTTCGAGGAACTCCCGGCGCGTGGGCGTCATCGCGTCCCCCCTTCCACGTTGGCCGGTGCCGACGCGGTCAACTTCGCGGCGCGCTTGATCGCCGATTGGACGCGATAGTAGGTCATGCAGCGGCACAGCGTCCGCGCCATGGCCTGACGGATCTCCGCGTCGCTCGGATTGGGATTGCGGTCCAACAGGACCTTCGCGGTGAGGATCTGCCCGTTCTGGCAGAAGCCGCACTGCGGGACCTGTTCCTCGACCCACGCCTGCTGAATCGGGTGCAGGGTCTCGCCCTTCGCCAACCCTTCCAGCGTGGTGATCTCGGCGCCCTGCACCTGCGACACCGGACGGACGCAGGACCTGACGGCTTCGCCCTTGATAATCACGGTGCACGCGCCGCACTGCCCCAAACCACAGCCGAAGCGGGGCCCGTGCAGGTCGAGGTCGTTACGCAGGATGTACAGCAGCGGCGTCGAGGGGTCGACGTCCACCGTGTGGGTCTTGCCGTTCACCCTCAATGTGATCTGGCTCATACAGGATCGCTCCCCAGCACATCGTACGGTGTCGCGCCTTCAAGCCTTATACGACCGGCCGGCCCCGACCGTTTCCAGCACGACCGCAAGGTCCCGCACGCCTCGTCGAATCTCGCGCGGGTCCAGGCAGGCGAAGCCCAGCTGCAGCCCTCGTGACGCCGCGCGCCCGCTGGATCCGTAGCGGCTCAACGGCACCACTTCGAGATTGTGTGCCGACGCCGCCTTTGCGACCGCTTCGGCATCGAGCCCCTCGCGCAGCCAGCCAACCGTCTGCAAGCCCGCCTCGACGCGCGAGATCGTCAGCACCCCATCGAGATGCGCGTTCGCTTCTTCGACGAGCACGCCCAGCCGCTCCGCATAGGCCTCGCGCATGCGCCGCAAGTGGCGGCCGAAATGCCCCTCGGTCATGAAATCGCACAGCACCGCCTGCTCCAGCAGATGCGTGTGCCGGCTGCTCAACGATTTGGCCGCCGTGACGAGATCGATCAGATCCGGAGGCACCACGAGGTAGCCGAGCCGCAGCGACGAGAACAGCACTTTGCTGAACGTGCCGGCCAACAGCACGAGCCCGTCATTGTCCAACCCCTGCAGTGTCGGGATGGGACGGCCGGAATAGCGATACTCGCTGTCGTAGTCGTCTTCGAAGATCAACGTGCGTGCGCGCCGCGCCCACTCCAGTAGCGCCAGACGACGCGGGAGGCTCATGGTGATGCCGGTGGGACACTGATGGGCGGGCGTGACGTAGACGATCCGCAGATCGCGCGCGGTCGCCCCGGGCACCTTGACGCCCTCGTCATCGATCGGCAGCGCGACGATCTTCGCGCCGGCGGCGGCGAACACGTTGAACGCAGAGGGATATCCCGGAGTCTCGACGCCGACGCGATCGCCTGGATTGACCACCAGTCGCGTCACGAGGTCGAATGCCTCTTGCATCCCCGACACGATCAACACTTGGTCCAGCGTGCACTTGGTGCCGCGCGCCGTGTTCAAGTAATCGGCAACGGCTTCACGGAGCGGCACGTATCCAAGCGGATCACACCCCAACAACAACTTGGCCGAGGCCTTGCGCCAGCGGCGCGCCATCACCTGCGCCCACAGCGTCGCCGGAAAGAGGTCGACCGCCGGCAGGTTGGCGCGAAACGCGCGAACCGGACGCGTATCCGTCCCCTCCAGCGACGCGACCCGATTCGCATACGCCGAGAGGCGACGCGCGGCCGGACGGGCGGCGGGTCTGCTCGGTGTCTGGCGCGCGACGGTCAGGAGATCGTCGGGCAGCACCTTGCTCACATATGACCCGGATCCCACAGTGCCCGCGATGTAGCCCTCGGATCGCAACTGCTCGAACGCCGTGACCACCGTGCCCCGGGACAACGCGTAGCGGCCGGCGAGATCGCGCGTGGCCGGCAGCCGCGCGCCGGGACGCAAGCGTCCCTCGAGGATTTCGGTGCGCAATGCCCCATAGAGCCAGCGGTACGCCGGGAGGCCCGCCTCGCGCGGCGGGAGCGTCAACTCGAAGGCGGTGGCCAGCTTCGGCATAAATGGTCCATAGAGAATACCTAATATGGACCTTGTGAGGTAATCCATTATCGCCGACCCTTGAGCTCGCTATGAGACACAAGCACCTCGCTGCTCTCCTGATCCTCGCCGCCCTCTGGGGCGCCTCGGTTGTGTTCGTTCGCATTGCCGTTCCGGCCTTCGGGCCGGCGCCATTGATGGCAGGCCGCGTGCTCGTGGCTGCCGCCGTCCTGGCCATCGGTCTTCGCCTCGCCGGCCAGCGCGTCACCGGGCTTCGCGCGGGCGCGCGGCAGCTCCTGATTCTCGGCCTCGTCAACGCGGCCTTGCCCTTTACGCTCATCGCCGCCAGCGAGCTCTACCTCAACGCCTCGCTGGTGGCGGTGCTGATCGCCACCTCGCCGCTCTTCTCGGTGCTCTTGAGCGCGCGGGCGCGCCGTGAGCGTGTCGAGGGACGCCAGGCGTTCGGCCTGGCAATGGGCCTGGGCGGCGTGGGGGTGCTCGTCGGCTGGAGTCCGATGGACCTGTCGCCGGCCGCGCTGCTGAGCATCGTCGCGACGCTGATTGCGGCGGCCAGCTACGCGTTCGCGGGCGACTACGCGTCGCGGCATCTCTCGGTGGTGCGTGGTCCGTCGTTGGCGCTGGGCCAGCAGCTCGGTGCCGCCGCCTGGCTCGTGGTCCCCGCGCTGCTGACGCCGCCGTCGTTGCCGGTGCCGTCAGCGGCCTTGTGGGCCCTGCTCGGTCTGGCGACGCTCTGCACCGCGGTGGCCTACCTCCTCTACTTCTATCTGATCGGCCGAATCGGTCCGGTTCGGACCAACAGCGTGTGCTACCTGATTCCGCCGTTCGGCATCGTATGGGGAGCGCTGTTCCTCGACGAGCCGATCACATCCGCCATGGGCCTGGGCCTCGCGCTGATCTCCGGAAGCGTGCTGCTGGTAAACGTCGAGCGGCTGCCGTCGCTGACGATGCGGATCCGAGCGCTGAGTGCTTTGGCTCGACAATAGGAGCGCGATTCATTGACCCTAAGAGCGATCCTTGAATCGATGGACAGACGACTGTGACGTCGGTCGAGAAAGCAGCTCGACGATCACCCATCGGGGGCTCTCCCGCCGCGAACCCACTTCCGCAGCCGGCAGACTGCGCTTCCGCCGTCGA
>DAINCF010000441.1:0-6188 GCA_036732565.1 Vicinamibacterales bacterium
CTTGCTCCACGACCGCCGCGGGCGCCAGCTCGAAGTCGACCGCGCGCTCGGCGGGAATCGTGATCTCCCGCGACTCCGCGCCAAAGCCCGTCGCCGCGATGGCGACGATGTAGCGTCCAGCGGGAAGGCCGGTGACGCGGAACAACCCGTCACGGGCGGTGTCGACGAAACGCTCCAACGCGGAGTCGAGGGCGCGCACCGAAACCGTCGCGCCGGCGACGACCGCGCCGCTCTGATCGCGCACCGCGCCCTGCAGCAAGGTCGACGACGCCGGTTGCGCGGCAGCCGGAGAAACACCCACGACCGCACAGAACCCACAGACCGTCAACAGCATGCTGATGCTGAGAACTGATCTCAACTTCGCCGGCACATACGAATGGACTGTCTTCACCGCATTCCTCTTAGAGCTCGGCCCAGCGCCGAAGCAGGTTGTGATAGATGCCCGTCAGCTGCACGGCGGACGGGTGGTCCGGCAGATCTTGATTGACGCGACGAATGGCGGAGTCGAGATCGAACAGCAGCGTGCGCTGGCCATCGTCACGCACCATGCTTTGCAGCCAGAAGAACGAGCTCACCCGCGCGCCTCGAGTGACCGGCCGCACGTGATGCAAGCTCGTCGAGGGATAGATCACGAGATGCCCAGGCGGCAGCTTCACGCTGTGCACGCCGTAGGTGTCCTCGACCACCAGCTCGCCGCCCTCATAGTCCTCAGGTGCACTGAAGAAGAGCGTGGCGGACAGATCGGTACGGATGCGATGCGCGGTGCCAGTGACCTGTCGGATCGCGTTGTCGACGTGGGTCCCGAACGATTGGCCGCCTTGGTAACGATTGAAGAGCGGCGGAAAGACGCGCAGCGGCAGCGCCGCCGTGATGAACAACGGATTCTGCTGCAGCGCGTTCAGAATCAGATCGCCGATCTGCCGCGCGGCCGGCGACGCTTCCGATATCTGCTGGTTGTCCTTGGTGCGCGCGGACTGGTGGCCGGCCGTGACCTTGCCATCGATCCACTCGGCGCCGTCGAGCACCGCCCTGGCGTGGGCCACTTGCTCGGCCGTCAGGACGTCGGGAATGTGAAGCAGCATGAGTCAGTACTTCACATCCGCCGAGATCATCACCTGGCGACCCGGACCGGGAATGTAGTGTCCGCCGCCGACGCGATCGACGTACTCCTCGTTGGCGAGGTTGTTCGCGTTCATCCGCAGCGTGAGATGGGTGTTGACCTCGTACGAGGCGAGGGCGTTGACCAGCCAGTAGCTCGGCACCGAGGCTGCGTTGGTGGCGTTGCGGAACACGCTGTCCATGTACTGCACGCCCCCGCCGACGGAGATCCGCATCGGCAGCGCGTATGTCGTCCAGATGTTGAAGGTCCGCTCCGGCGTCAGCGCGAGGGCGTTGTCGAGCTCGTCCGCGGTGTTCGACGCGGCGATGTCGCTCTGCAGGAACGAGACGGTGCCGAACGTGGTCCAGCGATCCGTCAACCGACCCGAGACGCCGAGCTCGACGCCATCGACGACCAGCTTGCCGGCGAGCACCGTCGGTGGATCGCCGGGATTCAGGCCGGGCGTTCGTGCGTTGGTCTTCTCGGTGCGAAACACGGCGGCGTTGAACGACGCGCGCGAGTCGGGCGTGTCCCACTTCGTGCCCAGCTCGTAGGTGCGCGTGCGCTCGGGATCGAGATCGACGGTCGCCGTGCTCAGCGCCAGACCTTCGGCCGACGGGTTGAGCGAGGTGCCGTAACCGAAGTAGACGCTGCCGTTGAACCGGGGCTTGTAGACCCCGCCTGCACGCCAACTGACCATGCGATCGGTACGGTCCAATTCGGTCAGCTCGCCGGTGGCCGCGACCGACTCGTAGTCCACATCGAAGCGATCCCAACGCAGACCGCCCGTCAGTTCCCAGTGCTCCGTGATGTTCACGGTGTCGAACGCGTAGACGGCGGCCGAGGTCGCCTCGCCAAGCGTGCGCGCGCCGGTGCGGGTGATGGGGCCGGGATACGGATCGTCCGGATTCGGGTTGAAGAGATCGGCCTGCGGCGCCGTCGGTCCTGAACGCGCGAAGTTCTCGGACGATTCGGCCGACACCTCCGCGCCGGTGACCAGCGCATGCTGCAGACCACCCGTACCAAACCGCGCCGTCAGGTTGGTCTGATTCGCGACGATGTCGTCCGTCATGTCGCGCGACTGAAGCTGCCGGTTGATCGCGGTGCTGGTGTTGACGCTCGCGAAGCGCGGCGCGGTGATCACCGAGTCGCGCTCGGTGGTCCCGTAGCGGGCGAGGTTGCGCAGGCTGAGCGAGCTGGTGAAGTCGTGGTCCAGCACCACGGTCCCGAGACGCGTCAAGGTGTCTTCGTAGTCGCGATTCCTCAACCCGTAGAAATTGCTCTGATCCACGGGCGGCATGCCGTTGCTGTACGCCTCGAGCTCCGGGTTGGTGTTCGCCGGCACCCACGGCAAGCCGTACTCGGGAAGGTTGTCCTGGCTCAGATGGAAGTAGCTGAGCGTGAGACGGGTCGACGTGCCGAGACCAAACGCCAGCGACGGGGCGATGCCCCAGCGCTCGGCGGAGACCGCGTCGCGACTCGGTACCTCGGTATCCGTCCACATCGCGTTGATGCGGAAGGCCGCGCCGTGCCCCAGGCCCTCGATCGGCTGGTTGATGTCGAGCGTCGTCCGGCGTGCGCTCGCGTTGCCGACACCAATCGTGCCGGTGTACGAGTCCACGAGGTTCGGCGCCTTGCTGATCTGATTGATGGCACCGCCCGTGGAGCCGCGGCCGGCGATTGCGGACGAGGGCCCTTTGGCGACCTCCACCTGCTCCAGGTTGAACGCATCGCGCGAGTAGCCGCCGAAATCGCGCACGCCGTCGACGAACATATCGGTGCGCGCACTGAAGCCGCGGATGGTCAACTGGTCCCCGGCCGGCACACCACCCTCGCCCGCTTGGAAGGTGATGCCGGAGACGTTGCGGAGCACGTCGCGCAGTGTGACCGCGCCCTGCTGCTGCATGACGTTGGCAGGGATCACCGTGATGGTCTGCGGCACGTCGCGCAGCGGTTCGGTGAACTTAGGTGACGCGGCAGACGGCGCTCTGCCGCGCACCTCGACGGACTGCTCGGCGATGCGAATCTCGAGCGTGAACGTACCGGCTCCCGTCGCGCGCGCGGCCACACCGCTGCCCGCCAGCAACCGGCGCAGGCCTTCCTCCGCGGTGAAGGTGCCCGAGAGGCCTGCCGTGTGCACCATCGACATCGTGTCCAGCGGGATCTGGACGTCGAGCTTCAAATTGGTCGCGGCTTCGAAGTGTCGGATGGCTTGATCGAGCGGCCCTGAAGGAATCTCGAACCGCACTGGGGCTTGCGGCTGACCAGCCGCCGCCTGGCCAAAGGCAGCCGCCGAATAGGACGTCCGCGGGCGGCGCAGCTCGCGCGCTTCCGCCGGCATCGCCTTCGCGCCGATGGCCGTCGACGCGACCAGCGCCCCCATCACCATCCACGGCGGCGTACCCTTGCCTGCCAGCGCAGACTTGCACACCGCAGCCTCAGCGACGATGGCGCGCTTGGGCCGGCGCTTCACCTGCTTCAAGATCTTGACGATGCTTCTCATGACGTCGCTCCCTCGAATGAATCAACACGCGCGGCGGCTCGTTGAGCAGCGAGACGCCGGCGCCACGCTAGGAATCTGCGCAAAGACAACGCAAAACCGGTATAGACAAGGACACACGCGCCACCGGAGACCAGGCCCGCAATCGTCTGTCCAGCAAGCCCGAACGCCTCGCCGGTGTGCGTGAAGCGCGACCACGAGCGCAGCTGTCGTCCGAGGCTCTGACTCTCGAAGGGCTCCCAGCGAACGACCTCGCCGCCACGGTTCAACGTCAACGTCGATCGCAGCTGCGGCTGCCCACCGTCACCGGTGTCGATGGTGAACGCCAGCGGCGCCTTCGGCGTCTGCGGCAGACGCAGGTTGATGCTGCGCCAGCCGTCGACCTGTTGCGCCGCCCGTGTCCAGACCGAATCGAGTCCGGCGACGAGCACATCGAACGGCACCTGTTCGCGCTGGCCTTCGGCACTTGCGCCCCCAGGCGTGGGGGCGGTTCGCGAACCGCCCCGACTCGGACCGGAAGGCGCACCGGGCCCAGGTCCCGCTGGCGCCGGCGGCTCCTCGCCGACCATGCGGTAGATCAGGTTGCCGGCCCACGGAAACGAGATCGGGAACGCGGTGATGACGACGAAAAAGAGCGGTACGCAGGACCAGATGCCGATGACGTTGTGCCAGTTGAAGTCTCGTGGCTTCGCGCGCAAGCCACCGCGGAACAACACCACCGCGCGAACACTCGCCCACGTCCAGACGCGCGGCAGCCAGAGGTACATGCCGGAGAGCACGATGAATGCAAACAGGAAGTTGGACCAGCCGGTGATGAACTTGGCGATCGGCCGGTTCTCGTTCGACATCGCCAGCCACCGATGCCACGAGCGCAGGCTGCTCATGAACGCGCGCATGCCCGCGCCGCCCTCCGGCAGCAGCTCGCCGGTGTAGGGATTGACTTGCACGCTGCGCTGTCCCAGCGAGACCAACGCCGTCTCGCGCGCACCCGCCCGCAGCGTGATCCCGGTCACCGGCTGATCGGGCTGGGCGTCGTGGACGCGGGTCAGCAGTTGCTCGACACTCAAGCGTGCGACGCCCGCCGCTGGCGGTGTGACCTCCTGGCGATCCGCCCAGGCGATCATCTGCCGCTCGTACGTCAGCAGCACACCGGTGAACGACATGATCAAGACGACGATGCCCGCGACGACGCCGGCGACGAGGTGCGGCCAGAAAATGAACGAACGGAGCGTCATGGTCGAAACTCGGCAGTAGGAGGAGTCGGCAGTTACGCGCGGCGCGCGCGCAGCGCTGGCAGGGCCCTAGGGATGCGAGTCATGGTTCGGCTCCGAGTTGCGGGGCATGACCCAGCTCCCTACAATGGGCGAGCCGGGCGCGTCATACGCCACGCGTGTGATGAATCGGTCTCCGCGACCTCGTTCGGCACCCCGCCGGGTGTGTCCGCACCCGGCGGGATCTCAAGTTGAGACGACGTCTCAACTTGCACTGACGGAGTCTATACCCGACCGAAACGGTCGGTCAACAGGAAATGCGAATCGATCTCAATTCAGATTTGGGTGAGTCGTTCGGCCCCTGGGCGATGGGCGACGATGCGGCATTGATGCCCAGTTTGACGTCGGCAAACGTCGCGTGCGGCTTTCACGCCGGCGACCCCGGCACGATACGCGCGACGCTCGCGCTGGCCGCCACGCACGGCGTATCGGTCGGCGCGCATCCCGGGTTTCCCGACCTCGCCGGCTTCGGCCGGCGCGAGCTCCACGCCACGCCGCAGGAGGTCGAGGATCTCGTTCTCTATCAGGTCGCGGCGCTGGCGGGCATGGCGGCGAGTCGCGGGCTGCCACTCGCCCACGTCAAGGCGCACGGAGCCCTGTACAACATGGCCTGTCGCGATCGCGCCCTGGCCGAGGCGATCGCGCGCGCCGTCGCCGCCGTCGACAAATCGCTCGTGTTGTTCGGCTTGCCCGGGTCCGAGCTGCTCGAGGCCGGCCAGCGCGCCGGCCTGGCGGTCGCCGCCGAAGCCTTTGCCGATCGCGCCTACAACGCCGACGGATCGTTGACGTCGCGGCGCGTGGTCGGGAGCGTCCTCACCGACCCCGAGGTCGTCGTCGCTCGCGCCCTGCGGATGATCGCCGACGAAGAGGTGATCGCCCTCGACGGCTCGGTCGTGCACCTCCGCGCCGAGACACTGTGCGTGCACGGTGATACACCTGGCGCACCCGCGCTGGTGAGACACCTCCGAGCAGCTTTGGAGCAAGCGGGCGTCCGCGTCGTTCCACCCCACACAGTTCTGTAAGCCCGTTCATCAGTTTCGTTGGACGAACGCACCTCGACCACTCGAGAATCAGCGGATTTTTGGCGGAAATTGCTCCGGCACGGAGCTTGCGGCTACCGAATTCGTCGCCAGTCTGTTGTTTGCGGCAGGGTGCCGTGAATGCTGGGGGGAGCCAGGCTGGCGGCAACTTTTTGAGGGCGGAGACGTGACAACGTCTCCGCCCTTGCTCTTTTTCGGCCTCGCCGCTTCGCGGCTCGGAAGGCGCGCTCGCATTCGCTCGCGCGAAGGCCTCGCGCCTCACGGCGCTCGGAAGGCCA
>DAINCF010000442.1:0-6179 GCA_036732565.1 Vicinamibacterales bacterium
GGCGGCCTGCCAGGACGCGCCGCCGCCCGCGCCGCCCGATCGGCCGCCGCCATAGCCCGTCCACCCTTCGGAGGACGTCGAGGTGCTGGTCGATGTGCTCGTGGACGTCGTATTGGAGACGCGTCCTCCGCGGGACCCCGGGCTCGCGTGCCGTACCGACCAGTGATCCATCTCCTTGCCGAGCCCGAACGCGAGCAGCCACGGATACCAGTCGTCATACAAGGACGGCCGCGCCTTTCCGAGCTCCGACGCGAAGAACGCTCGCCCCGCGGCAAGGGTCTTCCGGAACGCCATCGCGTCGCCCCGCTGGCGCGACTTCATCGCGTTGATCGAGGCGTGCGTCAGCGCAATCGCCATGGCGACCAGGCCGAAGACGATGACGGGATGGAGATCGACGTGGCCGGTGCCGGCATAGAACCAGAGAAACGCGGCAGCGCCGAGCGCGATCGAGAGCGCAGGCACGAGGCAGATCAGCGCCGCTCCACGGCCCCAGGCCAGATACGCGCGAAACCGCGAGCCCACCACCCAACCGATGCCCGCGACGATGGTCATGGCGATCGCCAGCAGCACGGTGCTGGCGCCGAGCGGCTGTCCCAACCACCACATGACGATCAGCGCGGCGAGACCCACGAGGAAGATCGTGCCGCTGATGCCCTTGAATCGGCGTGGTGCATCGCTCCGCGGCAGCACGCGCTCGACCGCCAACTCGAGCTCGGCGCGAATCTCGTTCGCGGGATTGAAGCCCTTGGTGCGATAGTGCGTCTTGACCGCCGACGTGCTGGTCTCGGTGCGGCCGTTGAAGAACAGGCGGTTGACCAGCGTGCCTTCGTGTCCCTCCAGCTTGGTTCGATCGACCTTCAAACGCAGGGTCATCGACGGACGCTTCTCGCTTTCCTTGCCGACGTCGCTTTCCAGCTTGCCCTCGCTGACCATCTTCGCGATCAGCGAGACGACTTCAGGCGTCCCGATGTCTTCGTCCCAGATCGCACCGACGACCTCGGCAGGGTGCTTCAGAATGTGCTCCCGCAGCCACGGCTCGTCCACTCGCCCGGTCGCAAGCGGGGCGAATCGACCGTACGACTGCTCGCGGTTGAAGAACCAGAGCACGGCAACGACGGTGAAGCCGATCAAGATCGGCACACCCATCGCGATCGAGGGCGGCCGGGACAGGTCGAGCGTCGCCGGCACGCCCGCGCCGGTGTAGCGAAGCGGAAGGTTCAGGACGAAGGTCTCGCCTGGCGGCAGCGGTCCCGCCGTGTACTCGGAGCGGAGGTCGGACGCCGGTTGCCACGCTGGATCGAGCGTGAGCCGCAGCGCAAAGCGCTCGATCGATCCCTCGCGATCGCGAAACGCGAAGTCGTGATCCAGCGTGTACCTGTCGCCTTCACGTAAGAGGATGCCCGACAGCGCGTACCGGAGCTCGTAACGAATGACGGTGTTGACGAACAGCGGATCGGATGGGCTGCGGCTGCGCCATCGCAGCGTGGTCCGGTCGATCCACGCATAGTCATCGACATCGTCGAGGCTCGAGTCCTCGCTAAGCTCCTGCCAGGCGCCGTTCTCGCTGCGATAGATGCCGGTGAACGAGAGCCGGTGGCGCGGATGGAGCCTGAACCGGCGCTCGCCGCCATTCCAATCGCCGCTGAAAACCATCGTCTGCGTCTCGGCGATGTGCAAGGTGCCGGTGGCGTCGAGGTGCGCGGTCACGTCGAAGCTGTCCCAATGCAGCTCGCGTTGCGCGAAGGCCGCGCTGGGCATGAGGAGCAAGAGTGCGGCGATGGCGCACGCGCGTAAGCGATTCATGTCATCCGCACGCAAGGCTCACCTCGGGCTCGAGCGCGGGCCGGGCGACGTCCGCCGCCAGGCGATACGTGCCGGCCGACGGCATCGTCGCATAGCCCTCGGCCACGAGCGCGCGATTGCCGAGTCCGGCTTCGGGTCGCGACAGGCCGATGACGCGCGCCAGCTCGCCTGGGATCGTCATACCGGCGCCGTCGAGAAAGCAGCGGGCGATCTCGCGGACGGCGACGTCTCTCTTGACGCGCTTGAGCAGCGCGTCGGGGAATCGGCCGACGCCGAGGGTCCAGATATAGGTGAACTTCGGCTGATAGGAGACCTCGCTCGGCACGACGATCATCGCGGCTTGGAGCTCGTCGAGGGCTCGATAGAAGGGGATACGCTCCCTCACGCCGGACTCTTCGCGCAAGTCCGACGTGGCCATCTCCCATTCCTTGCGCAGGACGCGCAGGATCGATCGGGCGTTCTTGCTCAGGCGTTGCTTCTCTTCCGACCGCCGCACGCCCCAGATCGCGTTGAAGTGCGGGATCATCCGTGGCGCGATGAACATCGTCTTTCCACGTGCCAACTTGGCGTAGTAGATCTTGCCGCGGGCGACGATCTCGTCCTTCAACGTCCACGCCAGCGACGCTTCGACGTCTTTCTGGACGTTGCGCGGCATGACCGCGTCGCGGCGGCCGCACACGGCGACGTACAGGGAGGGCCCTGGCCGGCGCGAGTCGGTCATGCAGGCGGCAAAACCGACCCGCTCGATGAAGCGCTCCGCCTCGATCGCGGTCTCGATGCATCGCGTCGCTTCGCGGCGCCATCTTTCGTCGCGATACTCTTCGATCTCGGCTGGAATCTGGGGTTTGAGTGGCACGGCTGAAGATGTGGTGTTGGCGTCGATCCCAATACTATGCGCGGTTGTCTGTTGAGGGGAATCGTGGAGCGCTTGCGAAATTGGGTACGTAGGTCATCGCCTTCGTCAGCATCTCGCGCTCCTGACAGGACGGTGTCAGGAGGCCGCTGCTACCTTCGCGTTGTTCGCAGGACGCGACAGGAGGCAACCATGACTCATCCGGTGATGTGGTTCGAAGTGCTCGGGACCGACGGCGGCAAGCTGCGCAAGTTCTACGGCGATCTCTTCGGGTGGACGTTCGATGTCATTCCCCAGAACGACTACGGCCTGGCCAAGACCGGCGACCCGCGCGGGATCCCCGGCGGCGTTGGATCCGCCTACTCGAGTACGCGCTCGTGGGTGACGTTCTACGCCGAGACTCCGGACGTGACCGCGTCGTTGACCAAAGCGCAAGCCTTGGGCGGGACGATCGTTGTGCCTCGCACCGTGATGCCCGATGTGGTCCTGGGCATCTTCGAGGATCCGGAGGGTCATCCCATCGGTCTCGTCGAGGCCACGGCGACTGCCGCACAATAGGCGGATGCGGCGGGCCGACCGTCTGTTCCGAATCGTCCAATTGCTCCGGCGTCGCCGCACCGTCGTGACGGCGCGGCAGATCGCGAGCAAGCTGGCGATCTCGGAACGGACGGTCTACCGCGACGTCCGCGATCTGATCGAGTCGGGAACGCCGATCAGCGGCGAAGCGGGCGTCGGCTACCGTCTGCACCCCGGCTACGACCTTCCGCCGCTCATGTTCGATCGCGAAGAGATTCAAGCGTTGGTGCTCGGCGCGCGCATCGTCGCGCAATTCGGCGATCCGTCGCTGGCGCGCGCGAGCGAGTCGATCCTCAGCAAAGTCGCCGGGGTGTTGCCGAAAGAGCTCGAGCCCTTGCTGGCCGACACGCGTCTCTTCGTCCCGCCGTTGGCGAGCGCCGCGAGCTCGGCGATGGGATTGGCGATCGCGCGCGAAGCCCTGAGCGCGCAGCGGCGCATGCACATGATCTACGCGAACGAGCGAGGCGAGCAGACCGAGCGAACCGTGCGCCCGCTCGGCGTCTTCTTCTGGGGCCGAACCTGGACGCTCGCGGCGTGGTGCGAAGCGCGAGCTGACTTTCGCAACTTCCGCTTGGATCGCATCAGCCACGCGGCGCTGCGTGATCGGTTCGATCAGGAGGCCGGACGAACCCTACGGGACATGCTTGCGCAGTACGGTCCGGCGGCGGTCAAGCTCCTCGATTCGTGATCGAGCGCCCACCTCCGTGGTCACCACCGGATCCTTCTCCTGCTCCACGGGTGACGCCGCTGATCCGCGCAGCCACTCGGTCACCTTGCCAACGCAGGGCGGCAACGGATCGCATGCCAGCAAGTACAGCAGCACGGTCGTCAGGACGATCAGCGAGTAGGTGAGGAGCACGACGCCCATCCGCAGATTGAGGTAGACGAACGCGGTCGGAAACGCCAGCACGAGCGAGAGCGTCAGGAACAGGAAGCGCAGGAGCGCATCGCGCACGCGCCGAGGATTCCTGAGCCCCTTGGCGACGCGCCGGTACTCGCTGCTCTCATAGGCTTCGACCGGCACCTTGAAGATCGTCTGGGTCAGCAGGTAGAACAATCCCACGCAAAACAACCCAAGCCCGATCCGCAGCCCCACAGTGCTGATCCAGAAGTACCCAACCGCCGTCGCGAAGTACACGATGATGCTGAGGTTCGTGAGCTGTATCGCCAGCCACACGTTCGTCCTGCCGGTCAGCCGTTGAAACCCGTGACACAACCACTCGACGAGGCTCAACAGTGTTGAGTCGATGTACGTCATCTGCCCTACGACGATGATCCACGGCGCGCACGAGCTCCGGGCACCTAGTTAGACACCCATCCGCGTACTTTTGTTCGGATCAGCCCTGCTTGCCGCTGATGATCCGCAGATACGCCCGCCAGGGGCCGACTTCGTCGGCGTACACGTTCCCGAGCACGCGCGAGATCTGCATGAGGTGATCGAGGTCGTGGGCCACCCATGTGGCGAGCAGCTGGCGAAGCGTCACCGGGCCCAGGTCCGGGTGACGTCCGCGGCGGTCCAGGTCGGCATCGCTCAGTTGGAGCGACGCCAGGTCTTGAAGATTCGCGGCCCTGAGCGCGGCAAAGGCCTCGAGTCGACTCGCCAGGGTCGCGGGCTCGGAGATCTGCTGCGCGAAGCGATCGAAGCGATCGAAGGCGCGGGTATCGCCATGCTCCAGAATGATCCGCGCGCGCGGCATCCAATCGGTTTCCTCGCCGTGAATCAGATGTCCGACGACGTCGAAGGCACTCCAGGTGCCGGTGCCTTCGTTCGCGACGATCCAGGGTTCTGGGAGGCTTCGTAGGAGCGCGTCGAGCGTGGCCGGTGTCCGCGCGAGAATGGCCGTGCCTTCGTCGAGCGTAAAGGTGCGCCGCGTGTGTTCGGTGATGCTCATGGATGGGATCCACGATCATTCTGATCGAAGCGCGGCAGAGTCGCAAATCGGTGGCTGCGTCCGAACCTGAGGCCGACAACTGAGTTACGATGGCCGGCATCGCCATCTGAGCCCGTGCCCCGCTATCGTTTCAGCGAGTTCATCCTGTCGCCACGGCGCCGCATGCTCACCCGCAACGGGCGCGAGCAGCCGCTCATCCCACGATATTTCGATCTGCTCGTGTTCCTGATCGAGCGTCGGGGTGAGGCGGTCCATCGCCGCGACATCTTCGATCGCGTCTGGGGCGACGTGGTCGTCTCCGACAGCGCGCTGAGCCAGGCCATCCGCACGATCCGGCGTGTGCTCGGGGACGAATCGCGCGAGCCGCGGTTCGTGCGCACCGTGTCGCGTCACGGATATCGTTTCGTCTTCGTGGATGTGGTCGAGGAAGATGACGAGGGCGAATGGCTGGTCGCCGAAGCGGCTCCGGCCATGGACGCGGCCTCGGCCGACGCGGTGGCGGACCCCTTCGAGCCTCTCCTCGAGCGCCTGACACGGCCGCCGGCCAACGCCAACGACGAAGAAGATCAACGCGAAGCCGCGGAGCTGCTGCATGCGCTGGGGACGGCCGAATCGCTGCGGCGACTGGGCACGCGTCCGCATCACGCCCGGGCGCGAGCACTATTGCGCGATACCCGCTGGGACGTCGCGGAGGCCGGGCCGGTGCCGATCATTGGCCAGCCCACCCCTTTCGCGACGGCGCGTGAGCTGGTGCGCCTCAGGCTGCACCGCGCGGCGGCACTGGCGGCGGTGCGATCGCTGCACGCGTCGATCGGCGGCGGCATCGCCGGTCTCGTCGGCGGCGTCGCAGGAGGTTTGATCCTGATGGTGGCACCGGGCAGCGTCGCGTCGCTGGCCGTGGTCCCGGTGCTCGCCGTGATCGGCGGCTGTTGTGGTGCTGCCGGTGGGGCAGGCGTCGGCGTCGGCTTGTCGCTGGCCGAGTCGAGCGTGCGATCGCGGCGCGCCATCGCCTTGATCGCCGGCGCGGCGTTGGGTGGTGGCGTCGCCGGCTCTAT
>DAINCF010000443.1:0-6165 GCA_036732565.1 Vicinamibacterales bacterium
TGAGGAGGCGCGACAAACGGGGATGGTGCGCACGATGTCCGGGCGCAAGCGCGCCGTGCCGGAGATCACGAGCCGAAACGGTCAGATTCGCGCGGGCGCCGAGCGCATTGCCGTCAACATGCCCATCCAGGGCACCGCGGCCGACATCCTGAAGCGCGCGATGATCGACGTGGCCGCCGCGCTCGCCACCGAGCGCAGCAACGCGCGGATGATCCTCACGGTGCACGACGAGCTGCTCTTCGAGTCGCCGCGCGACGAGGCCGAAGGCGTCGCTCACCTGGTGCGCGAGCAGATGTCGAAGGCAGCCTCACTGGATGTGCCGCTGGATGTCGACGTCGGGATTGGCGAGAACTGGACCGACGCAAAGGGATAGCAGCGTCAGCATTTGGTGATTTGGTGATCTCGTGATTTGGTGATCTGATTTGGCGATCTCGTGATCTGGCGATCTTGGTGATTTGGTGATTTGGTGATCTACGGGCGATTCGTCGCGGAGAGCCCAGTCGGTTTCGCTGTTGCGCCCAATCACCAAATAGATCGCGAGATCGCAAAATCACGCAATCAGATCACCAAATCGCCAGATCACGAGATCACCAAATGCATCATTTCCATTTCTCTTTGACGAGCTCCCATTCGGCCCGCAGCTCTGACTCGGCCTGCGCGCGCTGATCGACCGGTAGATCGCGCACGCGATCCGGAATGATGCCTTCGCGGACGACGCGATCGAGGTCGGCACGCAGCGAGGACGTGCGCTCGCCCGCGAGACGGGCGCGGACCCAGCTCGCCACGGCGGCATCCCACGCGCGCAGCGGATCGCCGACGCCGCGCGCGGCGATCACCACCCAATAACCGGCGACGGCGGATGACGGATTCCGGCTGAGCTCGTCGTTCATCCGCACGGACAGCCGCTCGAACGACGCGATCCGGTGGGAGCGATCGACCACCGCCGCCTGACGCTCGATGGCACTGCCCCACCAATCCAGGAACGCTTCGTACAACGCCGGGTCGAGCGCCTCCGCGCGTCCGAGTCCGCTGGCGAAGATTTCCGCCGCCGCTCCAAAGTCGTCTTCGAGGAAGAGCGAGGCGCCGAGCGCGATCAGGAACTCGAGGCGATCGCGTCCATCGAGACCGGTCGGCTTGACCGCGGCGAGCGCCGTGCGGGCGGCGCTGAGGTCCGCGGGATCCACGCGCTCGCGGTAGCGCTCCAGATGCGCGCGCGCGAGCACCACCGCCGCCGCGTCCGCCGTGTCCGGCGACTGGCGCGCGAGATCCGCCGCTTCGATGGCCTGATCGAACTGCCGCTGGTTGTAGAGCGTGCGGGCCCGGGCCAAGTCGGCACGCGTCGCCCACGCCACCGCCGGCAACAGCAACACGACAGCGATAGCCGCGATCCAGGCCCGGAACATGGGCCGATCGTAGCACGCAGGCTGCACCCCATCGCGCCCGGCCCGCGCCTCGGGAACCCACTGCTACAATGGCGGGTTGGTGAGCGGATCGACGAGAGTGCTGCTGCGGTGGGCCGCTTAGTGGAGCGTATCAACAGGGTTGCTACTATCTACGGAGAGCTCGGGGAGCAGTTTCCGGCCGTTCCTGCAGAACGGCCCAGTTGTGATTTCAACGGTACACTCCATCAGATGTCTGAACCGGTGATCGTGCCACGGGCCGAGCACACGATCTCGCGTCGGGACATCGACCCGGACGCCCTCAAGGTCCTGTATCGGCTGCAGCAATTCAACTACACGGCGTATCTCGTCGGGGGAAGCGTCCGCGACCTGCTGCTCGGCAGGCGACCGAAAGACTTCGACATCGGCACGTCGGCGCACCCGTACCAAATCAAGAAGCTCTTTCGCAATTGCTGGATCATCGGCCGCCGGTTCCGCTTGGCGCACGTGCGCTTCGGCAACAAGACCATCGAGGTCGCCACCTTCCGCCGCAACGTGCCGCCGGGGACCGAGAATGAGCCCGCCGAGCCGCCTCCAGCCGCCGATCCGTCGGAGCCGAACCTCCTGATCCACCACGACAACACCTTCGGGACGCCCGAAGAAGATGCGTTTCGTCGCGACTTCACGGTCAACGCGCTCTTCTACGACATCGCCACGTTCGGGATCATCGACTACGTCGGCGGCCTCCAGGATCTCCGCAACGGCGTGATCCGATCGATCGGCGATCCCAACGAGCGCTTCCAGGAAGATCCCGTGCGCATGCTGCGGGCAGTGACGATGGCGGCGCGATTGGACTTTTCGCTGGATCCACCGGTGGTCAAGGCGATCGCGAAGCACAGGCAGCTGATCGCGCTGGCCTCGCCCGCGCGGCTGATCGAGGAGTACTACAAGGTGCTGCGCTCGGGCGCGGCGGAGAAGACCTTTCGCGGGCTCGCCGAGCACGGGCTGCTCGAGGCGGTCACACCGGAGCTCGTGGCGGGGGCGAAGGACGGTCGCCTGTCCGCGGCGCTGGCCGCGCTGGATGCCTACCGCCTGCGCTTCGACGCGGCGCCGCCAACGCTCACCAACTCCATCCTCCTCGGCACGCTGATCGTGCCCCTGGGATTGATGCCGCGCCGCGCGCTGCCGCCGGCATATGCGTCGGAGGCGGATGACGAAGAGAAGATCGCGCGTGGAGGACGGCCGAAGCGGCCGCCAAAGGAGCCTCCGCTCAAGATCGGCATTCTGATGGTCGCCAGGCGCGACACGGATCGCCTGCGGCAGTTGATCGCCCTGCAGCGGCGCCTCCACGATCTCGAGACGTCGCCGCGGGCGAAGCGCGCGCTGATGCATCGCGGCCCGTTCGACGAAGCGCTGACGTGGCTCGACGTCCACGGCCAGGTGCCCCAGGTCGTCGAGCACTGGCGAGGATTCATGGAGGCGTTGTCGTCGACGCCGCACGGCGCCAGCGAGAGCGCAGCGGCTGATGATGGCGGCGCGCCGGGCGAGCCTCGGCGTAGTCGTCGCCGCCGGCGAGGCCGGCGGCGAAGAAACCGAGCTGACTAGCGGGGCTCTAGCCGCGCGTGCGCTCGAACTCCTGCATGAATTGCACGAGCGCGTCGACGCCGGCTTCCGGGAAGGCGTTGTAAATCGAGGCGCGCATGCCGCCGACGGAGCGATGGCCCTTGAGGCCGTCGAACCCGGCGGCGGTCGATTCCTTCACGAACGTCTTCTCGAGCTCCTCGCTTGGCAGCCGGAACGTGATGTTCATGCGCGAGCGGCTGTCCTTCTCGGCCGTGCCACGATAGAAGCCGCTGCGATCGATCTCCCCGTAGAGCTTGCCGGCCTTGCGCTCGTTGGCGGCGTTCACGGCCTCGAGACCCCCGGCTGCGAGCCCCCACTTCATCACCAGGCCCATCAGGTAGATGCCGAAGCACGGCGGCGTGTTGTACATCGAGCCGTTCTCGGCGTGGACGCCATAGCTCAGCATCGTGTGCAACGACGGAGACGATCGTGCCAGCAGATCCTCGCGGACGATCACGAGCGTGACGCCTGAAGGGCCGAGATTCTTTTGCGCACCGGCGTAAATGAGACCGTACTTCGCGACGTCGATCGGCCGGCTGAAGATGTCCGATGAAGCATCGGCCACGAGCGGCACGCTGCCAACCTCGGGCTCGCGCCGCCACTCGGTGCCGAAGATCGTGTTGTTCGTCGTGAAGTGCACGTACGCCGCGTCGGGCGTGAGCGACAACTCGTCCTGCCGGGGAATGCGGGTGAAGTTCTCGCTCTCGGTCGAGCCCGCCACCTTCACCGCGCCGACGCGCTTGGCTTCCTTCAAGGCCTTCTGTGCCCATGCGCCGGTGACGATGTAGTCGGCCGTCGCACCCTCGGTGAGCAGGTTCATCGGCACCATCGAGAACTGCAGCGACGCGCCACCCTGGAGGAACAACACCTTGTAGTTCGAGGGCACCTTGCCGAGCGCCCGCACATCGGCCTCCGTCTTCGCCAGGATGTCCTCGAAGGTCTTGGAGCGATGGCTGATCTCGAGAATCGACATCCCGACACCGGGGAGCGAGACGAGATCGCGCTGCGCCTCTTCGAGCACGGAGACGGGCAGTACGGCGGGACCAGCGGAGAAGTTGTGAACACGATTGACAGTGGTAGGCACGGAAGACCTCATCTCGGCCGCCCTAAAGGACGGCCGCTACGTACGTAGGGGCCGCCCCTTTAGGGCGGCCCAAGGATCATAGCCCAATCAGCTGCAGCTCCAGGATGTCGGCGTGTCCCGCTTTGATCGTGCCCAGCACGGCGGCGGTGGGTGCACCGTCGAGGTTGATGCGGGCGACGGCGGCTTCGGCGCCTTCGAACACGATGTTCTCCGTTTCCTGGACGTTGATCTGCGCATCGCGCAAGCGGTCGAACACGTGCGCCAGGACACCGGGACGGTCGCGATGGCGGACCACCAGGCGATGGGTCGCGGGCGACTTCCGCGCGAGGTTCACGACGTTCGGCACCTTGCCCGTCTCTTTGAACGTGCGCACGATGCGGACGGCCTCGGCGGCGATGGCCTCCTGCGCCTGATCGGTCGACGCGCCGATGTGATGCGTCCCGTAGACGCCGGGCAGCGAGACGATTGTGTCCGCGAACGCGCCGGTGGCCGCGGTCGGCTCGTTCGCGAACACGTCGAGACCGACGCGCAATCCTCGCTCTTGCGCCACGGCTTCGAGCGCCGCGTAGTCGACGACTTCACCTCGAGCGGTGTTGATGAACACGGCGCCCGGACGCGCGTGGGCGAGGAGCTCTCGGTTCACGAAGCCGCGCGTCTCCTTGGTCAACGCCAGGTGCACGCTGACGACGTCGGCGCGTGACACGAGATCCGCGGGTGTGGCAACCACCTCGACGCCGAATTGTTCCTCCGCCTCTCGCCGCGCCGCCGCATCCTCGGCGAACCGCCGACTCCACACCAGCACGGGCATCCCGAACGCGCGCGCGCGACGAGCGACTTCCTGACCGATGTTGCCGAACCCGATGAGCCCCAGCGTCCTGCCGAACAGCCCCGGCGCCTTCGAAAACTCCTTCTTGTTCCACTGTCCCTCGCGCAGCGCCGCGACATTGTCGGGAATGCGTCGATCGAGCGCCAGCAACAGGCCGAACGCGAGCTCGGCGACGGCCACCGAGTTCTTCCCGGGGCAGTTCGAGACATAGATCCCGCGCCGCGACGCGCCGGCGACGTCGATGGTGTTGACCCCGGCGCCAGCCCGCACGATGAGCGCCAACGATCCGGCATCGAGCATCGCGTCCGTGACCTGGGTGGACCTGACGATCAACACGTCCGCTTTCGACTTTCCGACCGCCTCGACGAGGCTGTCGTCCTTGGCGTCAGGCTCGTACACGACATCGCACCCGGCCGCCTTCAAGCCATCGAGGCCGCTCTTCTCGAATTTGTCTGCGACTAGGACTCTCATCGACATTCCTCACGATTGCCAGCAGGACACAATGGTCACAAAGAATACGATTCGCCACCAGGGCACCCAGGCACAAAAGGAAGCAAAAGATTTTCTTGGTGCCTTGGTGCCTTGGTGGCCAATCGCTCGTGTCCTTCGTGGCTTGGTGGCTAGATTACGTGCGATAGCAATCCGTCCCGCAGCTTGGGCTCGAACCACGTCGACTTCGGCGGCATGATGCCACCGGCATCGGCGATGCGCATCAGGTCGTCCACCGTGACGGGAAACATCGAGAACGCGGCGGCGGCGCGGCCGCTGTCGACCAGACGCACGAGCTCGTCGGTCCCGCGGATGCCGCCGACGAAATCGATCCGCTTGTCGGTGCGCGGATCGCCGATGCCCAGCACCGGCGTCAGCAGGCCCGTTTGCAGCCGGCTCACATCCAGACCGTCCGCAGGATCGCCAGCCGTCGGTGCCTGACCGAGGTCGATCGTGAACCAGCGACCGCCGACGTACATCGCGACCTGCCCCTTGGCGCGGGGCGTTGGAGGCCCGTCATCGGTCACCGTGAAGCGTTGACGAAGAGCCGCCAGCAGCGCGTCCACGCTCGAGCCATTGAGGTCCGCGACCGTCCGGTGGTACGGCAGCACCTGCATCTGATCGTCGGGAAACGCGACCGCCAGCACGCGATCGTGCTCGCCTGGCCGCTCGACGTGCTCGGAAGGACGCTCCACCCCGTCGTCTGGGTGCTCCAGCCGACCGCGGACACGCTGCTGCGCCTCGTCCGCATCGAGCCGGCCCCG
>DAINCF010000444.1:0-6161 GCA_036732565.1 Vicinamibacterales bacterium
GACGCCACGGCCACGCCCGCCGAACGGCGCGCGCTGGTGACAACCTACACGCGCGTCGGCGATATGCTCGGCGCCACGGGCGACGTCAACGGCGCCCTGGAGCTGCGGCGAACGGCGCTCGCACTGATGGAATCCGCCGCGGCGGCCGAGCCGGACGAGCTCGCGAGCATCCGGCAACTCGGCGTCGCGTATCAGAAGCTGGGCAACACCCTCGGCAACCCCAACGCCCCGAACGTCGGCGATTTCGCCGGCGCGCTCGCGGCGCTCGAGAAATCGTCCGAGGTCTTCCGCAACGCCTCAATCAAGCATCCGACCAACGCGTTGTTCCGCCGCAATCACGCGGTGGCCGAGAGCAACGCCGCCGACGTGCTGTACGCGATGAAGCGCTACGACGAAGCGCTGGCGCGCGAGCGCAAGAGCCTGGCGGTCTACGAGTCGCAGGCCAAAACCGATCCGAACAATGCGGCCGCGCAGAACGATCTAGCGATTGGCTACTCGAAGATCGCCCAACTGCTCGAAGCGATCGGCCAGACCGACAAAGCACTACCCGACCAGGAGCGCGCAACCGACATCCACCGACGATTGGCCGCTGCCGATCCGAACAGCAGTGACATGAAGCAGGAGTTGGCCTCGGACTTCAACCGGCTGGCGACGCTTCAGGCCAAGCTCGAGAGGCGAGGTCCGGCCTTGGCCAATCACACGCGAGCGGTCGACATCAGCCGCGAGCTGACAGCGACCAATCCGACCGACTACGAGCTGCGGTTTGCCTTGGGGCTGGCGCTGGGCGGCCGAGCGGATGCGTTGTTTCAGTTTGCTCGAATGCCTCGCGCCGCCTCTCGCGCGGAGGATTTGCAGGCCGCCGAGCGCGACTACGCCGAGGCTTTGGACATCTTCACGAAGTTGCGGGACGCGGGTACGTTCAGCGAGACCGATCACGAGTTCCTCGACAACGCGCGCACGGTGCTCGATCAGATCCGCGCCGAACGCGCGAAGCCATCAGAGCGCGTTGCAAAATGACCGATAGCGCCGGTGCGATTCAACTTCTAATTGCCTATACCGCTGGGTACGGAACCCACAACTCCGGGTCGATGGCGTAACGATCGAACCACTCGGCGAGGCGCCGATACTCGCTCTCTTTGGCGGGCATCGGCCCCACGTCGACGCCGAAGATCTCGGAGCAGACCGCCGCGTGCTCCAGCGCTCCATGCAGATAGGTTCCGATGACGCGCTCGCCACGCGCGCCGTCGGGGGTGCCGTCGTTCAACAGCGCAAAGGGTCTGACCTCGTCGGCCATCGTCACGCCGAGATGAATCTCGTACGCCTCGAATGACACGCCGCTCGGAAGCGTCGCGGTCACCACGCGCGTCGTCTTGTCGGCGGTCAGCACTGTGTCCGCGCGCAGCAGGCCGAGGCCCGTGGCATGCCTCGTCGTCGACTCCATGCCGTGCGGGTCGGTGATGGACGTGCCCAACATCTGGAACCCACCGCAGATGCCGACCACCGTCGCGCCGCGTTGGTGCTCCCGAAGCACCCACTGGTCGAGGCCACGATCGCGCATCCAGGCAAGGTCGGCCATCGTGTGCTTCGAGCCTGGCAGGACGATGAAGTCGTAGGCCGTCCCCGGCGGCGCCGAGATCCAGTCCGCCCATGTGAGCAGTCGGAAGTCTGTCGCGTTCGAGACCCGCGGGAATGCGAGAATTGCAATTCTCGCGCCCGGGGCCGCAGCTGTCCGAGCTGTCCGATCGATCGAGAGGCTGTCTTCCGCATCGACGGCAATGTCATCCGCGTAGGGGAAGACGCCCAGACATGGCACACCGCTCTTTGCCTCCAGCAACCTCACACCCTCGTCGAACAGCGAGCGATCGCCGCGGAACTTGTTGATGACAACACCGCGCAGCTGCGCCCGCTGCTGCGGGGTCAGCAGGCTGACGGTCCCGAGCACGGACGCGAACACGCCGCCGCGTTCGATGTCCGCCACGAGCACCCAGGGTGCGTCGAGACGGACGGCCAGGCCCAGGTTCACGAGATCGACGTGCTGCAGGTTGATCTCACTCACGCTTCCTGCGCCCTCGATGACGATGACGTCGAAACGGGCGGCCAAGGAGGCGTAGGCGGCGAGCACGCGCGGGAAGAGCTCCTCGACGTGGGCGTAGTACTCCCGTGCCGAGAGCGTCTTCCACACGCGGCCATCCACGATCACCTGGCTCGTGCCGTTGCCGTTTGGCTTGAGCAGGATCGGATTCATCGCCGGCTCGGGCTCGAGGCCGCAGGCCTCCGCCTGCACCACTTGCGCGCGGCCGATCTCGCCGCCACCACGGCACGGATACGAATGGTTCGACATGTTCTGCGCCTTGAACGGCGCCACCGAGACGCCTCGAGAACGCAACCAGGCACAGATCGCGGTCGTCATCCAGCTCTTGCCGGCATTCGACGAGGTGCCGCCGACGAAGAGCGATTGCGTCGGCATTTACGTGCGGTGGCGTACCAGCCACACCAGATAAGGGCCGCCGATGAACGCCGTGATCGCGCCCGCGGGCACTTCGGCCGGGGCGAGCACGACGCGGCCGATGGCGTCGCACGACGCGAGCAGCACACCGCCCAGCAGGAACGCGCACGGCATGAGGATGCGATCGTCGGCGCTGACGCGGGCCCGCACGATGTGCGGCACGACCAGGCCGATGAAACCAATCGGTCCGGTCAGGGCGACGGTGGACGCGGCGAGCACGGATCCAGCGGCGTAGCCTCGAAAGAGAAGGCGACTGACCGGAGCGCCGCGCGTGGCGGCCCATGCCTCGCCGACCGCCATCAGGTTCCAGAGCCGTGCCTGGCGGATGACCATCACGGAGAGCGCGATGACCACCGAGACGTACACGGCCAACGCGCCGTAGTCTACGGCATCGACGCTGCCGATGAGCCAGCGCGAGATGGCAAACGAGTCGGACATGTTCGACAGGCCATGCACCAGCAGGATGAGGGCCGTGCACACGCTGTTCGTGGCGACGCCGGCGAGCAGGAGGCCAAACGCGGAAACCTGACGCTGTCTCGCCGCCGCGCCGACCACCAGGATCAACACCACCGCAGCACCCGCGATGGCGGCGGCCCACACCGCCGAGACCTCGCCGACCACATGCCACCCGAGCGCGATGGCGATCACCGCACCGAGGGACGCTCCCGTCGATACGCCAAGGGTGTATGGGGTCGCCAGGGCGTCACGCAGCATCGATTGAAACACGCTGCCGGCGAGCGCGAGCGCGGCGCCGCTGAACAACCCGAGCAGCGTCCGCGACACCCGCAGGTGCACGAGAATGGATCGGTCCGGCTCTTCTCCCGCCCACACCCGCGACAGATCGATCGTGCCGGGGCCGACGAATGGCAGCAGTACCGCGGCAGCGATGAAGGCCGCGGCCGACATCACCAGCCAGATCCGCGCGCGCGAGTCCATGGAACCTTCGTGCCTCAAGCCTTCACGCCTCCAAGCCTTCAAGCCTCCAAGCCTTCAAGCCAAAGGGCCCTCAGGTCTCGAGCCCCAGATCTCGAGCCGAGGGACTCTCGTCACTCGTACCACACCCAGGGTCTTCCTGACGGCGTCGTCGTGATGTCCAAGCGCGACGAGAACAATCGCAGCCATGCCGGATGATCGAGCGCCGCCTCGGTCGACACGTCGCGCGCGACCGTGTGCCCCGCCAACACGATGATGCGCGTGCAGAACGTCAGGGCCAGATTGATGTCGTGGGTCACCGCCACACATGTCGCGCCGCGATTGACTTGATCGCGCAGGATGCTGAAGCAGTGCAACTGCTGATCGACGTCGAGATAGGTGGCCGGCTCGTCGAGGAGCAGCAGTCGCGGCTGCTGCGCCAGGCATGCCGCGAGCAGAACGCGCTGACGCTCGCCGCCGCTCAACGTATGCAATCGCCGGCGTCGGAACTGAAGACAATCGCAGCGGGTCATCGCCTGCTGGACGGCCTCGCGATCGGCCTCCGACTCGAACCATCGATCGGCGTGCGGATAGCGTCCCATGAGCACGAGCTGTTCCGCGGTGAAGCCCACATCCGCCTGCACGAGCTGGGGAAGATGACTGACGATGCGGGCGAGCTCGTTGTGGTTCCACTCCTCGAGGCTGCGGCCGTCGACGAGCACCGCGCCGCGGCTCGGCTGCCGCAGACCCGCGATGAGATCGAGCAGCGTGCTCTTGCCCGCGCCATTCCTCCCCATCAACCCGACGAACTCGCCAGGCGAGACGTCAAAAGTCACGTCCTCCAGAATCGTCACCTGGCCGACGTGCCATCCGAGCGCCTTGGCCTGCAGAATCGGCGTCACCTGACGACGACTCCATGGATCCATTGCGCGAAGGTCTCCGCCACTTCGACGACGCGCGGCCCGGGCACCGTGAACGCTTCGCTGATGACGGGATGCACGCGGCCCTCGCGACCGGCCGTCACTTGCGTGTTCTTCCAGAGTCTCGTCGTCGCTTCGCTGCGACGCTGCCGTTCGTCGGGTGTGTCGCCCATGTCGCCCGCGTCGATGATGACGTCCGGCGCCAGCCGGATCACCGACTCCATCGAGATCCGCGGATACTCCGGAAGTCCGTGATCGGCCAGCACGTTGACGCCGCCGGCGAGCATGGCGATGTCGCTCAAGTACGAGTCGCGGCCCACGGCCACGAGGTCGGTCAACGTGCCGGCACGACGTCCGACGATCAACAACACCTTGCGTGGCGGCCGATCCGCAACGGCGCGCCGGACGTTCGACAGCCGCTGTTCGATCTCGGCAATCAAAGCGGTCGTACGGTCGGGCACGCCGGCGGCCTCGCCGATGGTCCGAATCGAGGAGTACACGCTTGGCAAGGTGCCGCGATCGACCGTCACGAACCGAATGCGCAGAACCGTGAGCTGTCGCTCGATATCAGTCGGGCCCTTGTGGACAATGACGAGATCCGGTCGAAGGCCGGCGATCAACTCTGCGTCGGGCTTCAAAAAGGTGCCGACCTTCGGCAGTCGCCGCACGTCCTCCGGATAGCGGCAGAATCGCGATACCCCGACCACGCGATCGCCAAGCCCCAACGCGTACAGCGTCTCCGTGATGCTCGGCGACGTCGAGACGATGCGCGCGGGTGCCGCGGCGGCAACGGCGGGCAACGCGAGCACAAGAGCTGCAATCACCCACAATGCGTGGGGACCGGCTCTCGGTACGTGGGGGCCGGCTTTAGCCGGCCCTGGTCCGCCTGGTCCCCACGTACGATCAGAATCAGAACCCAACACTCACTCCAGCCACGGCAGTGCGGCCCAGGTTCCGCCAGCCCGCCTCGTAGTAAGTCTTGTCGAACAGGTTGTCGATCTTCACGTAGGCCCTCAGCGGCCACGTCGTATCGTTCAGCACGCGATAGCCGGCCACGATCGCGGCCTTGGCGAAGCCGGGGAATTCGTACGCGCGCGTGCGGCCAGCGGCGAAGAACGACCCGTACATCTTCGACCCGTAGAACAGGTCGAAGGTCGTATCCAGCCGCTCATGCCATCGCTGCGTCACCACGAACGTCGCGGTGTGCCCGAAGACACCGGGCACGATGAAGAAACCCGGCACGGTGATGTCCCGCGTCGTCTCCGATCGCGTGTAGGTGTATGAGCTCGAGAAGCGTAGCATCGACGAAGGCCGCGCTTCGGCACCGAGCTCGAAGCCCCGCGAGAAGCCGCCGTCGCCGTTCAGATAGCCGCCGCTGCGGCCGAAGGGATCCGTCTCTGGCCGAATCACGCCCGCCGAGTCGAACGCCGTGAGTGACGTCACGTCGTTGTAGAACGCTGTCGCCGTCACGAGCAGTCGGTTGTCGAACAGATACTGATCGACGCCACCATCGATCGCCTTGTAGCGGTCGGGTCGCAGCCGCGGATCGCCATAGGCGGTGAACGCCACGATGCCGGTCACTGGATCCGTGAAGAAGCCGCCGCCGAAACGCTCGTACAGCGCGGGCGCGCGGTAGGCATTGCCGCCATGGACGCGAAGCTTCGTGTTCGACGCGGCGAGGAAATAGGCCAGGGATACGTCGCCCGTTGTCGCGCGCGGCGGAGCCGGGATTGGCACCCCGTCGTACGGACTGGTCGTCCCGTTCGCGATCAACTCGGGATTCGAGATCGTGAACGCTTGCACCCGGCCCGAAACCGCGAGCT
>DAINCF010000445.1:0-6146 GCA_036732565.1 Vicinamibacterales bacterium
TAACAGGTCGTCGAGATCCTCTGCCATCGCGAGCGCGCCAACTCCGTCATGCTGCTGGGGGAGCCGGGCGTCGGCAAGACCGCCATCGCCGATGCGTTGGCCCGGCGGCTGGAGCTGGAGCCCGAGCTGGTGCCGCCGCAGCTCCGCGATTGCCAGGTGCTCACGCTGCCGATGAACGCTCTGGTCGCGGGGACGATGCTGCGCGGCATGTTCGAGGATCGGATCCAGAACGTCCTGCGCGAGGTCCGCGAGCAGCCGCACTACCTCCTCTTCATCGACGAGGCGCACACCATCGTCGGCGCGGGCTCGGCCCTGGGCGCGCCGTCCGACGCCGGCAACGTGTTCAAAGCCGTGCTCGCCCGCGGCGAGGTCCGCATCATCGGCGCGACCACCTCCGCGGAGTACAAGCAGCACATCGCCGAAGACGAAGCGCTGGCCCGCCGATTCCGCACGGTGACCATCGAGGAGCCGACGCAGGACGAGGCGCGGACGATTCTCTCGCGCCTGGTGCCGCGCTTCGAGCAGAACTACTCGGTCGTGGTGACCGGGGAGGCGATCGACACCGCTCTGACGCTGTCCGACCGCTATCAGCGCCATCTCCGCCTGCCTGACAAAGCGATCGGCTGGCTGGATACCGCCGCGGTGCGCTCGCAGCTGGCGGGACGCGGCGAGATCACCGCGCGAGACATCGTCGAAGTCGTGGCCAGCGCGGCGCGGATTCCGGTCGACATGGTGTTCCGCGACGTCGGGGATCGCTTCCGCGACCTCGAGACGCGCCTGGGCCGTCGCGTCATCGGGCAGCCCGAGGCGGTGCATGCCCTCGCCCGACGCCTGGTACTGAACAAGGGCCCGCTCAAGGACGGCTTCGATCGACCGGATGGCGTGCTGCTGTTCCTCGGCCCCACGGGTGTCGGCAAGACCGAGCTGGCCAAGGCTCTGGCCGAGTGCCTGTTCGGCAACGACAAGCGGATGATTCGCGTCGACATGTCGGAGTTCCAGGACGGCGCGACCGCGGTCGACAAACTGATCGGCTCCCCGCGCGGTATCGTCGGGTCGGATCGCGGTGGGGTGCTGACCAACCAGCTTCGTGACAATCCGTATTCGGTGGTGCTGCTCGACGAGGTCGAGAAGGCGAGCCCGTCCTTGCTCAACCTCTTCCTGCAGGCGTTCGACGAGGGCTGGATCACGGACGGACGCGGCAAACGCGTCTACCTGAGTGATGCCGTCGTCATCATGACGTCCAACGTCGGCGCCGAGCACTTCCGCAAGCTGTCGAACCCGCTGGGGTTCAGACAGGGCGACGCCAACCTCGATCTCGCGCGTGCGGATGTCATGCGCGAGCTCGAGCGTCGCTTTACGCCGGAGTTCCGGAACCGGATCGACGAGGTCGTCGTGTTCTCGCCGCTATCGCGCGGGGACGTGGACCGGATCGCGCGGAACTACCTGGACCGCCTGTCCGCCACGATGGCGCCGCACGGCAAGCAGCTGACCGTCGAAGCGGAGGCGATCGATGTGCTGGTGCGGGAAGGCTACAGCCCCGCCTCGGGTGCGCGATATTTGAAGCGCGTCCTCGACGATCGCGTGCGCATCCCGCTCAGCCAGATCTGGCATGGAGGCTCGTCGTTCACGGTCTCGGTGGTTGCGGGACAAGTCGTGGTCGGCGAGGTTGGCCAGGATTTGTTCGAGCCCGCGGTGGTGTTGAGCTAAGCGGGAGCTCCACTAATCGTTGTCGCGGCGTGATCGTGACGGCGCACCATACCGTGCTTTGATCACGCCCACCACCTCCTGCACCCGCTTCACGTAGTCTTTCGGTGCGTACTTCGCCGCGTACAGCGTCTCGTAGCTCTCCGCCAGCTTTGGATACTCCCGAGACAGAAAGTGCATGAAGTGGTCGCGGGTGCCGCCTTCGAGGTGCAGCACCATCGCGCCGATGAACTGGGCGCCGTGATCCACGATGGCTTTGACCGTGCGCTCGATCTTCGCCGGGTGCGTGGAGATGCCCGGCACTAGCGGTGCCATCAGCACGCCCGCGTTGATCCCCGAGTCGACCAGCGCCCGCACGGCGCGCAGCCGTTGCAGCGGGTGCGCCGTTCCTGGCTCCAGGATTCGCCATGCGTCCTCGTCCACCGTCGGAACGCTCACGCAAACCGAGCATTCCGATCGCCATCCGAGCTCCTGGATGACGTCTCTATCCCTGACGATCATCGGCCCCTTGGTCACGATGCTCGTCGGGTTGTGAAGCGCGGCGAGCGCTTCGAGCGCGCCGCGTGTCAGCTTGTAGCGTCCTTCGATGGGCTGGTACGGATCGGTCGCGGTGCCGAGGGCCACCGTTTCCTTGACCCATGACGGGCGGTCGAGCTCCTTGCGCAGCATCTCCACGAAGTTGACTTTCACGAAGATCACCGATGCGAAGTCGTCACCCGCGCCGAGCTCGAGTTGTGTCTGATAGCGACGGGCGAAGCAGTAGTGGCAGCCGTGGGTGCAGCCGCGGTACGGGTTCAACGTCCACTTGAACGGCATGCCCTGCACGCGGTTGAGGGCCGAACGGCAGCGGATTTCCTGATACGTCGCCTCATCAGCGAGGCGCGTCGCGTCGGGCAGCGCCTGGACGCCGCCTTCTTTCACCAGCTTCGCGATTTGCCTGGTCGTCGGGCGTATCGGACCGAGGTCGAAGAGAGGTGGCTGAGAATCCACCGTGAAACCTCCCGAGTCGCATTATTTCGCCTTTTGTTCGCCATTGCAAGCCGGGTAGATCCGATGGGGTAGGTGGGGCAGGATTGGACCAGGCCTGCCAGACCGACCCGCCCAACCAGCCCGAAATCAAAACATATAGGCGAGCGCGAAGCCGATCTGTGCCACGAACATCATTCGATACATGTGCGCCCACGACACGTGGTTCTCCTCGACGGCCAGGTCTTCGGGGCGCTTCAGCATCAGGTAGCAGACGTAGATGCCGTAGATGGTCATGCCGACGCCGAGCGCTTGCAGGAGCCAGAAGTTACCGGTGAGCACGCCCGACCACGAGCCGATGGGAATGAGGAGAAACGGCACGACGAACGACGGCGCGATCATCCACGCGGCGCGAGTGACGCCGTACTGAATGGGCAGTGTGCGGCAGCCGCCTCGCGCATCGCCTTCCATGTCGGCGAAATCCTTCGTGGTCGCCGCGCCGAGCAGGAACAACCCGAAGATGGTGCCGATGTACCACGGCTCCAGACCCACGATGGTTTTCACCGACGACCAACCGGCCACCTTGAGCAGAACGCCGCGCGGAATGGCGATGGTCAGGTTGGCCCAGATCCCCAGCCGCTTCGTGCGCAGCGGCGGCGCGGAGTAAGCGAACGTCATGAGTGTGGCGACGACGACCAGCCAGAAACACTCGTGACGACCACCCGGCGCGACCAGCCACGCCAGGGCCCACGCGATCGCGTATGCACACCAGGTAAACGTCCAGGCTGCACGAACTGACACACGGCCGGTCGGCAGCACGCGCGTCGGTTTGTTCACGCGATCGATGTCCAGATCGTAGATTTGGTTGAGCGCGTTCGAGGCGGCGTTCAGCACCGCGGCCATCACCGATCCGACGACCGGGTAGGCAAGCACGCGCCACGACCACATCTCAGCCGGCGCCGCGCCGATCGCCGTGATCCCGCCCGAGAGGAAGCCCAACGCCGGCGCAATCAGCGTGAAGGGACGACTGAGCTCGACGAAGAGGCGCGCGGGGCTCATGCCAGCGCCACGGCCGTCACCGCGGCTATCGACGTGGTGATGAAGTTGAGCACGTCGTTGTTGACGATGCCGCGCGGCTCGAGCCAGCCGGCCAGGAGGCTCTCGACGAAGGCGCCCGCGGTCGCACCAACCACGACGGCGACAACCAGGTCCGCGCCGAACCCAGGCAGGCGCAAGAGCACCGCCGTGTACGCCATTGCCGCCGCAGCCGCGAGACCCGCGACAGTGCCGACGACACTGACCGCACCGGGCGTGCCCGCCGCCACCGACGTAAACCCCGGCAGCGCGCGAGGCGTGCCACCAAACGCCTTCCCGACTTCGCTGGCGACCGTGTCGCTTGCTCCTGCGGTGAGGCCGGCGACCAGCACGAGCGCGCCGAGCCGGTCGTCATAGCGCGCGACGATCAGGGCGGCCCCGACGGCGCCAACCAGGCAGTTCGCGATCGCGTTCCCCGCCCCTCGCCGTGTGGTGCGCTCAGACCTTACTGAAGAACCCGCGGTGTAGCGAGAATCGTGCGGTTGAGTGCGTTTCACCTGCGCGCGCCCGACGTGCGAACCGGCCACCGCCAGGACGAACGCGAGGCACAGCATCAACCAGCCGCCGCCGCCGCTGCCCGCGTAAATCACGATTCCAATCAGCGTCCCCACCACCGCACCTGTCAGCGTCAGGGTCCTTGCGAGCACCGCGGCCAGCGCCAGGATGGCGTTGACGACGATCGCTGTCGGCAGTCGTTCTGCGATCAGCGGCCAGGCCGCCACGAAGGCATTGGGCTCTATCCACGCGGCCAGCGCCAGCGTGCCGGCCGAGGCCGCCGGGACCGACACGTTGTCGTCCAAGCGAATCGGGATGGTCTCGACGAGGGCCGCGCACATGGTCGCGGCGATCGCTGCCCATACGGTGAAACGTGGGTCCGGCGGAGCTGGGAGGCTCGGCGCGACCCATGCGCCGATCGACACGGCCGCGACGCTGCCAACGCTCGCGAAGGCGAGGAGGCCCGCCCAGGTCTTGTCACGATGCCAGGGCAGCCGATGCGTCGGGAAACGCTTGCCGGCGAGCGTCGCGCAGCCATCGCCCACCGCCATGGCGGCCCATGCGGCCGCGACGATGTCGAGCCGCGAGCGGAAGACCAGGATGAGCACGAGCACGGCGAGGGGGTAAAGGCGAATGCCGCCCCAGCCCTCGCGGTCGCGCGCACGCAGAATGCTCGGCGCGACCCGCGGCAGCAGGAAGATGTTGAAGGCGAGCGCGGCTACGGCGAACGCGGCCGCCTGACGCCAGTCGAGATACCGGAGCAGCACCGCGAAGCCGACCATCGCGATGTGCACGCGCTGACGAGCGGTCTCGGAGACGCTCACAGGGCTCTCACCAACGCTTCGACACCATCCTGCAGAGTGCGGCCGTGATAGCCGAGATCGCGGGCCGCCTCGATGTGATCCAGCGGCCAATCGTGCCGGAAGATCTCCACCGCTCCTCGCGTCAGGAGTGGCGGCCGTCGCGTCACGCGCGCGCGCAGCTCTTCAACGAGGCCGATCGTCCTGGCCAGCGCGAACGGCAGCTTACGAGGCAGCGACCGGCCCGTGAGGACGCGAACGATCTCGAAGACCTGCATCTGCGGGACGTTCACGCCCCCGACCGCATAGCTCGCGCCCGGCGTGCCCCGCTCGATCGCGGCGACGAAAGCGTCGGCGACATCGGCGATGAAGGTGAGCGACCAGACGCGGTCCGCGCCGATGACGCCCGGCAGACGGCCGGCCAGATGATCGCGCACGAGGCGCCCGACGAGATTCCCCTCCGTCTCCGGCCCAGGCCCGTAGATCACGCCTGGATAGAGTCGCACGAGCGGCAACTGTCGCGCGATGGCGGCCGTCATGGCGAGGTCGGCGGCGACCTTGGTGCGCTGGTAATCGTTTGCAGCGATCGGCACCGACCGGCCAGCCGGCGGAAGGGCGAGAAACGACGAGGCGCACACGAGCCGTGCGACGCCCGCGCGCTCGACCGCCGCCATCACGTGTCGCAGCCCGCCGACGTTGACCTCGTCGAAACTTCGCGGATCGGGTTGCCAGATGCTGACCAGGGCTGCGAGATGACAGACGGCCTCGCACCCGTCAACCGCGCGCGCGACCGCGTCGGCATCACGGATGTCGCCGGTGACCATCTCCCCGGCACTGTCGTGCGGTCGCCGCGCGAACACAACCGGCGTGTGCCCCTGCGCGGCCAGCCGCTCGACGATGGCCCGCCCTAGATAGCCCGTGCCGCCGGTGACGAGGATGCGCATGCCCACGACTACGATAGCCATCTATGAAAGGGCCGTCGGTGCCGGGTCTGCCACGTTCCACCATCGCAGCACCAGGCGATCTGACGTCTCGTTCAGCCATCTATTCGAGCTCACCACGAGCTCAGCATCAGTTGGGACCAGG
>DAINCF010000446.1:0-6114 GCA_036732565.1 Vicinamibacterales bacterium
GGCCAGGGCACGTTGAATCAGGTTGACGCGAGCTACGGCCTCCGGCCCGTAGCGACGATAACCCGCGGCGGTCCGGTGTTCAGCGAGACAGCGGTTGCGAGGGACGTGCGCAAGTGTAGGCCTCCTGGCCCACTGCGCAACGTACACCCTGGAATCGTTCCAGGGTCAACAGGAAACAAGGTGCTCAGGGTGCCCAAGGTGCTCAGGGTGCCCGAGGTGCTACTGCTGGAGGTCTCGGATGCGGTATTGCCTAAATGAGGGATCCGCCGGCACCCAAGGCACCCTGGGCACGTTGCGCACCCTGGGCACCTTGGGCACCTTGATCCTTAGAAATCGATCACGAACCCGAGGCGAATGATCCTCGGCGCGATGATTTCGGTCGGGTTCAGATAGGTCCCACCGAGGGTCGGATTGAGGGTCACGATCGTCGACGAGTTGGTGATGTTGAAGAAGTCGATACGCGGCGAGATCCGGCGGTTGCCGAACCGGAAGTCGCGCGAGATGCTGACGTCGAGCAAGCTGACCGTGTCGCGACGCTCGTCGCCACGCTCGGTGAGGAAGATGTTCTGCTGAGCGCGGGTCAGGGCGATGCCCTGTGTCGCCGCGACGGCACGAGTCAGCGTATAGGTCGAGACGTAGGGATATCCGCCGTTCGACACCAAGGCACCCGCGATGTTGACGTCCCAAGGGGCCACGTAGGTGCCGGACAAGCGGAGCCCCACCGGCGAGTCGTTGCCGATGATGCCCTCGGTGAACGAGATGTTGTTGGGATCGTTCAAGTCCGCGGTGCTCGACTGGCCGCTGTTGTTCTGGCCGTTGTTGAGTCCACCGGTGTTCTTGCCGATGGTCAGACCCGCCACCATGCTCCAGCGATTGGAGAGGCGCTTAGTCGCCGTGAATTCGACGCCCTGGTAGTTGGTGTCGAGATACGACTCATTGTCGAGCACGTTGTCCTGGAGGCCGTTGAACGCCGTGTTCAAGTTGTACACGGTCGCCGTGGTGATGCCGCTGGGTCCGTTCGGCACGTTGACCGTGAACGGCGTGTAGGCGGCGTCCGTCGGCGCGGCGAGATTGCGCGTGCCGAGCTGCTTGCGATTGGTGCGGTTGTAGTACATCGCGCCGACGCGCATGTCACGAATCAGCTGGTGCTCGACACCCGCGGTGAACTCGTCCGAGTACGGCCAGTCCGGCCCGTTCGAGTCCGGGTAGCGGGTGTTGACGCTGGCGAAGCCGCTGCAGGACGAGAGCGTGATTTCGCCAGCATCGAAGCGACCGTTGCCGTTCGGGTCGCTCCACGGGCAGGTCGAGCCGGTGCTCGAGAAGACGAACGGATTGATGCCGGTCACCCGATCGATGCCGACTTGCAGGCCGTAGCGGCTGTAGTTGGCCTTGATCGCGGTGTTGCCGGTGCCGAAGAGATCGTAGGCCGCGCCGGCGCGCCACACGAAGATGTTCTGGCTGATCACCGTGGTCTCGTCGATGCTGCGCGCCGCGATGAATCGCCCTTCGGGGTTCGATTGCGCCGGCAGGATGCCGGTGTTGTGGTCGTAGCGGACGCCGAGATTCAAAGTCAGCTTCGACGCCACCGTCCAGGCGTCCTGGAAGAACACGCCCAGCACGCGGTCGGTGTTCTTCGATGTCATGGGCGTCGGGAACAGCCGAATCTGCGAGGGCACGCCGTTGTTGTACTCGACGTAATGGTCGCCGCGGACCTCGACGGTCGGGTTGTAGGTGAGGCGGGCGAACTGAATACCCGTCTTGAAGAAGTGCTCCCCGCCCAAGCCGCTCTTCTGGAGCGACACGATGTTGTCGAATTGGACGCGCATGTTCGGCTGCTCTTCATGCCGAGTGGCGGCGATGAACGCTTCCGAGCGCCCGTTGTCGACACGGCGGATGTCGGTGTCGGACTGACTCGGCTGATAGTTGTAGCGCGTCAGCCCGTCCATCACGCTGAACGAGGACTCGTACACCATCTGGCCGAAGATCTGGTTGTACTTGACCTGGGTGTTCGACGCGGGGTTCGTCTGCACCAGCGCCGCCGCTTCTTCCTGCGTGTTCGGGGGTGTGTCGACGCGGTGACCGCGGATCTTGTCGTTCCACAGGTACCCGAACGTGATCTTCGAATTCGCGGACAGCGAGGCCACCGCCTTGCCGGAGTAGTTCTTGAGCGTGTTGTCGTCGAGCGCTTGCGAGCCGTCCGGATTCCGGGCGTTGGTGCGCTTGTCGACGACCCAGCGGCGGATCGTGCCGTTCACCCAGAGACGATCGCGGATGATCGCGCCGCCGCCCGACAGGTTGACGTCGTACGTCTTCTCCGTCGGGTTGCCGAGGAAGCTCGGGAACTGCGACTGCAGATCCTGGTGGTTCTCGCCCTGCAGATCGTTGTTCGCGAACGAGTACTTCAGGTTGCCGCGCCAGGGGTTGCCGGCGGTCTTGGTGACCATGTTGATGGACACGCCGCCCGCGAGCACTTCGGCCGGGATCGCCGAGGTCATGTAGTTGACCTCTTCGAACATCCCCTGGTCGTAGTAGAGCATCGTCGCGCCGCCGCCGCCGCCGGGCCAGTTCACCGTCGCGCCGTCGATGTTGTAGCTGACGTCGTTGGTGTTGGAGCCGTGCGACGACAAGCTGCTCTGCTGAATGGACTGCGTGCCGCCAACGTCGTAGGTGGCCACTTGCACGCCCGGAATCAGCTTCGCCAGCGACCACGGATCGCGGCCGGAGGGGATGCCCTCCAGCACTTGCTGATCCATGACCGTCTGCTGGAGGTTGGAGCGCGTGTCGATGGTGGGCGACTCGCCGGTCACGGTGATCGTCTCGGCCAGCGTGCCGACCTCGAGCTTCACGTTGATCGTCGCGACGAACGCGGCGTTGATTGCCACTTCGGCGCGCTCCACGACCTTGAAGCCTTGCAGCTCGAACTTGACGTTGTAGTTGCCCGGGGGAAGCCGATCGAACCGATACGCGCCAGCGGTATCGGTGATCTCGGTCTGCGCGCCGCCGATCAGGCGCTCACCTGTGAGGGTCACGGTGACGCCCGGCATCACCGCGTTGCTCGTGTCTGAAACCACGCCAAGGATCGAGCCGGTTTGCACTTGCGCCTGTGTGGGTGCGGCAAGGGCAAACAGACACAGCCCGCTAAGGAGCAGGCGCCGAAAAGTAGCCATGTTCTTCCTCTCGTTCCTCTCGTTCAAAGAGACGCACGCCAACCCGGGGGTCCCCCTCCGAGCGGAGTGTGCGCGGTGGGTGGCAAATCGCGCGTGCCCAAGTGAAAGACTTTACCGGAAACTGAGCTGTTGCTCGTCTGAAAAGTGCTCATCCACCCATCAGCGGCGCTGATGGCGGTGACGAACGGAGACATCGGGCGCCAAGCACGCGCCCACAGCCAGCATTCATAACCGTAGGGCCTACCGCCGCTCAGGTCAAATCGTTTTTCGTCATGTGGTGCATCGCGACGGATGACAAAATATTGCAATTAGAATGGGCCCGATCCGCCCGTATACTTGTGTGAATCGGCTGGTCGGTATGACCGGCCCCGACACGAGCAGGTATGCAGAAACGGACGGTTGCCGCGTTATCGAGCACACTGCTGGCCCTGACCCTGAGCGTCAGCGGACAACCAGCGGAGCGAAGCTCCGCGCCGGCGGCCACGCCGCCGAGCGCACCCAAACCGGTCTCTGCCCCACCCGCCACGACGATTCCGAAGCCGGCCGCGTCTCATCGAACGGCAACGGCTCATCAGACGGCGACTCCGGCCCGACCTGAGTTCGCGCCCGACGCCCAGGCCGCGATGGTCAAGCAGTACTGCGCCACGTGTCACAGCGAGCGCGGCAAGGCCGGCGGCCTCACACTGGCGGGCTTCGATCCGACCACGATGGCGGACGAGCATCCGGAGATCGTCGAGAAGATGATCCGGAAGCTGCGTGCCGGGATGATGCCGCCCGCCGGCGCGAAGCGGCCGGACGAGGCGACGCTCACGCAGCTGGTGACCGCGCTCGAGGGACGCATGGACGCGAAGGTCGCGGCCAGCCCGCGTCCGGGCTGGCGGCCGTTCCAGCGGCTCAATCGCACCGAGTACGCCCGCGCCATCCGCGACATGCTGGCACTCGACATCGACGTCAACGGGTTGCTCCCGGCTGACACCATCTCGCATGGCTTCGACAACGTCGCCGACGCGCAGACCTTTTCACCGACCTTGATGGAGAGCTACTTGCGCGCCGCCAGCCGCGTGACCGCGCTCGCCATCGGCGATCCCGAAGCAGCCGCCAGTGAGACGAACTACCGGATCGCGAAGACCGCGTCGCAGCTGGAGCGCGTCGAGGGCGCGCCGTTCGGCACCCGCGGCGGCCTGTCGGTGATGCACACGTTCCCCGCCGACGGCGACTACGTGTTCCGCATGGACCTGCATTCGAACGCCTGCGGCGTGCTCTTCGGCGGCACCGCGGTCAACGAGCAGGTGGAAGTCTCGATCGACGGCGAGCGCGTGGCGCTGATCGAGATCGATCCGCGCATGACCGAAGCGACCACGGGCGTGACCTTGAAGACGACGCCCGTCCACGTGCGAGCCGGCGCGCATCGCTTGACGGCCGCGTTCATTCAAACGTTCGAAGGACCGGTCCTCGACATCCTGGCGCCGATCGATCACACCTTGGCCGACACGCAGATTGGCGTCGCCTACGGGATCACGACGGTGCCGCACCTCAAGGACTTCGCGGTGGTCGGACCGTATCGCGTCACCGGCGTCTCGGAGACGGAGAGCCGGCAGCGCATCTTCACGTGTCGGCCGACGAACGCGGCCGAGGAGCCGACGTGTGCCCGCGCGATCATCAAACGGCTGGCGAGCGACGCGTTCCGCGGTCCCGTCAGCGACTGGGACTTCGACGACCTGATGAAGTTCTACGAGGACGAGCGTAAGGCCAGCGACTTCGAGCACGGCATCGGGGCGGCGTTGGAAGCGATTCTCACGAGCCCGCAGTTCCTCTTCCGTCTGGAGTCCGCGCCGTCGACAGTGCGCGCGGGTCAGACGTATCGCGTCGCGGATCGCGAGCTCGCCTCCCGGCTGTCCTTCTTCCTCTGGAACGCCAGCCCTGACGCCGAGCTGCTGCAAGCCGCGACGCAGGGACGCCTGAAGACGCCCGCGGAGCTCGAGAAGCAGATCACGCGGATGCTGGCCGATCGGCGTGCCGAAACCCTGTCGACACGCTTCGCGTCGCAGTGGCTGCGGCTGCAGGACGTCGATCAGATGCTTCCGGACGCGCTGCTCTATCCGTACTACGACTACACACTCGGTCAGGCCTTCCGCCGCGAGTCGGAGCTGCTGTTCGACAGCCTGGTGCGCGAAGACCGCAGCATCATGGACCTGTTGACGGCGGACTACACCTTCGTCAACGAACGAATCGCGCGCCATTACGGTATTCCCAACGTCACCGGCCCCGAGTTCCGCAAGGTGGCGGTGCCCGACTACCGTCGCGGCATCCTCGGACACGGCAGCGTGCTGGTGTTGACGTCGGTCGCGGATCGCACTTCGCCGGTCATGCGCGGCAAGTGGGTCATGGAAGTGCTCCTGGGCTCGCCGCCTCCGCCACCGCCTCCGGGCGTGCCCTTGCTGGAGGAGACCCAAGGCGCGGTCGCCGGCAAGCTCCTGTCCACGCGCGAGCGCATGGAAGAGCATCGCAAGAACCCGGCATGCACGTCATGCCACAAGGTGATCGATCCGCTGGGCCTCGCGCTCGATAACTTCGACGTCACGGGCAAATGGCGGATCAAAGACAACGGTGTGGCGGTGGATGCGACCGGCGTGCTCTACGACGGCATGGCGCTCGACGGTCCGGCCAGCCTGCGCGCGGCGCTCGCCAAGCACAAAGACGCATTTCTCCTGAGCTTCACGGAGAACCTGATGACCTACGCGCTGGGCCGCCGCATCGAGACGGCCGACATGCCGCAAGTGCGGCAGGTGATTCGCAGCGCCGCGGCCCAGGACTATCGCGTGTCGGCGTTCATCAGAAGCGTCGCGGCAAGTTCGGCGTTCCAGATGAGCACGGCGACGGCGGCGGAGACGACTGTCGCGGGACGTTAGCGATCGGCCGGCCTGAAGGCCGGCCGCTACGTACGTAG
>DAINCF010000447.1:0-6108 GCA_036732565.1 Vicinamibacterales bacterium
CCCAGCACCACGCCCGTGCGATCGTCACCGCCCGCGTCGACGGCAAGCCCACCGCTGTCCAGTGCCTGCTGCACGGCAACGATGGCCATCGAGCAGGTCGGATCCAGGCGGCGCAGCTTCATCGGCGCGATCCACTTCGCGGCGTCGAAGCCGTCGACTTCCGCGGCCACGTGCGATCGGCAGGTGCTGGTGTCGAAACCCGAGACGGACCGCACTCCAGATCGTCCGCTCAACAAACCATCACGAAAGGCGGCGACGGAGTCGCCGAAGCAGGAGACGACGCCAAGTCCTGTGATGGGAACCGATTGCGACACGACGCGTACGTTAACATCCTCTGACCCCTCGATTCACGTAAGGGTCGAATACCGCCAATGTTGTACGACCACCAATCGGGCGCGTTCGAGCGACGTTCGGACAGAAACCGCGCCGATGGCGCGCGCCATTCAAGCGAGCTCCGGGCTTAGATGGTTGGTCGAATCGCCTGCGTCGCTTGGCTCTGCCTGGCCCCGGCGATCGGTTTGTCGGCACGGGACCCGGAAGGCGGCAAGGGGGATCTGTTCGACGAGATCTACGAGCGTGGCAAGACCATCGACCAGTCACTCAAGACCCTCACGGCACGATTCGTCGAGACCTCGTCATCACCGCTGCTGGAGAAGCCCCTCGTGTCGCGTGGGACGCTGGCCGTCGTGCGGCCGTCGCGCATCATCCTGCGTTATCAGGACCCTGACGTGCGCACCGTGCTGATCGATGGGGATCGGCTGACGCTGGACTGGCCGGCGCGCGCGCTACGACAGGACTCGAACATCGCCACCGCCATGCGCCGCGTCCAGTCGTATTTCGTCGGCAAGTCGCCCGACGAGCTGCGCAAGCATTTCAAGATTGCGGCGACCAGCCTCAACAACCCGCCCGACTATCTCGTAACGCTGGATCCGACGCGAAAGCAGATTCGCGAGAGCCTCACGAAGCTGGAGCTGTGGATCGACCGCGAAACGCTGCTGCTCGACGCCATGCAGATGCATTTCGTCGGCGGAGACGTCAAGAAGATGGAGTTCTCCGACGTCGTCCTCAACCCGTCCCTTGACGCCACGACCTTCTTGATCGCCCGGTAGGGCGGTTCGCGAACCGCCCCTACGACCCCGCCGAAGACTCGCGAACGCCCGCCCCTGCGACTCCGCCGACGATTCGCGAACCGCCCCTACGATCCCGGCGACCGCCTACGACGCGACCGCACGGAGATCGTCTTCGCGCGTGGAGGTGGGGATGTTGTACTCCTCGAGGTAGTGCTTCGGCTCCATCATGCGCTGGGTGCGCCGGAGCGCGCGAATCAGGAACAGGGCATGCCGTATCTCCACCTCGCGCATCCACTGCCAGAACCGCTTGCGCCCGCGAAGGTTCAGTACCGAGCGGCGCCAGGTCTCACAGTACAGCTCGAAGAAGCGCTCCGGACCAAGGGCCGGCTCCCACAGCAGGTGGTGCATGTCGAAGTGCGCCCACGGTCGTGACGCCACTTTGTCGCGCATCTCCTCGAAGTACGCCGTGCCTGGGAGCGGCGTAAGGATCGTGAACCCCGCCTGATAGACCTTGAAGCGATCGACGAACGCCCACAGCCGTTCGAAATCCGCTTCCCGCCACGCGGGGTCGATGACGAAGTTGCCCGTCACGCCGTAGTCCAACGCGCGCGAGACCTCGATGGCGGATGCGGTGTGATCCACCGTCGCGTCCTTCGCCAGACTCCGCAAGCCTTCGTTCGTCGCCGCCTCGAGCCCGAAGAAGATGTCGAAATGATCGGCAACGGGTCGCCATGCCTCGAGGAGGTCGGCCTGGCGCGCCACGAGATCCACTCGACTCTGCACCAGGATCCATCGCTTGCGGATGCCACGCTTCCGCAGCGCCTGGGCCAGCTCCAGGCTCCGTGGCGGGTGATACCAGAAGAGATCGTCGGCAATGAACACGTGATCGCTGGTCGCGGCGAAGTCGTCGCAGACCGACTCGATCGACCGCTCGCGTACGGCCCGGTGGTGGAGCTGCCAGATGGAGCAGAACGAGCAGCGAAACGGACAGCCGCGGGCAGTCTCGATCAGCGACGTCGGCCGGTGCGCGAGGCACGCGTACTGATGCGACCACCGCGCCACGTGATGTCGAGCGGGTCGCGGGACCTCGTCGAGCTGGAGGGTGCCGGTCTCGCCCTTGCTGCGGAGGACCGTGCCTGACGAGCCTGCGATCGCAAGACCCGGCACATCATGCAGCGCCCGGCCCCTTTCCAGCGCTTCAGCCACCAGTGGCACCGCACGCTCGCCATCGTCGACGACGATGGCATCGACGTCGGACGAGAGAAACGGTCCGGGATAGGCGGCCGCGGTGTGGCCGCCGATGATCAGCGGGATCGCGGGCGCGGCACGGCGGACGCGGGCGGCCAGCGCCAACACATCCTCGGTCTCGAGCGCGTGCATGCCGGCGATGCCGACCAGGCCGGGTCTGAGGCGGGAGAGGTAGTGCTCGACCGGCCGCGAAAAGCGCAGGTCGGCAATCGTGACATCGTGGCCGCGCGACTCCAGAGCTGCCGCGATATACTCCATGCCCAGCGGCTCGATTCGAAAGAACGGGCCGAGCCCGAATCGATCGTTTCCTGGCACCGGTCGGAGCAGCAGAACACGCATACGCTGGCCGGAAAAGAGTAGCACGCACTCCCGCGTGGCTGCGTGTCCTCGCCGTCGATGTGCTGATTCGATTCCTCACTTCCCTCATCCTCTTCAGCAGTCGGCGCCGCGCCCTGGTGCTGTCGATCGCGGCGTTGGCGCTCATCGGCTCGGTCGCGGCCGCAACGCGTCTCAGGTTCGACGCCGATGTCATCAGCTTGTTGCCGCGGGACGGGGAAGCCATTCCAGCGTTTCGCGAGTATCTGCGGCGCTTCGGAAGTCTGGATCAGCTGTACGTCGTGTTCACCGCGCCCGACGGGCACGCCGTCGCCGACTACGCCGACGAGATCGACGGGTGGGTCCAGGCGCTGCGAGCGACCCCGGAGATCGCGCGCGTTGATGCCGGGTTGCTCGACGGCAGCCGCGACTGGAGCTATATCGCCGACCGGGAACTGCTGCTGCTGCCCGACGCCGCGCTGGACACCGCGTTGAACCGGCTGGAGCCGTCTGGCATGCGTCAGGCCCTGACCGCGAGCCGCGATCTGCTCAGCGTGCCCTCGCCCGAGATCGCCGCGGCCGTGCGGAACGATCCGCTTGGCCTGTTGCCGTTGCTCGCGGATTCACTCGGCGGCGCGAACGCCGGCCTCAACCTGGCGTCCACGGATGGGTACGTCACGGCAGACGGCCGTCGGAGGCTGGTGATCGCGCGGCCCGCGCAGCCGCCGTACGACACCAGCTTTTCGCACGCGCTGATGGCCCGTCTCGAGGCGATCGCCGCGGCGCAGCGGACCGTTCACGAGACAGCGCAGGCCGACCAGGACGAGATCGACCGGCGGCCGCCGCTGGACGTGGCCTTTGCCGGCGGCCATCGGATTGCCGTGGAGACGGAAGCGGTCGTGCGCAGCGAGAGCATCTGGAACAGCCTCGGATCGCTTGCGGTGATCTTGCCCATGCTCTTCATCGTCTTCCGCAGCCCGTGGCTCGTGGCGTGCGGGGCGTTGCCGTCAATCGTGTCGCTCGCGATTGTCCTCGGCGCGCTCGGCCTGGCGGGCTCGACGCTGTCGGCTGCGGCAACGGGCTCCGCGGCGATGCTCTTCGGGCTTGGGGTGGACGGCGTGGTGCTGCTGTACGTCTCGCATCGACTGGCGCTGGCGGACGGGTTGACTGGAGATGGCGCGATCGCCCGTCTCGGCGCGCCGTCCGAAAGCATGCTGCTCGGCATGTGGACCACCGCGGCGACCTTCTATGGCTTGATGGTGGTCGACTTTCCAAGCCTCGAGCAGCTGGGACGCCTGATCGGCCACAGCATGCTGGCGTGCGGTGTCCTCACGCTCCTGCTCGTGCCGGCGCTGCTGCCGCGACGCACGCCCCGTCATCCACCGCGGAAGCTGGTTCTGCCGTCGGTGGCGACGTTCATCGAGCGGCATCGCACGAGCGTCATCGTCGGAACCGCGATCGTCACCGTCGCGCTCGCAATCGCCGCGACCGGACTGAAGATCGATCCGACGCTCGAGCGCCTCCGATCGACGACGCCGGGCGCGGTGTTCGAGGAAGACGCCAGGCGCATGTTCGGCCTCCCGTCCGAGGTCTACGTCGTCCTCGCGGAGGACGCAGATCTCGACCGCGCGCTGGCACGGAACCAACGCCTCAGGGACGCCGTGGCCGCGCGGCTGCCGTCGCTTCCGATCCAGGCGCCATCGTCTCTGGTGCCATCTCGCGAGCGTCAGGCAGCCGTGCGGACGCGACTTGCGGCGTTCTCGCGATCGCCCACCGACATCAATGCGGATCTGCACAGAGCGGCAGGCGAAGCAGGCTTCAAGCCCGATGTGTTTGCGCCGTTCGCGGCGCGTACGCCACGTCTGCTCGCGCCTCCGGACGAGGTGACCCACGAGGGCTACATCCAGCATGGGCTTGGCGATCTGATCGATCGGATGATCGCACGTGACGACGGCCGATGGACGCTGGCCACCTATGTCTTTCCACGATCGGAGAGCGAGGCAGCCGAGCTCGCCACGATCGTGAGCGACACGGAGTCCTCTCAACGGCTGACCGGCTTGCCGCTGGTCAACGCCGAGCTCGCGCGGGGATTCCTGCCGCAGTTCCTGCGTGGCCTCCTGGTCGGATCGACCATCGTGATCGTGCTCATCTTCACGGTGTTCAGGAACGTTCGCTCGACCGTCCTGTCTCTCGTGCCGACGGTCATCGGCCTGTGCTGGGCCGCGGGCCTCCTGAGGATCCTGGGCGTCTCGCTCGATCTCTTCGCCGTCTTCGCGGTCATCACGTTCGTCGGTGTGGGCGTGGACTACGGCGTGCATCTGGTCAGCCGCGTCCACGAGCACGGCGATCCCATCCGCGGTGTCAGCGAGCTCGCGCCCGTCATTCTCGTCGCGGGTGCCGTTACCCTTGCGGGCTACGGCACGTTGATGACATCGAGCTATCCGCCGCTGCGGTCGATGGGCATGGTGTCCATCGTCAGCATCATCTCCATCGTGTGCGCTTCACTGCTGGTGCTGCCGGCGCTGCTCATCGACACCCCCCGTCCGGATCGCCCGCGATGATCACCGTCGTCGCGATCGTGCCGGCTTACAACGAGGCGGAAACCATCGGCGCCGTCGTCAGCGGGCTTGCGCCGCTGGTTCGCGCGACCGTGGTCGTGGACGATGGATCGCACGATGGGACCGGGACCTCGGCGGCGTCGGCGGGTGCGGTGCTGCGCCGTCACGACGTCAATCAGGGCAAAGGCCACGCCGTGCGGACGGGTCTGGCTTGGGCGCTGGCGCAGCCGGCGACACACGTGTTGATTCTCGATGGCGATCTCCAGCACGTGCCGGCGGAAGCGGCATCGTTGATCGACGCGGCCGCGGCGACGGACGCCGATCTGGTCATCGGCACGCGTCAGTTCGACCGGGAGGCCATGCCACGGTCGCGATATCTGGCCAATCGCATCGGCAGCCAGGCGTTGTCGGGCTTTGTCGGCGTACGCCTCAACGACACCCAGTGCGGTTTTCGTCTCTATCGAGCGGACTTTCTGCGTCGGTTGCCGCCGCTCTCCGCGACCGGGTATGAAATCGAAACCGAGATGCTGGTGAAAACCCGCCGCCGACAGGGCACGATCGTCGAGGCGCCCATCTCCGCGGTTTACGGCGCGCCGAGTAAGCTGAGGCCCGTGCGCGACACGACACGAACCTGCTTTCTGGCGGTCTACTATCGATTCATCGAGCCGCTGTGGGTGAGATGACGCCGTGAGCGATTCGACCTCTGCCGTCTCCTCCGACCCCGTCGAGCGGGCCGGCCCCACGCCGCGGCGCTGGACGACGCACCTGTTGAACACGGGCGTGGTCTTCGGCATGACCGTGTTTGGCGTGCGCCATCTGCCGAGGGCGGTCTCGCATGGGATCGGTCACGTCGGCTGTTGGATCGCCTGGCGGCTGATGGCCGCGACCAACGACGCCATTGCGCACAATCTCGAAGC
>DAINCF010000448.1:0-1493 GCA_036732565.1 Vicinamibacterales bacterium
GTAAACGTGACGGGCATGCTGGTGGCCGACGAGCCCGCCGGCAACGCGGCCACGATGTTGCCGGGGAGCACGAGCGTGGGTAGCGTGGTTTCGCCGGTGACGAGGACTTCGAGAAGAGCGCCCGTGCTGAACCCCTGAGGGTCGGCGGCGCGGAGCGAGAACGTGGCGCGGCTCGCCGCGCAGATTGCGCCGACGGTCGCCGTCACCACGCCGTTGGCATCGACGCCGAGACCCGAAACGGTGACGCCGTTGACCGTGGATGTCGCGCCGCCGTCGATGGTGAGCGTGAGGGCACTGGGCAGGGACTCGTCACGGACGTTTGCGATCGGCGCGGGCGTCGCGGCCAGGCCTGCCATGCGCGTCACGGTCTGCGTGGTGAGGGCCGGCGCGCGATTGGGGACAATGGCCAGGTTGTGATAGCCCCGCGAGGAGATTGCGAGGGTATCAACGAGGTGTGCGGGTGGTGCTAACGTGCCGGAGGCTTCGTCTCCCCAGACGACGACCGTGCCGTCGCCCCTCAGCGCCAAGCTGTGAATGGGTCCCGCGGAAATGGCCACGACAGCGTCGAGGCCCGGTGGAGGGCTAGCCTGGCCGAACGGGTTCCATCCCCACGCGACAACGGTGCCGTCATTCCTCAGCGCGAGGCTGTGTGCACCTCCTCCAGCAATCGCCACGACATTCGTGAGCCCTGCCGGAACCGCCGTTTGGCCAAACACGGCTTGTCCTCCCCAGGCGACAACGCCGCCATCGACTTTCAGCGCTAGGCTATGAGAGCCCCCCGCCGCGATGGCGACGACATTCGTCAGTCCCGGCGGCACGGTGGACTGGCCGGACGAATTCCTCCCCCAGGCGGCCACAGTGCCATCGCTCTTCAGCGCCAGGCTGTGGGACGACCCAGCGGCAATGGCCACGACATCGGCAAGTCCCGGCGGCACACTCGACTCGCCGTTATCGTTGCGTCCCCAGCCAACGACCGTACCATCGCTTTTCAGCGCCAGGCTGTGCGCGCCCCCTGCGGCAATGGCCGCGACACCGGTGAGCCCTGTTGGCACGTTCGATTGCCCCGACTCGTTGAATCCCCAGCCGACGACCGTACCATCCCTTTTCAGCGCTAGGCTGTGAGACCCACCCCCGGAGATGGCTACGACGTCGGTGAGTCCAGCCGGAGGAGTTGACTGCCCGTCAGAGTTGACGCCCCAACCGACGACGCTCTGCGCCTGCGCCGAGCCACGCGGCAAGGCGACCATCATCACGAACAAACCGAGTGTGACTGCGAGGTTGGTGTTTCGTCGTCTCATGGCCCTTTCCTCTGATCTGAAAGCGAAATGAACGCTGCCGTCGGACAGCCGGGGAGAGTGTGCGGCGGGCGGCCGCCGAAGACCATGGAGGGTTCTACGGTTTCTGTGTCCGTAGATCTGCGAATTGATCTAGGTAGGTGTACGGATTGCAGGAGGTTCCACGCGGAGGTTCCTCACGATGGTTCCGCACGGTGG
>DAINCF010000448.1:1593-6107 GCA_036732565.1 Vicinamibacterales bacterium
TGCCGCACGAGGGTTCGGTGCCGCACGAGGGTTCGGGTGCCGCACGAGGGTTCGGTGCCGCACGAGGGTTCGGGTGCCGCACGAGGGTTCGGGTGCCGCACGAGGGTTCGGGTGCCGCACGAGGGTTCGGGTGCCGCACGAGGGTCGGTGCCGCACGAGGGGTCCGACAGCGGTGCCGTTCTCCGCGACGGAGCTGCACGCGTGTCGAAACGCCCGTGTTGAACAGCACCTCCGTGTCGAACCTACAGGTGATACCGAACCGACGTGCGGCACCAACGTGGGGAACCCCTGTGGCGAACCTTCGTGCGGAACTACAGTGAAAGCGTCAAGATTGGGAGCTTGACGGTCACCGTGGTGCCGTGACCGGGAACGGATGCGATGGTGTGCGTGCCGCCGATCATGCGCACGCGCTCGGCGATGCCCGTCAGGCCGAAGCCGCCCGTGGGCGACGCGGGCATGGTCGATCGGGCGGAGAACCCGCGACCGTTGTCGTGCACGCGGATGTCCAGCGTTCGCTCGTGCCGCTGAATGGTCAGCGTCACGTTCGTGGCGCCGGCGTGCTTGACCACGTTGTTCAAGCACTCCTGGATGATGCGGTAGACCGTGATCTCGTGCTCGGGCGACAGCACGCCGTGCAGGTCGTCGATGTCGGACTCGATCGCCAGGCCGCCGGCGGCCGCCATCTTCTCGGTCATGACGATCAGCGCCGTGCGCAGGCCGAGTTGATCGAGGTGCGAAGGCCGGAGGTTCCAGGAAATCTCGCGCACCTCGTCGATGGTTCGCGCCACCAGGGCGCCGACGTCCTTGAATCGCGTGCTCGCCTCAGCGGTGCGCGGTTGCAGCGCGCCGAGCGCCATCTGGTTCTTGATGACCAACAGGCTCTGCCCCAGGCTGTCGTGCAGCTCCGCGGCGATGCGCTTGCGCTCGCCTTCCTGGGACGCGATCAGCTGCGCCGAGAACGCCTGCTGCCTCGCCTGCGCGCGCTGCAACTGCGCGACGCGATACTTCCACGCCACCGCAATCGACGCGAGCCCGAGCATGGCCACGAGGCCGAGAAACCAACGGGTCTGATAGAACGCCGGCAGCACCGTGACGCGCACGCTGGCGCCCTCCGTGTTCCACACGCCCTCGCCGTTGTCGGCAATCACGGTGAAGGTGTACGACCCGGGCGGGAGGTACGAAAAGTACGCCGTCCGTCGCGTGCCCGCGTCTACCCAGTCGGTATCGAGACCGCCCATCCGATATCTGAACGTGACGTGCTGAGGACGGGTCCAGCTCAATCCTGTGTACTCGATCTCGAGATTCTGCTGACCCGGCGGAAGGCGGAGCTCGTGCTCGGCGGAGAGAGGTGCGCGATCGAGCATGACCCGCTCGATGTTCACGCGCGGCGGCCGCGATTCCCGCTGCCGGGGATCCACGACCACAACCCCCCGCGCGGTCGGAAACCACAAGGTCCCGTCGCGCATCTTGTGACCGCCGGGAGATCCCTGATTGCAATCGCTGCTCAACATGCCATCGGCGACGTCGTAGGCCACCGAGGTCAGTCGCGCGCGCTTACCATCGGCCACGTCGTTGAGATCCTGCAAGCTCGCGCGGAAGATCCCTTTGTTACAACTCATCCAGAGGTTGCCGTTCTCGTCTTCCAGGATCTGAAAGACGACGCCGTTGAAGAGCCCTTCGGCGACGCCGATGGTGGAGAGGCGGCCATCCTTCAGCCGGCTCAGGCCGCCGCCGTGCGTGCCGATCCACATCGCGCCCTCACGGTCTTCGTAGAACGACAGCACCTGGTTGTTCCCCAGGCCCTCGTCGGTCGTCCACGTCGTCACACCCTCGTCTGCAATGCGACTCGCGCCGCCTCGTAACGTGCCGATCCAGATCGCACCGGCGCGATCCTCGAACAGCGTCAGGATGAAGTCGTCGCGCAGCCCCGCGTCCCGCGCGTAGGTGCGCGTCTGATCGCCGCGCTGCACTACCGCGCCGAGCGTCGACGTGCCCAGCCAGATGCCACCGGCTCGATCCGCGAGAACGGTGCGGAGGCCGAAGCCTGGGCGCAACGGCGGCAGCGTCGCCGGCGTGAAGCGCTCACCGTCGGCCATCGCGAGGGCCTGGGATGAGCTGACGAACAGCCGTCCTGTCCGATCTTGGCCGAGCGCCACGATTCGGGTGTCGGGAAGGCCGTCCCGCGTCGAGTAGGTTCTGAACGCCCCATCGCGGTATCGGGTCAGGCCTTCGTCGGAGGCAATCCAGATCGCATCCGTCGCGTCCTGGAAGATGGAACGTGGATAGTCGTTTGCCAGACCATCCTCCGCAGTCAAGACGTTGAAGCGCGCCTGCCTGAGTCGAACCAACCCTCCACTCGTGCCGACCCACAAATCATCGTCAGGATCCTGGTAGATCGCGGGGATGCGATCGCCGGGCAGGCCGTGGGCGCTCGAGTACGGCACGAACCCGTCGGCGGATCGCCGAAGCAGGCCGTGATCCCAGGTCCCGACCCACAACGTGCCTTCGCGATCGACACAAAGCGACAGAACCGGCAGTTCGGGTAACCGTTCGCGTGCGCCCCACGTGAACCGACCGTTGGCCCACCGCACGAGGCCGGAATCGCCGCCAATCCAGAGTTGACCCGCCGGGTCCCACCGAACCGCGTGAAGCCGGCCCAGAGGAAGACCGTCGCGCTCGGTATAGGACGTGATGCGACCGTCGGTCACACGCGCCAATCCACCCAGGGTCGCGACCCAGAGACTGCCCTCGCTGTCTTCGGCGAGTGAGGTCACGAACGGGTTGGGGAGCCCGTCTTTCTCGGTGTAATTCGTGAAGCGGCCATCTCGCAGACGGCTCAGGCCACCCACCGTCCCGATCCAGAGGTCGCCACGGCGATCTTGGAGCAGCGCCCTCGGATGATCGTCGACGAGTCCATCCGCCGTCGTCACCGCGGTGAATCGACCATCGGCATAGCGGGTCAGACCGCCATTGTCGGTCGCCAGCCAGAGCACGCCGGCCCGGTCCTCATAGACAGACGAGATGATCGTGCCGCGGATCTCTGGGGTGTTAGTGGAGTTGAACACGGCGAATCGCACGCCATCGAACCGCGCGACCCCGTCGACGGTCCCCAGCCACATGTAGCCATCGCGAGTCCGGGTCATGCCTTGAACGGCGTTCTGTGGCAGCCCCTGCTGCTCCTGCCAAACGGACTGCTGATAGCGGCCGTAGACCTTGCGCGGACTGAGGCTCTGTGCGGCGACGGAGGCTGGCAGGAGCGCGACGAGGGTCAGGCTGGCGAGGCGAGCGAGGACAGAGGTTCCCAGCATCCGACGGGCGACTAGCATACCCCCGCACTGGTTTCGGTGCTATGACACGGGTGCGCTACGACCGTCAGCGCGGAATGCGACTCAGGACCACCGAGGGAGTGAACGCGATGTCCGCCGAGGTGCCGTTGCACAATGTGTACGGCGCCCGCCCAGCGGTCTGTGCCACCGCCGGCATCGTGAAAATTCCGTTGGGGAAGGGCGAGCCGACCTGGCTGCGGGCGATGATCAGGTCACCCGGCTGCACGTCGTTGTAGATAGCGCCCGTGCCCTCCCGGTTGGTGCAGCTACGCGCAAGTACCATTTGATCCGAGCCGAAAGAGAGGCCCGCGATGATGACCTGGCGAAGGTCGCTCATTTCGATGGTGGACGGATGGATCTTGCTGGAGTCGCTGATCGCATTCGGACCGAGCTTGGTAGCGGTCACGCCGGCATCGGCAATTCCCAAGGCCACCTCGCCGCTCGAGCCGCCGCCGGTCAAGCCTCCACCAGCGGAGACGGTCACGGCCGTGACGTCCCCGGGCGGACCTGGCGTGGGCCGGGGCGCGCCACCCGTGTTCGCCGAGAAGACCAACGATCCGCTGTTCCCGACCGAGTCCTGCCACGCACCGGCCAAGGTCGCGATCGAAATGCGGGCGTCGACATGCGCCGGCCGGCCGCCAGGAATCACGGCGTGAAAGCCGAACGCAATCGTGCCATCGGGATTCAAAGTGGCCAGGCCCACCAGCGGCGCGCGCTGCGGCGCGCCGCACAAATCGTCGAACCCGTCCAGCGCGAACACGGGTCCGTTCTGTGTCACCGCGACCGTCACACGATTGCAGAACGGCTGCATCTGCCACGCGAACGACCCAAGCGGTTGCGCCTGCACTGTCCCCACGGCGCCGACAATCATTCCGAAAGACGTGACCAAAGCCAACACGGCTAGACGCATGACCTGCCTCCTCGCGATGCGCATGATAACGATCTTCGTCCAGTCGTGATCGTCGACTCGCCGGGACATCGTTCGTTCGAGCTTCAGCAGGTCCGTGGAAGTCAGCGGTCCCGTGCGGGAGTCGCGCGTCTGCCCCGCCGCCGGGCGGCTCCGGCCGGTCCAAGCGTCGCGGCGATCGATTTGCGAGCGCGCGTGCGAACCAGCGCCGCCCCATCGTCGCGCAGCAGCGTGGCGAGGCCCGTTCCAGCCCACGCCGCGGCGCGCGCAACGGCGGCCAG
>DAINCF010000449.1:0-6081 GCA_036732565.1 Vicinamibacterales bacterium
GTCGGTCCCGCGGCGCGGTGGCTGCACTTCGGCCTGACGTCGTCGGACGTTGTCGATACCGCCCAGGCCTTGCAGATGGTCGAGGCCGCCGACGTGATTCTGCGCGACCTCGAGGCGCTGCGAGAAGCGGTCAAGGCGCGGGCGGTCGAGTTCAAGCGGACGCCGATGATCGGCCGCACGCACGGCGTCCACGCGGAGCCGATGACCTTCGGGTTGAAGCTCGCGTTGTGGCACGCGGAGCTGGATCGTGACGTCGCGCGACTGAAGCAGGCGCGTGAGACTGTTCGCGTCGGGAAGATCTCCGGCGCGGTCGGGACGTTCGCGCACCTGGATCCGTCCATCGAAGCCGATGTGTGCCGGCGGTTGGGTCTCGAGCCGGCGCCGATCTCGTCGCAGGTCATCCAGCGTGACCGCCACGCCGAGCTGATGAGCGCGCTCGCCATCACGGCGGCTTCCCTGGAGAAGTTCGCGCTCGAAATTCGCGGTCTGCAGAAGACCGAGATTGGCGAAGTCGAAGAGCCGTTCGCCAAGGGCCAGAAGGGTTCGTCGGCGATGCCGCACAAGCGCAATCCCATCGGTTGCGAGCAGATTGTCGGACTTGCCCGGCTGGTGCGCGCCAATGCCGGCGCCGCGATCGAGAACATCGCGTTATGGCACGAGCGCGACATCTCGCACTCGTCGGTCGAGCGGGTGATCCTGCCCGACAGCTTCATCGCGCTGGACCACATGCTGCGTCGGTTCACGCGCATCGTCCAAGGCATGGTGGTGTATCCCGATCGCATGCTGGAGAACCTCGGCCGCTCGCGCGGCGTGGTGTTCTCCGGGCAAGTGCTGTTGGAGCTGGCGCGCCGCGGCGTCTCGCGCGAGCAGGCCTACGAGTGGGTGCAAAGGAACGCGATGCGGGCGTTCCACGAGCAGCGCGACTTCAAGGCGCTACTGCTCGCCGATCCCGACGTGATGGCCGTGCTCTCGAAGGCGGACGTCGACAGGACGTTCGATCTGGACGAGCAGCTCAGGAACGTCGACGCGATCTTCGCGCGGGTGTTCGACGCAAAGGTCCTGGCAGAGGCGGAGCTTCAACCCCGCCTACAATCGACGTCGTGATTGCAGGGGGGCAAGCCCCGCTTCTACCGATGACATGCGAGGAGCGAGAATGCGCGCGCGGGTATATGTGACGTTGAAGCCATCGGTGTTCGATCCGCAAGGTCGGGTTGTGGCCGATGCGCTCGTGTCCCTGGGCTACGACGACGTGAAGGACGTGCGCCAGGGGAAGTTCTTCGAGGTCGAGCTCGACGGGGTGGATACGTCGACGGCCCAGTCGCGCGTCGCCGAGATGGCCGACAAGCTGCTCGCCAACCCCGTCATCGAGAGCTATCGCGTGGAAATTCTCGGATGAAGTTCGCCGTTGTCGTCTTTCCCGGCTCCAACTCCGACCACGACGCCTGGTGGGTGACGAGCGCCGTGCTCGGCGAGCAGGCGTCGCTCGTGTGGCACAAGGACACCAGTCTCGGTGACGCCGATGCCGTGATTCTGCCGGGCGGCTTCGCCCACGGCGACTACTTGCGCACCGGCGCGATCGCTCGCTTCTCGCCGATCATGAACGCCGTGACCGCGTTCGCGGAACGAGGCGGACCGGTGTTGGGCATCTGCAACGGCTTCCAGGTGCTGCTCGAAGCCGGTCTGTTGCCCGGCGCCATGCTGCGCAATCGGTCGCTGCAGTACGTCTCGCGGCTCGTGCACGTGCGCGTGGAGCAGACCGATACGCCGTTCACGACGGCGTGCGCCTCCGGTCAGGTGCTGCGCATCCCGGTCGCGCATGGCGAAGGCAACTACTTCGCCGATCCAGAGACGTTGCGCCGCATGGAGACCAATCGTCAGGTGATCTTTCGCTACACGACGGCGATCGGGAACGTGTCAGACGAGGCCAACCCCAACGGCTCGCTGCACAACATCGCCGGCATCTGCAACACGGCCCGCAATGTTGTGGGACTGATGCCACACCCCGAGCGGGCATCGGAGACATCACTGGGGAGCGACGACGGCAGGGTAGTGCTCGCGTCGGCGGTTAAAGCGTTTGCGGAGCGCATTAGTACGTGGGGGCCGGCTTCAGCCGGCCCTGGGTCCGCCTAAAGGCGGACCCCACGACGATTTGGGAGCACACGATCGGTTTTGGGAGCAACGGTGTTCGACCAGAGCGTTCTCGATCGACACGGCCTGACACGCGGCGAGTACGACCGCATTCGCGAGCTGCTCGGCCGCGAGCCCAATCTGCTGGAGCTTGGCCTTTTCTCGGTCATGTGGTCCGAGCACTGCAGCTACAAGAGCTCGCGTGTCCACCTCAAGACGCTCCCGACCACCGGTCCCCGTGTGGTGCAAGGGCCAGGCGAGAACGCCGGTGCCGTCGACATCGGGGATGGCTGGTGCGTCGTCTTCAAGATCGAATCGCACAACCATCCCTCGTTCATCGAGCCTTATCAAGGAGCGGCGACGGGCGTCGGCGGCATCATCCGCGACATCTTCACGATGGGGGCGCGGCCCATTGGCCTGTTGAACGCACTGCGCTTCGGATCGCTGGAGTCGCCCCTGGCCCGCCGCATCTTCGCCGGCGTCGTCGCCGGCGTCGGCGGCTACGGCAACAGCATCGGCATTCCGACCATCGGCGGCGAGATCGTCTTCGACGAAGTGTACGAAGGCAACCCGCTGGTCAACGTGCTCTGCCTCGGCCTCGCGAAGACGACGGACATCATCAAGGGCGCGGCGAAGGGCATTGGCAATCCGGTCTTCTACGTCGGCGCCAAAACCGGCCGCGACGGCATCCATGGCGCGACGATGGCGTCGGCGGAGTTCGACGAGACGTCCGCGGAGAAGCGTCCGGCGGTCCAGGTCGGCGATCCCTTCATGGAAAAGCTGCTGATGGAGGCGTGCCTGGAGGTGATGAAGACCGGCGCGGTCGTTGGCATTCAGGACATGGGCGCCGCCGGCCTGACCTGCGCGACGAGCGAGATGAGCTCTCGCGGTGGCACGGGCATGGACGTCGACCTCGCGCGCGTGCCGCAGCGTGAGACCGGCATGACTCCCTACGAGATCATGCTGTCGGAGTCGCAGGAGCGCATGCTCCTGGTCGTGGACAAGGGCCGCGAGCACGACGTCGAGGCGGTCTTCGAGAAGTGGGACCTGCACGCGGTGGAGATTGGCGTCGTCACCGATTCGGGCCGGGTGCGCATCCACGAGCACGGCACGTTGGTCGCGGACGTGCCGGCGCCGGCATTGACCGACGAGGCGCCGGTCTATCACCGTCCGATGACCGAGCCGGACTGGCTGCGCCGCGCGCAGACGCTGACGGCCGCCGATCTTCACCACGCGCCGACCGCGCAAGACGCGTTCGAGCAGCTCATCGCCTCCCCAGTGATCGCGAGCAAGCGGTGGGCATACTGGCAGTTCGATCACAGCGTCGGCACCAACACCATCGCGCAGCCCGGCGCCACCGCCGCCATCGCACGCGTGAAGGGTACGCCGCACGCGCTGGCCGTGTCGGTCGACGGCAACGGCCGCTTCGGCTATCTCGATCCGTATCGCGGCGCGATGCTGGCGGTGGCGGAATCGGCACGCAACGTCGCGTGCGCCGGCGGTCAGCCCATCGGCGCGACCAACAACCTGAACTTCGGGAACCCCGAGCGGCCTGAGATCATGTGGCAGTTTGCCGAAGCCGTGCGCGGCATTGGCGACGCCTGCCGGGCGCTGGGCATTCCGGTCACCGGTGGCAACGTCAGCCTCTACAACGAGACCGAAGGGCGCGCAATCTATCCCACGCCCGTGCTCGGCGTCGTCGGGCTGATTGACGATGCGGCGAAGACGGTGACGCGCTCGTTCAAACGCGAACGTGCGCCGGTGGTCCTGCTGGGCGATAATCGTGGAGAGCTCGGTGGCAGCGAGTACCTGGCCCGCATCCACGGGTTGGTCAAGGGCACGCCACCCGCGCTCGATCTCGCGGCGGAGCAGCGATTGCAGCAGCTTGTGGTGGATCTCATCCGTGAGGGCGCCATCGAGTCCGCGCACGATTGCTCGGAGGGCGGGCTCGCGGTCGCACTGGCCGAGTGTTGTTTCGACACCGGCGGCATCGGCGTGCGCGTCGACGTGGCCGAAATCAGCGAGTCCGTGCCGGGTGACGCCGTCAACGCCACGTTGTTCGGTGAGAGCGCGTCGCGCGTGATCGCGTCGGTGCCTGAGTCGGGGGCGAAGGCCGTGCTCGATCGAGCGTCCGCGGCCGGTGTGCCAGCGACGGTCCTCGGCAGCACTGGCGGTTCGCGCATCACCGTGGCGGTGAACGGCAAGACCGCGATCGACGTCGATGTGGCGGCCGCGGAACAGGCGTGGGCGACCTCCATCGAATCGAAGATGGCGCGTGGTCGAACGGCCGCGCGCGAAGGTCCAGGGGCGGAAGCGCCAGCGCTCGAGTCTAGTGGAGCGTCTCGAGGAAACGCGAAGTAGCGGACGAACGGATACCCATAAGATGTTCGACAAATTTCGCGAAGAATGCGGCGTCTTCGGCATCTACGGCCACACGGAAGCGGCCAAGCTGGCGTACCTCGGTCTGTACGCGCTGCAGCATCGAGGTCAGGAGAGCGCCGGTATCGCCGCGGCCGACGGCGATCGCGTCCGGATCGTGCGCGAGATGGGCTACGTCAACGAGATCTTCGACGAAGAGACGCTGAACGAGTTGCCCGGTCATATCGCCCTGGGACATACGCGGTACTCGACGGCGGGCGACAGCAAGCTGTTGAACGCGCAGCCGTTGCTCATCGACTGCGCGCGTGGACAGATCGGCATCTGCCATAACGGCAACATCGTCAACGCCAACGAGATTCGCCGCGAGCTGGCGGAGCAGGGGTCGATTTTCCAGACCAACAGCGACACCGAGGTGGCCCTGCATCTCTACGCCCGCTCGAAGGCGCCGACGCTCGATGTGGCTGTGGCGGAATCGATCGGGCAACTGTCCGGCGCGTTCTCGTTCGGGATCATCACCAAGGACCACCTGATCGCGGCGCGCGATCCTCACGGTTTCCGTCCGCTGGCCTTGGGGAAGCTGAAGGACGGTTGGGTCGTCTCATCCGAGACCTGTGCGTTGGATCTCATTGGCGCAACGTACGTGCGTGACGTGGAGCCGGGCGAGGTCCTCGTCATCGGCCCGGACGGCGTGAGATCGCTGAAGCCCTTCCCGGCCGCGCCGCTCGCGCACTGCGTCTTCGAGCACGTCTATTTCGCGAGGCCCGACAGCGAGGTCTTCGGCCAGAGCGTCAATACCGTGCGCACCAACCTGGGCCGTCTGCTGGCCCGCGAAACGGGCGTTCCCGCCGACGTTATCGTGCCGATCCCAGACTCTGGCGTGTGCGCGGCCACCGGCTATTCGGAAGAAGCGCGGATTCCGATGCGCATGGGCCTCATCCGCAATCATTACGTCGGGCGCACGTTCATCGAGCCCGCGCAGGCGATTCGTCATTTCGGCGTGAAGGTGAAGCTAAACCCGGTCAAGAGCATCCTCGAGGGGCAGCGCGTGGTGCTGCTCGACGATTCCATCGTCCGCGGGACGACGAGCCGGAAGATCGTGAAGATGGTGCGCGCCGCGGGCGCGAAGGAAGTGCACGTGCGCATCAGTTGCCCCCCGACCATCTCGCCATGCTTCTACGGCGTCGACACGCCGAGGCGCGCCGAGCTGATCGCGGCGACGCATACGCAAGAAGAGATTCGACGCTACCTCGCCGCGGATTCCCTGGGCTATCTGAGCCTCGATGGACTGCTGACGGCGGTCGGTGAGCGCCGGCAGCACTACTGCACGTCGTGCTACACCGGGAAGTATCCTGTCGCGTTCCCCCGCGACGAGCACGCCTATCTTCAACTCACGCTCAAGCTCAATGCCGCCGACTCCACGCTTCCCGTTGAAGAAGCCGAGACCGTTGGCTAGCTGGCCTTTCGTGGCGCAGGCCCTCAGGTCTGTCAACGGCCGGCGAGCCTTGAAGGTCTGCGCGACGTTCGCAGTTCTACTGGCGACCGCCGCCGTCGCGGCCCAGAAACCGCAACCGGCAC
>DAINCF010000450.1:0-6077 GCA_036732565.1 Vicinamibacterales bacterium
GAACCGCGGTGTAGGGGCGGCTCGCGAGCCGCCCCTACTTCAGTAATTCTCTGCGGGCTTTGAGAATCGCTTGTATCAGCTCTTCGGGCACGTCCACGGGCAGGGGGTCCTCGGCGGAGCCGAAGGCCCGACGCTCGCAGTCGACCGTGTGCTTGTACTGCGCCAGATACTCGTGGCAGTTGTCGCACCGCGAGAGATGGAGCTCGAACACCTCGCGGGTCTCGTGCGGCAGCTCGCCCGTCGTGTATTCCAGGATGAATTCCGCCATCTCGCGGCAGGTCATCGCATCTCTCTCTTGAAAATCGGCGCGAGCAGTGTCCTCAGCGCCTGACGGCCGCGATGCAACCGCATCTTGACGGCATTGGGCGTCAGGCCGAGCGTCGCCGCCACATCTTCGGTCTCCAGTCCTTCGATGTCGCGCAACATCAAAACGGTTCGGTAGGTCTCGGGCAGCCGCTCGACCTGCGCCCGAACCAGCTCCCGCACCTCGGCCCGTTCCAGCGCGCGATCGGCGGGCTCGGACCATTCCGAGAACATCTCGGCGTGGTGGCCGTCCTCGAGGAAGGAGGGCAGGAGCGTTTCGAGCGACTCCTCCGGCCGGCGCCGCCTGCTCCGCAAGCGCATCAGCGCCGCGTTGACGACGATCCGGTGCAGCCAGGTCGACAGCTTGGCGCCTCCGGCGAACTTGGGTAGACTGCGAAACGCGGAAAGAAACGCCTCCTGAACGACGTCCCGCGCGTCCTCCTCGGTGGGCAGCAGCCGCCGCGCCACGGCCAGCAGACGGCCGGTGTTCGCGCGCACCAGCTCTTCGTACGCAGCCTCCTCACCGGCGCGCAAACGCTCGAGCAGCGTCCCTTCGTCGACGTCCGGCCGTGCTGCATCCGTATGTAAATCGGACACAACGGGAGTGTACCACGGTGCCCCGCGCCCGCTCGGGGGTTACGAGGCACGTAAATGCACCCCTGCAGCGTTCTCAACCCGGCAGCCGGCCACGAAACTTCTCAACGAATTAATTAAGACTTCGTGTAGACTGTCCCGAGCCTATGCGCATTCACCTCGTGAATCCCAGCTCGTTGTCGTTCGGCGTCGCGGTCATCACGCCGCGCTGGCTGTATGTGCTCGCGTCCGCGACACCCGCGTCGTACGGGGATCCGCTGATTATCGATGAGACGCTGGAGCCGTTTCAGTCCGACGCCGTCGAGCCGGGCGACGTGGTCGGTATCGGGATTCACAGCGGCAACGCCTTGCGCGGCTATGAGCTGGGCAACGCGGCACGCGCCCGTGGCGCGTATGTCGTATTCGGGGGCATTCACGCCTCGCTGTATCCAGACGAGGCGCCTCGCCTCGGAGGGGCGCACGCGGTCGTGACCGGCGACGGCGATCAAGTATGGGGCGACGTCATCGCCGACTGTGCGGCCGGACAACCCAAGCTGCGCTATCACGGCGGGCGGGTCGAAGGCGCGGGCTTGTTGAAGGCCCGGTGGGATCTGCTGCCGCCCGGCAAGTACATGTGGGCCTCGGTGCAGACCGTCCGCGGCTGCCCGAAGCACTGCTCGTTCTGCTCGGTCTGGCGGACGGATGGCCAAAAGCCCCGCGTGCGCCACGTCGACGCCATCGTCGAAGAGGTCGTCGAGCTGCGGCGCATGGGCTTCCGCTTCATCGCCCTTGCCGACGACAACTTCTATCCCGTCACCCTGAAAGACTTGCAGATGGCCGACCGGCGCGCGGACAAAGCGCAACTGGCCACCCTGCAGACGATTCGCGACGAGCGCTTCGAGTTGATGGGGCGCCTCGCGAAGCTGCCGCGCGACATGGTGTTCTTCACGCAGATCACGATGGAAGCGGCCGAAGATCCCTCGTTTCTGGATGCGATGCGCGAGGCGAACATCAAGGGCGCGCTCGTCGGCGTGGAGTCGGTCACCCCGGAGGGCCTCAAGGACGTCTACAAGGACTTCAACCTGGCGGGCGACGAGCTGGCCGCTCGGCTTCAGGCGTTCCGCCAGCACGGCGTCCACGTGCTCGGCTCCTTCATCTTCGGACTGCCGTCCGACCGCCCGGAGACCTTCGAAGCGACCGCGGCAATGGCCAAGCGGGCCGGCGTCACGTTCGCGCAGTTCGTGATGCTGACACCGTTCCCGGGCACCATCGATTTCGAGCGCTGGGAAAAAGCGATGGCGGAAGACACGACGCGCATTGCCGGCCAGCCGCTCACGCGACACTGGCTCATCCCGCAGGCGCAACGACCAAAGATGTTCTCACCGCATCCGACGATGTCGGCCGACGAGATTCGGGCGCGCACGCAGGGTGTGTGGGACAACTTCTACAGCTTTGGGAGCATCTGGGCTCGCGCCGACTGCGTTCGGTCGATGCGCGCGAAGCTGGCCTTCGTGCTGATCTCGAAGCTCTATCGACAGATGTACGCCAACACCGGCCTCGCCACCGATAGCGCGCGCGTGTCGAGGGCCGAGCGGTGGACGCGACTGGTCGCACCGCTCACACGGCGGCTGTTCACCGCTGCGCCGATGCCCGACTTGCAAGTGCCCACGATCTAGGGCCGAGCCCGACGCGTCGGGCGGCATACCAGAATAACCGCATGCCCTGGGGTCGCGGGGCGCTGGGCGCCGTCTTCGTCTACGTCGGCCTCTCCATCGCACTCACATATCCGCTCGTCGCTCACCTGACGAGCGTCGTGCCAAGCGATCCCGGCGATCCACTGCTGTCGACGTTCCTGCTCTGGTGGAACGCCCACACCGTACCCCTCACGCAGGCTTGGTGGAACGCGCCGCTGTTCTTCCCGACACCTGATGCGCTGGCGCTGTCCGAGCACTTTCTCGGGCTCTCGTTCCTGACGAACCCCATCACCTGGGCGACTGGACAGCCACAGCTGGCGTACAACGTCGCGTTCTTGTTGACGTTCATCCTGTCCGGGCTGGCGGGCCATGTGCTCGGCTACGGGTTGACCGGACGTCACGACGCCGCGCTCATCGCCGGTCTCGCCTTTGCGTTCGCGCCGTATCGGATGGCGCAGTTCCCACACATCCACGTCCTCGCGTCGTTCTGGATGCCGGTCGCGTTGGCGGCGCTCCACCGCTTCACCGACGACGAACGGTGGCGCTGGCTGGTGATCTTCTGCGTGGTGACGATGCTGCAGGGGCTGACCAGCGGACAATATGCACTCTACTTTCCGGTCCTCATCGCGTTGTGGGTCCTGTGGTTTCCGATCGCACAACGCCGCTTCCGCTCAGCCGCCCTCGTCCTGATCGCGTTTGCAGGGGCGAGCCTGCCCGTGGCGTTCATTCTGCTGCGCTACGCCGAGGTCCATCGTGCACTCGGCTTGTCGCGTCACATCGACGAGGTGCTCACGCACAGCGCCGATATCACCGCCCTCGTACGCGGCGAGGCCAACCTGAGGTTCTGGGGCGGCACGCTGGTGGAGCCCGCGGCAGAAGGGCAGCTCTTTCCTGGTGCGACCGTTGTCGCGCTCGTCATCGGTGGTCTGATGGCGAGCGGGTATGCAACGAAGGCCTCCAGGCCTGCCCGGGCGGCCGTCATTGACCAACGCCCGCTTCGCCGCTCCCGCTGGATCTGGCGTGCGCTTCTGACCGGCGCGGTTCTCGCGACACTGGTCGCCATCTCGCTGCCAATCGTCGGTGGCTGGAGGGTCGAGATCCTCGGCGTCTCGTTCTCGGTGCAGCGGTTGTCTCGACCGGTCTCCGTCGCCCTCGTGCTGTGGCTGCTGGTGCTGCTGCTGTCGCAACGCTTCCGGGCGCTCGTCAAGTCACAGTCGACGCTGGGGTTCTACGTCGCCGCAACGCTGGTGATGTGGCTGCTGGCGTTTGGTCCGCATCCAACCTTCAACGGTGACCGAGTCGTGTACTGGGGGCCGTACCGCTGGTTGATGTTGCTGCCCGGCTTCAGCGGCGTCCGCGTGCCGGCGCGGTTTGCGATGCTCGCCACCCTGTGCCTCGCGGCGGCCGCGAGCGTGGCGTTCGCGCGGCTGTTGACGCGCGCGCCTGCACGCCTGGCTCCCGTCCTCACGATGATCGCGGCGTTGGGCCTCCTCGCCGATGGCTGGATACGGGCGATGCCACTTGCGCCGCCACCGGCGGCGTCGGTGCTGGCCGGCGTCGCCGGCCCGGGGGCCGTGCTCGAGTTGCCCATCGCCGAGGTCGATGTGGCCGCGATGTACCGCAGCATGACGCATCGTCGTCCGGTCGCGAACGGCTACAGCGGCTATTCGCCGCCGGCCTACCGCGTGCTCCGGTCAGGACTGGAATCGTTCGATCCGCACATGCTTCTGAGCGCGGCGGAAGTTGGCGTGCGGCATGTGGTGGTGGCTCAGGGTGATCCTGCGCGCACCGCGCAATGGGATGCGTACGTGCGGCAGACGCCTGGCGTCAGATTCGTTCGAACCGCAGAAGGGCAGACGCACTACACGATCGACGCACCGACGCCGCTGCCAGACCGACAACTGGTGGCACACAGCGACGCGTTCCTGCCGCTGGCGTGGGTGAGGGCGCCCTTGCACTCGGCTGACGTCGAGCGGCTGCAGGACAACAACCTCGGGACCAATTGGGAAATCGGCGCCGCCCAAAGCGGCGGGGCGGACGAGCACGTCATCGTTGGACTCGATGCGGTGGCGCGCGTGGCCGGCGTTCGCCTCACACTCGGAGACTTTCCGACGACCTACCCGCGCGAGCTGCTGATCGAACGCTCATTCGATTGCGCGACCTGGGAGCCTGTCTGGCGCGGCCCCACGGCCGGCCTCGCCTTGTCCGCCGCGCTGATCGACCCCGTGGCCGTTCCGCTGACGGTCCGCTTCGCGCCGACGGACGCGCGATGCCTGGCGCTCAGGCAGTTGGGGAGTGCGCCCGTCGAGCACTGGGCGATTGCAGAGCTCGGGCTCTTGGGCCAGAGGCCGTCACCGTAAGCGCCTGACACCGGATTCAGCGAGCGTCGCGACCGGCACGGCCGGTGCCAGCGGGATCGACCGTACGTCTCCCTCGTAAAACACACGCTCGAGGAAGAGACCGGACGCCGGCGCCGTCAAGCGTGCCGGAGTCTCGGACGTCGTGCGCAGAAAGGTCTCGATGTCACCCTCGCCGAGTCCGCCGCGGCCGACCTCGACGAGCACGCCGATCATGCGGCGCACCATCTTCCAGAGGAAATGCGATCCGACGATGCGCGCGAGGATGAGGTCGCCGTGCTCGGCCACCTGGATCTCCTCAATCAGCACGTCGGTCGACTTCTCCTCCGGGTCATCGTCGCTGAACGATCGAAAGTCGTGCATGCCGCGAAACCGCGCCGCGGCCGCTTGCATGCGTGCGACGTTCAGCGGCTCGCGCACCCACCACACGTACGGCTTCGCGAACGCCGTGCGCCGGGTCGCAATCTGATACAGGTAGCTCCGCGCCACCGCCGCATGTCTGGCGTGAAAGCGGTGATGAGCCGTCGCAATCGTCAGGATGTTGATGTCGGCGGGGAGCTCGTCGTTCAGCCGTCGCCGCAGCGTGTCGGGCGGTGGTGACGCGGGCAGCTCGAGGTGCGCCACCTGCATCAGCGCGTGGACGCCGCCGTCGGTCCGTCCAGACCCCTGACACTCGAAGGTGCGCGCGCCCGTCACTTCTTGTACTGCGCGCTCGATCTCGCCTTGCACGGTCCGCGCGTTCTTCTGCTTCTGCCAGCCGCTGTAGCGCGTGCCAGCGTACTCGACCGTCAGCTTGAAGCGAGGCACCTCTTCTACAATAGCAGCGCATGAGCGATCTTCGTCCTGTCCACGCCACCAACTTGCCGAAGCCCGTCGGACCGTACTCGCCCGGCATGGGGTTCGAGCGTCTCGTCTTCGTCTCGGGTCAAGGCGCGACCGATCCAGCCACCGGCCAGCTCGCGGGACCTGATGTCGCGACCCAGACCGAGCAGTGCCTGCGCAACGTGGAGGCCATTCTCAAAGCCGCCGGGTCGGATTTGCATCACGTCCTTCGCTGCGGCGTGTTCCTGTTGGACATGCAGGAGTTCCAGCAGATGAACGCGGTCTACGCGCGCGTCTTCGGGGATCACCGTCCGGCTCGGACCACGAC
>DAINCF010000451.1:0-6024 GCA_036732565.1 Vicinamibacterales bacterium
GACCGAGCCCGCGGCCAGGCTGTGATCGCCGCCGAGCGCGACCGGCAGCGCGCCCCCCTCGAGCGAGGCCAGCGAGATCTGCCACAGCTTCTGACACACCCGCGCGATGTCCTTGACGTATCGCTTGCGCGGATCGCCCGCGCCCTTGGCTTCCGGAATGGGCGACGGGATGTCTCCCTTGTCGACGACCGGGACGCCCAGTAAAGAGAGCTGCTCGCGGATGCCGGCAATGCGAAACGCCGACGGACCCATGTCGGTGCCGCGCCGATTGCCGCCCAGGTCGAGCGGGACGCCGATGAGATGAATAGGACCCATGAGTCAGTCTCCGACCATCCTTACCGATCTAGGGCGGTTCGCGAACCGCCCCTACGCGCAGCTCGCGAACCGCCCCTACCTGCGGCCCAGCCACGCTACTGCCTTCGCGCCAACGGCGCGTCCATCGGCCACGCAGTCTGGAATCCCCGTCCCGCGATAGCTGCTACCGGTCAGGAAGAGGCCGTGAATGGAGGCCAAGCGCTGGTCGATGGCGCGTAGCCATCGGTGATGGCCGACCTCGTGTTGGGCGGTAGCATGGGGCCACCTGAAGACGCGGGTCAGCAGTGGGGCTGCCGTGATCGTGAGCCGTTGCGACAGCTCTTCGGTGACGCGATTGACCAGCGTCAAGTCATCGAGCGCCAGCAGGTCGGCATGGTCGATCCCCCCGACGAAGCCGCGCAGCAGCACGTGCCCGTCGGGCGCGCGATTCGGCCATTTCGACGACACCCAGGTGCCCGCCATCAGCGTGCGGCGTTCGGCACGCGGCACGACGAATCCGGACCCGGCCAGCGGATGCCGCACTTGATCGCGACGAAAGCCCAGCGCGACGATGGCGGTCGAGGCGTATCGAAGCGTCGCACATGTCCGCGCCAACTCCGCATCCACGTCGCCGAGGAGCGTTGCGGTGACTCGCGCCGGCGTCGCCGCGATCAGCACGCGGGCGTCCAGGCCCTCACCGGTCTCGAGCGTCACCGCGAATGGCCCTCGACCACGAATGCGCGCGACGCGCGCATGGCACCGCACGGTGTCCGCGGGAAGCTTCGCGATGACGCCGTCCACCATCTCATCGAGCCCGCCCGCAAACGATCGAAACGCGCCATCCGCAGGGCGGTCGACTTTCAGCGCCCGCAGCGATCGAAGGACGCTTCCGTGGCTGCGCTCGGCCACGAGCAGGCGCGGGAACAACGCGCGCATCGAGAGGCGCTCGACGTCCCCGCCATGAATGCCCGCCAGTAGCGGCTCCGCGAGGTACGTCACCACCTCGTCGCCGAATCGCCGCCGCATGAACCCCCCAATCGATTCATCGTCGAGGTCTCTGGCCTGAGGCACGAGAAGCTCCAGCGCCATCCGCAGCTTGGCAGGCCACGAGAACAACGATGTCGTCAGCAGCGGGCCAAGTCGGGTGGGGATGCCGAGAAACGACGCGTCAGGAAGCGGCACGAGCGCGTCGTTGCGGACGACATAGGCCGTGCGCGGCGTCAGCGTCGGGACGAGACGATCGCCGAGGCCGATTTCGCGAGCGAGGTCGATGGCGGCAGGCTTCTGAACCAGCAGCGAATCGGGTCCGGCATCGATGACGAACCCGTCGACACGTTCCGTGCGAATGACGCCACCTGGCCGCGCGTGTTGCTCCAGCACCAGGCAGTGATGTCCGCGCGCGCACAGCTCGTGGGCCGCCGACAACCCCGCGATGCCGGCGCCGATGATGACCGCATCGATCATGCGAGAACGTGACGATGGACGAGATGCGCGAGATGCTGGACGTGCTCCACGGGAGTCTCCGGCAGGATCCCGTGCCCGAGGTTGAAGATGTGGCCCGGCCGGCCGCCGACGCGCGCCAGCACGTCTTCCGCCGCGCGGGTCAGTCGATCCTCGGGGCCGAACAGCAGGGTTGGATCGAGGTTCCCCTGGATCGCGCGGTCGACGCCGATGCGTGCCCACGCCTCGTCGATCGGAATGCGCCAATCCGCGCCGATGACATCGCCACCCGCCTCGCGCATCTCGCGAAGAATGGTCGCGGTGCCGGTCCCGAAGTGAATCGTCGGCACACCCAGGCCTTCGACGGCGGCGAAGATGCGGCGGGTGTGGGGCAGGACGAACTCACGATAGTCCCCGGGGTTGAGCGCGCCGACCCACGAATCGAACACCTGAACAGCGTCGACGCCGGCGTCGATCTGCGCCACGAGGTAGTCCCCGACGATGGACGCGAGCTTCTCGCAGAGGCGATGCCACGCGGCGGGGTGCTGGTACATCAACGCCTTCGTCAGCGCGAAGTTATTGGAATGTCCGCCCTCGATGGCATAGGAGGCGAGCGTGAACGGCGCGCCAGCGAAGCCGATCAGCGGGATGTGCGCCGGGAGCTCCCGCTTGACCTGCCGAATGGCCTGAAGTACGTAGTCGAGCGCCTCGCGAGGCTCGAAGACCTGCGTGCGGTCGATATCAGCCGTCGTCCTCAGGGGCGCGTGCACCGAGGGACCCTCGCCCTTCACGAAATCGAAGGGAATCCCCATTGGCTCGAGCGGCAGCAGCAAATCGGAGAAGATGATGGCCGCATCGACATCGAGCCGACGAATCGGCTGCAGCGTCACCTCGGTCGCAAGATCCGGGGTCCGGCACAGTTGCAGCAGCGTGTAGTTCTGGCGGAGAGCACGATATTCCGGCATGTAGCGACCGGCCTGCCGCATGAACCAGACCGGGGTGGTGTCGACGGGTTGGCGGCGGCAAGCGCGGAGAAACCGCGGTTCATTGGGCGCGGACGTCATCATTCGTTGATATAGTATCGAGTTTATTTTTCATTCCGGAGGCCCAGTGAGCCCGATCCTCACCCGCCCGGTCCGCGAGCAGTTCGAACACGACCGCATCATTCGACTTCTCCAGGCCCGTTACCGGCGGAAGCACGAGGTGGCCATCAATCCAGGGGCCGAGCAGAATGCCTCAGTGAATGTCGGCGAACAAACGGTATTTCCGGACCTCGTTCTCTATAGCCAGGAGCGTGGGCGACGGCTGCAGGGGACGGTGGAAGTCGAGACCGGCGAGTCCATCAACACCCTCGAGGCGATGTCTCAGTGGGCACTGTTCAGCCGCCTGCGGGTGCCGTTTTCCCTTTATGTACCGCCAACCGCGCTCGACACGACCCGTCGGCTGTGCGTCGAGCATGGCATCAGCGTGAGCGAAATCTGGACCTATCACACCGCCCTCGACCAGGTGCGTTTCACGATGGTCCAGCGCTCGGCCATGCCCGTGGTGCCCAGGCCGAAACCCGCTCCCGTCTTGGACGAAAAGCCCTCGGCCACGCCCGAAAAGCCCGCCCCGGCCACCTCGACCAAGGCGGCCAAGCCAGTCAACCCGGCCAAGCCAGTCAACCCGGTCAAGCCGGTCAAGCCTGCCAGGGCCGTCGCCAAGCCGGCGGGGAAGGCGGCACCGAAGACCGCTCCGAAGACCGCTAAGCCGGCCTCGAAGCCAGCGGCCAAGCCCGCAGCCAAGAAGGCAGTGAAAACGGCACCCAAGGCGGCGGCCGCCCGCAAGGCCGCTCGACCCGCAAGGCGACGGTAGAGACCGAGGTGCCGTTTCTCCGCCTGAGCCGCGATCGCCGCGGATACGAGAGCACATTCTTGCTGCATGCTGCGCATCCTGGCGCACGGCCGCGCGTGCTGTATTGGTATCGCACGGCCCCGAGCGTGCGCGTCGGACGACCGCCGCTCGACGAGGACGCCATTCGCCTCATCGAAGAGCAGCATCCGGACGTCGAGTTCAACTGGTCGGAGATCCTGGCGGTCGGTGCGGCGATCAGCATCGAGGTCGAACCGACCCAGCCACCTCGCCGCCGGGGGAAGCCACAGCGGGGACCCGCACCCGAGGCGGCGCCTGGCCGGGTGGAAGACCTCCCAGACCGCGAACGGCCAGGACCATCGGACGCGCCAGACGTGGACGAGCCGATCGAGGTGCTCGGGGTCCCCTTGGCGATGGAGCCACCGACTCCGCGCGCGCACGATCTGCTCGAGGAGCTCGTCGGCCGCGAGATCGCGACGCGACTGCATGCGCGCTTTGCCGAGTTGAGCGCGCGTATCAGCGAGCTGGCGGCGACGGACGAGGCGTCACGCGAAGCGTGGCGCGCGCGGGCCGAACCTCTCAATCCCGATCTCTGGGTCACGCCCGACGAGATCCTCTCAGGCGTGCAGCGCGCCGATTCGTTGTTCGATCAATTGCGTCGCGAGCTCCTCGCGCGCGGCTAGGTACTGGCCTTCTATGCGACATATGCCACGCGGAATCCTCACCCTCGTCCTTCTGCTCGTCCTTCTGCTCGCCCTCGTCGTTCCAACCTCGGCACAGATCGCGACCCAGACCATTGTCAGCAACGTGACGGGCCTCATCGCGTTCGTTCAAGATCCCGTGGTGCCGAACACGTTCTATCTGGTGCGGCGGGCCGGCGAGATCCTGGTGCTCCAGAACGGAGGCGTGCTGCCGACGCCGTTCCTGACTCTCGCCGTTGCGACTGGCGGCTCGGAGCAGGGCCTGCTCGGGATGGCGTTTCACCCGAATCCGAGCAGTAATTGGGTGTTCGTCAACTTCACGGACACCGACGGCCATACGGTGGTCGCGCGCTTCACCCGCAACCCAGGAAACCTTCAGGCCGTGTCCGGGAGTCGGCTCGATCTCTTGTGGCCGACCGGCGAGCGTGTCATCCGACAGCCGGAGGTGAACCACAATGGCGGGCATCTCGCCTTCGGACCAGATGGTTTCCTCTACATCGGCCTCGGCGACGGTGGCGGGTTCAACGACGCGTTCGACACCGCGCAGAACCCGAATAGCCTGCTCGGCAAGATGCTGCGCATCGACGTGAACGTCGATCCGGGGGACCCGAAGGGCTATCGCGTACCGCCCAGCAATCCGTTCGTCGCGTTCATTCCGTTCGGCGAGATCTGGAGCATCGGTCTGAGGAATCCCTGGCGGTACTCGTTCGACAATCCGGCACGGGGCGGCACGGGCGCGTTGATCATCGGAGACGTTGGCCAGGGCCAACGGGAGGAAGTGAACTACGAACCCGCCGGACGCAGCGGGCGCAACTACGGGTGGCCGGCCCGCGAAGGCACGATCGCCACGCCCGGCGTGAACAAGCCGCTGGCGCCGTTGCCGCCGGTGAACCCGTTGTTCGATTACCCGCGAGGCATCGGTGTCGCCGTCACCGGTGGCTACGTCTATCGTGGCTCGGCGCTGCCACCGGCGTTTCGCGGACGCTACTTCGTCGGCGACTGGGGAACCGGCCTCGTCGGTTCGGTCGGCCTTGCGATCAATCCGACGACCGGCGACGCGAGCGTGTCCAGTGCGTTCGAGCATACCGCGGAGCTCGGCGGCGCAGCCCTGGGGCAGGTGTCGTCGTTCGCCGAGGACCTCGCGGGTGAGCTGTACATCATTCGCTACGATCCACCCGGCGCCGTCTACAAGATCGTCAGCGCCTGCGGCGGGCCTTCCTCGCCGAGCCTGACGCAGAGCGTCGGGGGACCGCTCGTCACGCTCACATGGAACGCGGTCGCAGGCGCTTCGGGGTACGTGCTCGAAGTCGGTCTCTCATCCGGTGCGGTGGACGTCACCATTCCCGTCGGCGCCGCCACAGCGGTGAGCGGCGTCGCGCCGTCCGGAACCTACTTCGCCCGGATACGCGCGCAGAATGGCTGCGGGTTGAGCGCGCCGTCCAATCAGGTCGTGGTCGTCGTGCCCTGATCCGCCACGGCTTCGTCGATGGCTTTTCGGGCGATACGGGTGATGACGATCGTCACCGCGATGGTCGCCGCAAGCCCCAACGCCAGCAGTCCGTAGTAGGCGGCGCCCTTCGGTGCCGCCGCACCGCTGGCGAGCGTGGCGAGATCGCCCGCCACTTTGCCGGTATACACGTACATCGTGACCGCCGGCAGCATGCCGATCGATCCCAGGATGTAATCGCGGAAGCGCACCCGGCTGAGACCCAGTGCGTAGTTCAGCAGGGTGTAGAGC
>DAINCF010000452.1:0-6014 GCA_036732565.1 Vicinamibacterales bacterium
AAGTCGTCGACGTCGAGCTTTGCGTCGAGCCCGTACTGCACGTACTCGATGCCATCGCGCAGCGTGAACGCCAGCTCCTGGACGGCGGTCGAGCCCGCCTCGCGAATGTGGTACCCGCTGACGGAGATCGTGTTCCATTTGGGCACCGCGCCCGAGCAGAACGCAAACACGTCGGTGACCAGACGCATCGACGGCACCGGCGGAAAGATGTACTCCTTCTGCGCGATGAACTCTTTCAGGATATCGTTCTGGATGGTGCCGGAAATCGCCTGCCAGTCGGCGCCCTGCTTCTGCGCGACGACGAGGTACATCGCGAAGATCATCGCCGCCGGCGAGTTGATGGTCATCGACGTGGTGACTGCGCCCAGCGCGATGCCGTCGAACAGGCGTTCCATGTCCGCCAGCGACGCCACGCTCACGCCGCACTTCCCGACTTCGCCCCTGGCGAGCGGGTGATCGGGATCGCGTCCCATCAAGGTGGGCAGGTCAAAGGCGACGCTCAGGCCGGTGCCGCCGGCGGCAATCAGCTCCTTGTAACGCTGGTTCGTCTCCTCGGGCGTCCCGAACCCGGCAAACTGCCGCATCGTCCAGAGCTTGCCGAGGTAGCCCGTCCGGTGGATGCCGCGCACATACGGAAACGCTCCCGGAGCGCCGATATCCCGGACGTAGTCCAGCGAGGCGACGTTGTCGGGCGCATAGAGCCGCTCGATCGGCTGCCCGGAGATCGTCGTGAACACCTCGCGCCGTTCCACGGGGTCATTATAAAGCCGCGCCGAAATGGAACTTGTGGTGTCGATACAAAAACATCATGACTTCGATACGCAATTGACATCTGAGGCGGACCGACGGTAACTTGGGTCGTTTGCACTCATCCACACCGGCGCTCCATGAAGGGGCACCCGACAACCCAGACCGCACATCGTAGAGCTGACGCATGTCTTCCAACGGCACCGTGTTCGGCGCGATGCTTCAAGAGTTCGAAGAGGCCGCGCGCATCCTCAACCTCGATCCTGGCATCTGGAAAATCCTCACCCATCCCAAGCGACAGATCATCGTGTCGTGCCCCGTGCAGATGGACGACGGGCGGATCGAAGTGTTCACCGGCTATCGCGTGATGTACAACATCACGCTCGGTCCGGCGAAGGGCGGGATCCGCTACCATCCCGGCGTCACGCTCGACGAAGTGACCGCCCTGGCCGCCTGGATGACATGGAAGTGCGCGGTCGCGCAGCTGCCGTTTGGCGGCGCCAAGGGCGGCATCATCTGCGACCCGACGAGGATGTCGAAGCGCGAGCTCGAAGCGCTGACACGCCGCTACACCGCCGAGATCATCGACGCCATCGGGCCTGAAAAGGACATCCCGGCGCCAGACGTCAACACCAACGAGCAGATCATGGCCTGGTTCATGGACACCTACTCCATGCACGTCGGCCACACGGCGACGGCGGTGGTGACGGGCAAACCGGTCGAGATGGGCGGCTCGCTCGGGCGTCGCGAGGCAACGGGGCGTGGCGTGATGATCGTGGCGCGCGAGGCCGCCAAGCACATCGGCTTCTCGCTCGCCGGCGCGCGGGTCGCGGTCCAAGGCTTCGGCAACGTGGGATCGGTCGCCGCAGAGCTCCTGGCCGAGCAAGGCGCCAAAATCGTGGCCGTCACGGACTGGAAAGGCGGTGTGCAGGACCCCGGCGGCTTGGACATCCCGGCGCTCATCCAGTACGCCCGCACCCACGGCGACACCGTCCACGGCTTTCCGGACGCCCAGCCGATCACCAACGAAGAGTTGTTCTCACTGGATGTCGACATCCTCGTCCCCGCCGCGCTGGAGAACCAGATCACCGAGCAGAACGCCGGCAGTATCAAAGCCAAGCTGGTCATCGAAGGCGCGAACGGTCCGACCACTCCGGAAGCCAACAACCTGCTCCATCAACGCGGCGTCTTCGTCGTGCCCGACATCCTCGCCAATGCGGGTGGCGTGACCACCTCGTACTTCGAGTGGGTCCAGGACCGCCACGGCTATTTCTGGAACGAAGCGGAAGTGAACGCACGGCTGGAGGCGAAGATGGTCGAAGCCTTCGACGCGGTTCGCTTCACCGCCTTCAAATACGCCGTCGACATGCGCACCGCCGCCTACATCGTCGCCATCAATCGCGTGGCAACGGTGACGAAAATGCGCGGGATGTATGCATGAGGCCGAGGCGCGACCTGTCCGCCCAAGCGCCTAGCGCGAAGGTGGAGGCGCCGAGGCCTACGTTCCTATCTTGAATGCCACGAGCTCGGCCACCGGCGGCTGCCCCTCCGCGGCAGTGGCCACTTCGAGCAGATACTCCCCGGGCGCGAGGCTGGAGAGGGGTAGATCGATCGTCCGGAGCGGACCTTCGCCGCGCGTGACGGGCAGGTCCACCATCCGTTGCCCTTGACGATTCAACAGGCGTGACGTCACCGTGCCGCCATCGCCAGGTCCGAATGCGTCGACGCGGACGACCAAGCGATCCGTACGGCGGAAATCGCGACCGGCGGTGGGTCTGGCCGATGCGTCCTGACTGAGCTGCTGGAACTCGCGCGCGTTGCGGGCGATGAAGAGCCGCGGCGTTCCCAGCCTGACCTCGGCCGCGGTGAGATCGGGCACCGTGATCTCACGGTCTTCCGTGTCGAGCGTCTCCTTGTCCGTGCCTCTGACGGTCATGCGCAATTCCAGACGCCCGGGCGGCGCGTCGAACGAGACGATCGCTCCCGGCGAGCCGCCGAGTGGACCCGCGGCGGTGTTGCCATTGCCGTCGCCGTTCGCGGTCGCGGCCCCGCCAACGTCTCCACGAAAGACGACATCACCCGAAGGTGACGCGACGAGCAGCGACACATCGCGAGGCGCGCCGCGCCGCACGCCCGGCGCCTGCGGCAGCGGCTCCCACACGAACGTGACCTTTGTCTTTCCGCCTTCGCCCGCCGAGGTTCCGACCCACGTGCGCACGAACCGCGCGTTGGGAGTCGCCAGGGTGGCCAGGGCACGGTTGATGGCGGGCGGCGGTCCAGGCTTCGGCGGTGCCAGCGCGGTGGCGGTCTCCGTCGGTGACAGTGCCCAGTAGCCTTTGCGCGCACGGACCTGGATGCCGGGACGCTTCACGCGCACCCGGATGGCGTGGAACTTTCCGTCCTGCGGAGCCTGGGTCGAGTTGTACCCGAGCAGATAGTAGGCGCTCGAGTCGCGCATGATCTGCTGCATTCCCTTGGCCAGGTCGTTGCGGTTGACGATGGCGCGGCCGTCGGTTTCGTCGGAGAGAATGCGCAGCGTGTCCTGCGTGGCGGTCAGCGATTCATTACTGGTCTTGAAGTTGACGTTCTCGTTGATGTCGAACTCGCCGGTCGCGAGTCCGCGCGGATCCACCGAGTAGATTGCCGTGTTCGTGCGGTTGGCGGCGTTGAACACTTCCTGCAGCTCGCGCTGCACGTCGAGGCTGGCGCTGAACTTCGCGCGGTCCTCGTAGATGTTGTTCTCGCCGGCCATGGGGTTGCTGCGATTGGGATTGCCGAGACCGGGCATCTGCGCGTTGGCATCACGCATCTGCGGCGGCAGGAGCGCGGTGTAGCCTTCGCTCACCAGGATGATCGCCTTGCGGCCCTCGCGCAGCGCACCCAGCTTGACCGACAAGCCTTCGAGCGCCGACAGCGACACCTGCCGCCGAATCTGTTCGACGATTTCGGTCGGCTGCTGCGCGTACCGCTCCTCGGCGGAGTTGCGTGGCGTGTAGTTGAACTTGCGCCCCTCGAATCGCTCCAGTATCCGGATGATGGACGCGTGATCGCGCGTCAACACCACGGTGTCCAGCGGCGCCAGTGGGTACATCACCGCCAGCAGATCGCTGGGCGCCACCTGGTTCTGCACGAACTCCGTGAGCGGACGCCGCGACGCCATGCTGTTGCCGAGGCGAACGTGATAGTCGTCGAGGAAGAACACGAAGATGCGGGAGTTCTCGTTCGCGGCGGCGTTCTCTTCGTCGTTGCGCGACCGGATGGGGCTGACCGCTTCGATCAGCTGCTGCGACTCGACCTTGACGAGCCTGAACGTCTCGACCGCCTGACGCTTGTTGTCTTCGAGCACCTCGAAGTCGTCCTGCGTCAGATCGGTGACCGGGTTGCCCTGCTTGTCGGTGGCGATGACGTCGACGCGGACGAAGTTGATGCCGGCACGAAAGACCGGCTGCTCCTCGGCGGGTTGTTCGGTTGCCGGCGGTGGTGGAGGCGCCGGCTGCGGCGAAGGTTGGGCGGGCTGCTGGCCACCGCCTTGGGCGATGAGCGTCGCGAGTGCGAATGCCGCACCGAAAACACTGCCGGCGAAACGAGCTCCTGCCGTACGCATCACGTGCCTTCTTCCACCCCACCGCGCAACCTCCGCGCGGCGGGGACCCCGGGGTGAGGCGGCGGCGACCGCCTATAGGTTCGATGATAACATTCCCAGTTTCTACGTCCTACGCAAGGATTTCGCCCCGCAGACCGAGGATTCATGAGCCAGCAGCAGCAGATCGCCGCCAGTTCCGCATTGACTCGACTGGCCGAAGACGAAGCGCTGTTCCGCGACAGCGTCTACGAGTTCGCGGACAACGAAGTACGGCCGCTCGTTCGCGAGATGGATGAGCACGCGAAGTTCTCCAAAGACCTCATCGGCAAGCTGTTCGACCTCGGCGTGATGGGCATCGAGGTTCCGGAAAGCTACGGCGGTGCTGGTGCGTCTTTCTTCCATGCCGTGCTCGCCGTCGAGGCGCTGTCACGGGTCGACCCATCCGTCGGCGTGCTCGTGGACGTGCAGAATACGCTGGTCATCAATGCGCTGGTGCGCTGGGGCTCCGAGGACGTCAAGCGCCGCTACCTGCCGAAGCTCTCGGCGTCGATGATCGGCGCCTACTGTCTGTCCGAGGCCGGCTCGGGCAGCGACGCGTTCGCCATGACCACGCGCGCGGTGGAGGCCGGTGATGGCTATCGCATCACCGGACGCAAGCTCTGGATCACCAACGGCAACGAAGCCGACCTCTTCATCGTCTTCGCCAACATCAACCCTGAGGCGGGCTACCGCGGTATCACGGCGTTTCTGGTCGAGCGCGGCGCCCCAGGCTTCACGGTCGGCAAGAAAGAGGACAAGCTCGGCATCCGCGCCAGCAGCACCTGTGAGCTCCTGTTCGAAGACTGTGTCGTCCCGAAGTCGGCTGTGCTCGGCGAGCGCGGCAAAGGCTACAAGGTGGCGATCGAGACCCTCAACGAAGGGCGTATCGGCATCGGTGCACAGATGGTGGGCCTGGCGCAGGGCGCGCTGGACTGCACGCTGCGCTACGTCAAGGAGCGGAAGCAGTTCGGCAAAGCCATCGCCGATTTTCAGGGCGTCCAGTTCCAGGTGGCCCGCATGGCGACCGACGTCGAGGCGGCACGATTGCTCGTCTACAACGCCGCGCGCCTGCGCGACGCGGGCGAGCCGTTTCTGACCGAGGCGGCGATGTGCAAGATCTTCTCGTCCGAGGTCGCCGAACGCGCGGCGTCGACGGCGGTGAATCTCTACGGCGGCTACGGGTTCGTGAAGGACTACCCGGTCGAGAAGCTGTACCGAGACGCGAAGATCGGACAGATCTACGAGGGGACGTCGAACCTGCAGCTGGTGACGATCGCCAAACAACTGCTTGGCTGACACCGACGAGGCCACAAAGACACGAAGAGACCTGGCCACGAAGGCGCGAAGAACACGATGAAGTACGACTAGCCACAAAGACACCAAGACACTAAGGTTTTGGAACGATCTTCTGTGGTGTCTTGGTGCCTTGGTGGCCACATTCCTTCGTGGTCTTGGTGTCCTGGTGGCTACTGTGTCCGTCGCACGCCGGTCACCCATGGAAAGCCGAGACGACCGACCGCCACATCCACTTCATATCGAGGCACCGCTGTGTTCGACGAGGGTTCGGTGGTGCTGCCGCGCAGATCGGCCAGGGCGTCGCGTAATCGTCGTGGCATCGTCACCTCGCGCGTGACAAGTATCTGGA
>DAINCF010000453.1:0-5986 GCA_036732565.1 Vicinamibacterales bacterium
GACCCAAGCCAGGCCCGGCTGTGATGGCCGGAATCCAGGCCCCCGCAGGGAACTGGGTGGCGCCGGCACACGGCGCGCTTGCTGCTGGCCCTGGACGATTGATCGGCGTGGCGCCTGCCCCGTTGGGAATGCTGATAAGGCCACGACTGGGCAGTCCTTGTCCTACCTGCAGAACGTCTCGCACGAGGACATCCATCGTCGTCCGCAGGTTGGCGTTCAGGTTGGTCACCTGCTTCGCGGTTTGCGTGTCCCGCATCGCGCTGGCCATGACCTGGAACGTCCCTGCAAGCACCACGAGCATGAGGCCCATCGAAACCAGGACTTCGGTCAGCGTGAACCCGCGTTCGTCTGCGTTCATGGAGGCTTTCATCGGCGCCTACGAGAAGGACGAGATCAGCGTCCGCAGAACGACCTGCCGCTGCGAGGGACCGATTGAGCCGGCGGCCCTGTAGCCGATGGTGACGATGATCATTCGCAGCGCGGTGTTGCCGTTGACATCGCAGATGTCGATCTGCCGGGTGAAACCCGTGAGCGGGATGTCGTCGGTCGTGCCCATGAGATTGTCGGGACCCGGCGACGCCTCCAGGGTCGCGGTGGCATCGTCTGCCGTGTTGACGAGCCCGTCGGTGCCGGGCCTGCGCAAGGTCTGAGCGCCGACGAGAAAGCTGCCGCCACCATTGCCTGTGGTCCCCGCGGGGCAACCCGTTGGCGCCGTGACGTTGCGGATCTGCGCCCAGTTGAGCACGACGGTGTCGCGCGCGGCGTGGACGCTCTCGATGGCTTCGCGGGCCTTCTCGCGCGCGACGAGCGTCGATGGAGACGACATCATGATCGCCATCCCGCCGTAGAACGTTTGCGCGAGGCCCAGGAGCCCGACGGTCAGGATCATCATCGCGACGAGCACCTCCATCAAGGAGAAGCCGCGTTCATCCTGAGCGGGCCGTTGTCTAGGCATTACCATCCTCATCAGTGCACCCAGCTCGATCCGTTCCACCGCCACGGGCGAACGACGGCCGTCACGCCGGAGATGTTCACCGCTGTCGCAGTGCTGGCGTCCTGATTCGCCGCGAAGAACAGCGACACGTTCACCGGATCGCCGTTCGCATCGACGAATGTCCCCTCTGGGGTGAACATGACGGGGTCGTTGGCAGCGCTGTTGATGCGAATGGCCGTTGTGTTCCCGAACAGATCCGGGGTGTCCGGCAGACCGCTGACGAGGAAGTACTGCACGCCGCCTTCGAACGTCACGGTATCGAGGACCGTTGTCCCCGGGCCGGGCACGTTGACCTGCGCCAGCTGGATCGTGTTCGGCGGCTGAAAGCGCACCTCGATATTTCGACGTCGAGTGATGGCGGCCTCTCGGGCGGTGGTCAGCACCTTCGCAACCTGCCACATGCTGCTCTCGCCGGTCGCAAAGGTGACGATGGCTGGTGTGACGCCGACCGCCACACCCGCGAGGATCGCGATCATGGCGATCACCACCAAGACCTCGGAGAGTGAGAAGCCTTGCTGGCCGTCCACGCGTGCGGGAGCGGGACACCGCGTGTGAAGACGTGCGCTCTCAACGGGCGCAGGGGGTCTGGCCACGCCCCCTCACGAGGCAAGAGGCGTTCCCAGATAGGTCGAGCAGCGAACCCTAGGGCGGGCCGTGTTTCGGGGGATATGCGTCGCTACGGCTGAGCCTTCAGTTCACAAACGGTACATTCGATTACAGAATTGGCCGCCGATCGGCCGGGCCCAACGAGCAAGACGTCTATCATGACGTGACCATGAACGTCGACACGAGCGCCCGCGTGGTGTCGTTCGAGGACGTCAGCTTCGCGTACGCGGGACGGCCGGCGATCCTCTCGGCGCTGACGCTCGACGTCCGCGCCGGTGAGGTGATCGTGCTCGTCGGGCGCAGCGGCGCCGGCAAGAGCACGATCCTCAAACTGGTCAATCGCCTGTTGCTGCCGACCTCGGGCCGCGTCCGCGTGGAGGATCGCGACACACGGGAGTGGGACGGCATTCGTCTGCGCCGACGGATCGGCTACGTGCTGCAGGACGTCGGCTTGTTCCCGCACATGACGATCGAGCAGAACGTCGGCCTCGTCCCACGGCTGGAGCAGTGGGACGCGGATCGGATTCGGGCCCGTGCCGCGGCGCTCCTCGATCTCGTGGCGCTGCCCGCAGCGACGTACGCACACCGCTGGCCGCACGAACTGTCCGGTGGTCAACGACAGCGCGTCGGCGTGGCCCGGGCGCTGGCGGTCGATCCACCCATGCTGTTGATGGACGAGCCGTTCGGCGCGCTCGATCCGATCACGCGCGTCGAGCTGCAACGGGAGTTCCGTCGCATTCAACAAGAGCTCGGAACCACGGTGATGATGGTCACGCACGACATGGGCGAGGCGTTCGCACTGGGCCATCGCGTCGGCGTCATCGAGGCCGGCGAGCTCATCGTCTGCGACGCGCCGCAGGCCGTCGCCGCCTCCGACGATCCGCGCGTGCGTCTCTTCGTCGAGACCCTCGTCGCCAACGATCTTCGTAGGGGCCGGCCTTTGAGCCGGCCCGAACCATGACTCCCCTCCTCCAATTCTGGTCGTCGCATTGGGATGAGCTCCTCCGACTGCTCCAGCAGCATGTCGTGCTGGTGCTCGTGTCCACGGCCGTCGCCATCGCGCTCGGCATTCCGGCCGGCGTGCTCGCCTTTCGACGTCCACGATTGGGCGGTCCGCTGCTGTTTCTCGCCAACGTCGCTCAGACGATCCCAAGCCTGGCGCTATTCGGCTTCCTCCTGCCGTTGCCGTTCATCGGCGGCATCGGCTCGCGCACTGCGCTCGTGACGCTGACGCTGTACGCGCTGCTCCCGATCGTGCGCACGACCGTCGGCGGCCTGCGCAGCCTCGACCGATCCATCGTCGAGGCTGGCGTGGCCATGGGCATGACGCCACGGCAGCTGCTGTTGATGGTGCAGCTCCCGCTCGCGCTGCCGTCGATCGTGGCCGGCGTGCGCGTGGCTGCCGTCATCGGCGTCGGTACGGCCACCATCGCGGCGGCGATCGGCGCCGGCGGCCTCGGCGAGTACATCTTTCGCGGCCTGTCGATGGTCGACACGACGACGATCCTCGCGGGCGCCGTGCCGGCGGCGGCGTTGGCGCTCGTCGCGGACGGCCTCTTGGCGTGGGCCGAGCGGCTGCTCAGGACGGGCCGACTCTCCGCATCGATTGCGATGCCGATCGCCCTGGCGGGAATCGTGCTCGTCGCGCTGCTGGCGTGGCCGGCGCTTGCCCGGGACTCCGGCCCGCGCATCGTCGTCGGCTCGAAGAACTTCACGGAGCAGATCGTGCTGGGGGAGCTGTTGGCCCACGCCATCGAGCGCGAAGGCGTACAGGTCCAACGGCAGCTGAATCTCGGCGGCACGTTCATCTGCGATCGCGCGTTGCGGTCTGGACAGATCGATGTCTACGTCGAGTACACGGGCACGGCGGTGACCGCGGTGTTCCATCAACAGGATGTACCGCACGATCCGCAAGTCGCGCTCGATCGCGCCCGCGAGCTGTACGCGGGCGCCGGCCTCGCCGTCCAAGAGCCTCTGGGCTTCAACAACACGTTTGCGATTCTCGTGCGGACCACGGACGCCCGAGCGCTCGGGCTGCGAACCATCGACGACCTCGCCAAGGTCGCCGATCGATTCACGCCAGGGTTCGGCCACGAGTTTCTGCAGCGCCAGGACGGCTATCCCGGTCTCATCACGGCCTATGGCTTGCGATTCCCGAATGCCCCGCGCGGCATGGATCTGTCGTTGATCTACAAGGCGCTGGCCGACGGGCAGGTGGATGTCATCGCCGGCGATGCCACGAGCGCCCTCATCGACGCGTTGGATCTGACGATGCTGGAGGATACGCGGCGGTACTTTCCGCCGTACGATGCCGTAGCCGTGGCACGGAGCGCGTCGCTGCTCCGCCATCCCGAGATGGCGCGCGCGCTCAACCGCCTGGCCGGACGGATCTCCGTGCAAGACATGCGCGCCATGAATCGCGCCGTCGACATCGACCGTCGCACGCCCGCGGACGTCGCGCGAGACTTTCTCTTGAATCGCTAGCTAGCGACCCGCGACCGCTCGACCGATCTTGATCGTTTCGTCCGCGGTCTGGCCCTGCGCGAGGACGGCGAGGAAGCCTTCCTTCACGCGCTGCTCGACGTCCTTCGGCGTCGCCGGCAGCATGTTGACCAGCTTGGCGCGCTTCGTCTCGGCGAGAACGGTCTGCGTGCCCTTCTCTGCCGCGGCGCGATCGCCGCCGAGCGCCTGCGCCAGGCTGCCGATGCCGCACGCGAGAATGCTGATGCCCTTCAAGCTCGCGAACGCGGTGACCTGCGCCAGCGCGCCGGGATCCTCGATCATCAGCATCGCGATCTTCTCGCCTCCGGGATTCGAGGGGGACCACACGTTCGCCTTCGCCTCTTGGAAGAACGAGAGCGCCTGCTTGGCTTGATCGAGGCTGACGACGTGCGGAATGGTGACGCCGTCCGCGCCGAGATCGAGGATGTCCTTGACCCGCGTCTTCGTGACCGCCGCGCCATCTTTGTCGATCGGCGGGATCCGCACGATGAGGGTCTTGCGGCCGACCGCCGCAGGACTTCGCAGCCCTTCGACGATCGCCTTGACGAAGGCAACGTCAAAACTGCCTTCGAGATTGAGGAAGACGTAGTCGTAGAGCGGATTGCTGGCCAGCCTCTCGCCGCCGGCTTTGGTGTAGATGGCCGGCGGTGGCGGAGACCCGGGCACACGAGGCGCCGGATTCTCGTTGGGCGCGTAGACACCGAATGCGACCTTGCCCTGCGTCCAGAGGTCGAGAACGACGTTCTCGTGCTTCGTCTGCGCCGACAGTTGCATCATCTGGCCGGCGATCATGGCAGCGACCAGCCCACCCGCTCGCAGTCTCATCAATCCTCCAGAAAATATCCGTGGGGCCGGCCTCAGCCATCCGTGGGGGCCGGCTTTAGCCGGCCCAGGTCCGCCTGAAGGCGGACCCCACGTACCGTTTACGGGCGGCTTTGCGCGGGTCGCCAGCTCCACCCGTCCGAGGGCCGTTCGATTGCCTTCAGGTGGATCGCGAGATCGGCTGGGTTGCGTCCGGGGCTGCCCGTGATGATGACGTGGTCACCCGGCTTGATGGTGTCCTTGGTGATCCCGGCGCGCGTCAGTCGATCCGGGCTCGCCCACTCGGCGCTCATGCGCTGTTGGCCTCCGCGTCCGTCGGAGACCGTGAGGTACACCCACGCATGCGGACTGCGATAGGCGAACTCCACGACATCCCCTTCAATCGACGTGGATTGATCTTCGAAGTAGTGCGCGGCGAACGAATGATGGGCGGCAACGAAGCCCGTCACCGGTATCGTCACTAACGCCAAGGCCAAGATCAAACGTGTCATGGGTGCCCCCCTGGGCGGCTGGGCCCTACTGCGTAGCCGTTAGCTGATACGCCCGGGCAGGCGGGAATGTTACCCGAGAAGGGAGAGGAGGGCGGGCCATGCAGTTGCCCGCCCTCCCAGCAGGTGAGGAACGGGCGGCTCGCGACTTGTCGGCCGAAACGCTCGGCGAAGGACGAGCCGCCCCTACGATCAACCCTGCCGTCTCTTTTGCAGGCGATCCAGACGCTCCTTCATCCGCGTCTGACGCTCCGCCTGCAACTGCTTCAGCTTGTCGTGCTGCTCCGCCGTGAGGATTGACAGGACCTCGCTGCGGATCCGCGCCCGCTCGAGCGCCATGGCGGCGTGCGCCGTCCCGAGGGCCTCGCTCGACGATTTGATCTGGCCTTCGTCCACCGGCGACGTTTCCACCGCGGTGCGCTGCGCCTCGAAGGCCTGGCGCAACTGCTCCCCGGCCGTCCGAAGGTTGGCGCGGTGCCGCTCGACGATCTCGCGCACCTGCTGTCGCTGTGCGTCGGTCAGGTCGAGCGCGCGAAGCGGCAGATTTCCGCCCGGCCCCCCGAAGCGCCCGAAC
>DAINCF010000454.1:0-5978 GCA_036732565.1 Vicinamibacterales bacterium
GCATGGCGCCATTGAAGTACATTTCGTTCGGCAACTCAAGTGGGATTAGGGATTAAGGACCACGCTGCCCGGGTCATCGATGACCGTTCGCATGCCGCTCGCGCCGGCTTGGCCGACACGCGCTCCGTGTGTAGTCGCATCCATGGCATTGAGTCACGTGACCCTTTGCCTAGTTTGCGGGGCAGGGCGGGAGGCGCCTTCGGGCAGCCTGAGAGAGGAGCGATCGGCGGCGGTGCTCTGGCCTCAGGGTTTGTTCGGCTGTTAAGCTGCTCGAAAATGGCAGAGCACCGCGAAACCTGGTCAGCAGCCTGGTCTCAGTTCTATAACCAAAAACGCCGCCTTCTAACAGATTACCGGTTGGCGCGCCAGGACCACGTTGGGCGACCGGTCCAGACCGAGCATGGTAGGACCGCTGAAGCTCTGATACGGCAATGGCTTGAGGTGTTCCTGCCCAGGCGTTACGCGGTAACGCCTGGCTACATCAGGAGCCAGGGTGGCGGCAACGCGATGGCCAGCCAATTCGACGTGATCGTGTATGACCAGCTTGAGGCTCCCGTCCTCTGGACTGGCTTGAACCCGGATGCCTCAGTCCAAGGCCAGTCCCGGATCATTCCCGCTGAATACGTGCACGCCGTCCTTGAGGTCAAGTCCACTTTTTCGCGACAGAACGTCTTGAATGCCCTCAACAAACTGGAACAGTTGAACCCGTTGATGGCTGGTGAGGATTATCCAGCAGACTCCTACCCGCAGTATCTTCCCCAGGGTTGCGCCGTAGGGATCGTATTTTTCGAGCTTCGGCAGAGTGAGGCGTCCGAAATCAGTGCTCTGGAACTTCTTCGCGCGCTGCGATTCAAGCGAAGTTTTCTGGGGCCAGTTGTTTTGTCTGGCGAGGGCGTCCCAGATGAAGAGACTGGTCGAATTGCGTTCCTTCGCTCCCGGGAGCACGTCGAGTCTATGATTCTTGACGGCAACCTCTTGGCAGCCAGCACGATGCCAGAGTCGACCGAGGTGGACGGTCACCACTACACGGTACGACTGAGTTGGGCTCGGTTGAACTTCTGCGAATTCGCCTTCGACCTTCTGGCAATCATGAAGGGAAAATACAGACCGACTCATATGTCCAGCATGCACTGCATCGATATGACTGTTTACGATCGTGCCGAAGACGAGAGGCGATAGGGGCCGAGGCGGATCCGTCGCAGGTGCTGCCTCGCTGAGGCCGCGGCCGCAATAGAACTCGCGAAACGAGGTTCAGAATCTTGAAGCCCCACGGGCCGACAAGCGTATAGTCTAGGAAGTTCTTCGCACGGCCCTTCGCAAGCGCGTGCGCGCTGAGCGCGTTGCACGAGGTCGAGCACACGAATCCCGCCGAGGGATTCTCCCATTCTGGTTCGACCAAGGCTCTCTACCAGCCGCGGTGCGCGTCTTCGATGATCGTCAGATCGAAGGAGGTGCTGTCGCTGTAACACCCGTGATCGTACTCAGTGAAGTCGGCCCGCCGGCGTGCGCTAACACGGCACGGAGGGCCTGAATCCGTCAACCACTCAAGCTCGCCGACGGGATCTGGCGCACATTCTTCCAGACCCCTCAGAGCCGCCGACCTGCCGGGCGCAGCGTGCGGCGCAGGAGGGGGGCAGACGTCTACTCGTCGCAATCGCAGCAGGCGGTTCTGCCTCTGCTTCCGCTGCTTGTGTGTATCATTCACGCCACGCGCTAGGCGATCCGGTCGAACGAACGGGCATGCGCCGACGCCGTTGTCGACCTATCGGAGTGGGCGTCGGTGATGGTCCCTGTGCGCTGTATCCTTGCTCCCGCCGATCCCGAGGAATTGAAAACGATCCAGGACATCGCGATGCGACACTAGGGACTGCGTAAGGCAAGGAAGGCGTGAGGAAGGCGCAGTCGGCCATACAGTCGTTTGAAGAAAGGGACGAAATGGACAGCGCGAGAACCTGGGTGCAGTAGGTTATAGCGACGACGTCTACTACTATGCGGGCCTGGTATGCGGCGTGACGTTGGCGTCACTCGCCGAACGATCGTGAAAGCCTGCGGCAGATGAGCGAGCTCGCGGCACACATAGCCATCCTCTGGGGTCAGCCTAAGCGGCTGGCCCCAGGACGAAGCGCGCGTGCTCCAGACGAAGCATCTCGTATGGGCTCATGCACTTCACGCTCAGACCGATGCACGCGTTGGGGATCTTGATCTTCTTGGTCGACACTGACGGGACTTCGTGAGTAACGACGGTGTGCTCGTGCGCGAGAGCATGGGCGACGAGGTAGTAGTCGGCGATCTGGAGGAACGTGTTCACCGCGGCTGGTTCGTATCCCTGGCCCGCCGCCCACGCACTGACAGAGCCGAGCGCAGCCAGCAATGCGGCATTTGGTTTGAGAAAAAATCCCGAGCCGCGTTCCTTCGACCACGCCGACAGGCTGTCTCCTCCGGCTTGGACCTCGTCGCCGACCTTCTCGATGCTGAACACGCGGCCCGCCGCGTTCGCGGCGATCAGCCAATCCCAGAACGCCGGGCAAAAGTCCATTCCGTAGTGAAGATTCTTCGCCTGGATGAACACGTTGGCGTCGAGTAGATACGCCATTCACGTGACTCCCAGGCTGTGCCCGAGCTCGCGGAACGTATCGAGCTTCGAGAAGCCCAGAAGACGAAAGGCGTCTCGGTGCAGCGTGTGCCCTTCGAGGGTGCTTACGACGAGCGCGCGGGCGAAGCGCTTGCTGACCCTCGCGGCTTGGGTAAGGTAGAAGTCCCCGCCGCTGGCCTTGGGGATCGCTCTAAGTCGGTTGAGTTCTTCCCCGTAGGTCCGCCACAGATCGTCACGTGTCATCGCTCCGATGTCGTGCAAACGGCGAAGAAGGACGAGCGTGCTCACCTTGAAGACTCGCGCAAGGCGCGTGATCTCGCCTTGAAGATCGGCACCCCCGCGGTATTCGGTTGCCAAGGCGGCGTGCGGGACGAGAAGCTCCGCGGCAACTCGGTTGCACCATATTTCAACCTGATGCGAAGGCGACGAATTGGGGGCGACGTCGGATAGTGCAGACTGGCCGAGCCAGACATGCGCCAGCTCGTGGGCAAGCGTGAACATCTGCGCGGCCTTCGTGTCCGCGCCATTGATGAACACGAGCGGCGCCAGGTCGTCAGACAGGGCAAAACCTCGAAACTCAGTGGGATCCAGTTTCCGCCGATTGTTGCTACCGACGACACCGCTTACCATGACAAGCACGCCTAAGGTATCGGCCTGCTCGATGAAGCGTCGGAGCGCGTCTGTCCAGGTGGCCACTCGACCGCGCTCGTCGAGATCGAACCCGAGGGCAGCGCGCATCGTGGCGGCTGTCTCTCCGATATCACTGGTCAATCGTGCAGAACCGACAAACGGCAATCGCTCCTCGCCCTCGGACCGAGAGAAATCGTGATACCACTCCTGGCGCTGCTGGCAGATGTAGATCATGTCGAGGAGATCCGGGCTCGGTCGATCGACGCGTGCGCCGGCGACAGTTCGAAAATCCGGAATCGGTATGTGCTCGATCGGAGGTTCGGGGAGAAACAGAAAGCCAACCGGCGTATGGGTCGCCTTCGCGAACCTCTCGAGCTGCTTCAGCGTGGGACGTGCTTCGCCCGTTTCCCAAGCAGCAAGCTGGGGAATCCGGCGCGCCAGCGCTTCGGGGGCGAGTCCCGCGCGCTCACGAGCCCAACGAAACAGTTCCGGCCTTACCTCCACGCGCATAACTCTTGAATGGTATTGCAATTGTGAACGCCCGTGGGCCGCGCCTGGGAAGTCTCGCACTCTCGGTTTGGAGAGACGCGGGCGAAACAAGCGTTCCGTCCGGCGCGCGCTCAGCTCAGGCGCTATGCCTACTAGCTGGCGCGATCGCGCCGGCGGCAGGTCATCGCCGTCTGCTCGCCGTTCGGTTCACGCGCTCACAGCCCACAACGCGCCCCTACCGGTCCGTAGTACCATCGCGCTGCTTTAACGGCAAGGGTTCTGTTCTGTAGGCGGCGCGAGATGGAAATAAAGCCAGTCGATCAAACAGTCAAGACGCTGCTAGAGTCCTTCTTCTACTGCGTCCCCAGATTCCAGAGACCGTACTCGTGGGATCGTGAGAACGTGTCCGAATTCTGGGAAGACTCGATAGCCTCCGACGACCTCGACTACTTCATCGGGAGTTTCGTGGTTTACCGTAGTGGACCTTCGAGCGACACAATGTATGTCGTCGATGGGCAGCAGCGCCTTACCACGATCACATTGCTTCTTGCGGCGTTGCGCGAAAAGTTCGCCGAGGATGGCCACACAGACCTTGCCAAGGGAGTTCAGCAGCTAATCGAGCGACCTAACATCGACAACGAGCCGCATTTCGTTCTCCAATCGGAGACGCCGTACCCCTACTTGCAGGAGTATATCCAGAAGTTCGGACGACCAGACCTCACCGCGTCTCTCGGTGCCGAGGAAGAAGCGTTGAAGGGCGCGTACGATTTTTTGACCGCGCTGCTCGATGCAGCGTTGGAGAGCATCAATTCTGATTCGACGGTCGCCGTGGATAAGAAAGCTGATCACCGGAAGCGGCGGCTCACGGCGGTTAGGGACAAACTGCTGCGGCTCCAGCTGATTCTCATCCAGCTCAGTTCCGAAGACGACGCGTACCTGATTTTCGAGACGCTGAACACGCGAGGCAAGGACCTTAAGGTATCCGATCTCGTCAAGAACCACTTGACTCGGTTGATCAAGCCGAAGAATAAGCAAGTCGACGTCGCTCGCCAGAAGTGGCAGGACATCCTGGAGTACTTCGAGGACGCGTCTGTCGATGTCGACGTCAATCGATTCCTGCACCACTCGTGGCTTTCGCGCAGCCCGTACATTCCTGAGAAGAAGCTCTTCAAGGAAGTCAAGAAGTCCGTAAACAAGGCCACAGCCGGGGCCTACCTCGACAGGCTGGTCGGCGATTCGAAGATCTATCGAAGCATCATCGACCCGAGCTCACACAAGTGGACGAAGGAAGAGAAGCCACTGAGCGCGTCGCTGAGGGCGTTGAATCTTTTCCGAGTCGTTCAACCTGTACCAATGCTGTTATCAATTCTGCGGGCTTACGATGACGACCGGCTCACGCTAAAGCAGATCCGGCAGTTGCTTCGATCCATGGAGAATTTCCACTTCCAGTTCTCCGCGGTCACGGCTCAGAGAACCGGTGGTGGAACGGGTCAGATGTTCGCGCTCGGAGCGCGAGCCCTTGATGCGGCGACGACGAAGGACAAGGCTGGCAGGGTGATCAAGGGATTTGCGGCGAAACTTCGGGAGCGACTGCCCGGCTATGCCGAGTTCGAGGCGGGATTCATCGAGATTCGTCATACGGAGGACAGCTCGAAGCAGCGGCCGCTGGTGAAATATCTTCTGGCCCGAATTGATGACTGGCTCCGCAAGGATGCCGCGATCGACTACGAAGCAATGACGATCGAGCACATCGCGCCGCAGAAGCCGGACGGCGCCCCGCCGCTGCCGAATGCCGGCGAGATCGGCAACCTGCTGCTGGTGCCCCCAGCCCTGAATAACAAAGCACTAGGGAACAAATCCTTCGACAAGAAGAAGGCGGAACTCAAGAAGGCGAAGGTACCGCTCGACGCGAGCTTACAAAGTGCGACTACGTGGGGGCGACCAGAGATCACCGCTCGGACGAAGGCGCTCGCAAAGCTGGCGCAAGAAAAAGTGTTTCGCGTCTAGCGCCTCGTTTCACCACAAGTTCGGCCCCTACGGAGGGCTCGCGCCCGTCCTGAAGCGTCGGGCAACGCTCGCGCCGAGCGCGTTCCTTTACGGAGGACCGTGCGCGCCCGGCGGGACTCGGAACTGCTCGCGACGAGCGAAGCGAATCGCGGCGCTTCCCGGAGCCTGCCGGCCGTAGCCAATTCGCACCTGCGAATTGGCGCGCCCGGCAGGACTCGAACCTGCGACCCCCGGCTTAGAAGACCAATTTTGACATACT